>NZ_JBJQJA010000006.1:0-304422 GCF_046487665.1 Escherichia sp. WS1152 | reverse complement strand
CGACAGCCGGGGCCGCACTGTCGATTTTTATCTCTCCTCCCGTCGTAACAGCAAAGCTGCATACCGGTTTCTGGGTAAAATCCTCAACAACGTGAAGAAGTGGCAGATCCCGCGATTCATCAACACGGATAAAGCGCCCGCCTATGGTCGCGCGCTTGCTCTGCTCAAACGCGAAGGCCGGTGCCCGTCTGACGTTGAACACCGACAGATTAAGTACCGGAACAACGTGATTGAATGCGATCATGGCAAACTGAAACGGATAATCGGCGCCACGCTGGGATTTAAATCCATGAAGACGGCTTACGCCACCATCAAAGGTATTGAGGTGATGCGTGCACTACGCAAAGGCCAGGCCTCAGCATTTTATTATGGTGATCCCCTGGGCGAAATGCGCCTGGTAAGCAGAGTTTTTGAAATGTAAGGCCTTTGAATAAGACAAAAGGCTGCCTCATCGCTAACTTTGCAACAGTGCCGAAGGAATTACTCGCAGGACATCATCATCCCAATGACGCTCGTGCACCCGGACTATCTGACTGAGATACTCGACGGGGTAAGGCGGATCGACGATCAGCTGCTGCACATCTTTCTGACGCTCAACGAGGACCTATTGCGTCACCGGATCGCGAACCAGACCATGCATCCTGACCCGAATCGAAATGCGGAGATTCGAGAGTGGCGATTAGCGAATGTCGCCCGATGCTTGGCCGCAAGGGAACGGCTTCCATGCACAACCCGTGTTCTCGATAGTGGTGCACACACCAGCGATGAACTCGCAGCGATGGTGCTCGACGGAATCGATGGGCGCACCTGATCGCCTTCGACGCCTGCGCAAAGCGTAGCGCGAGGGTGGCGGGCTCACGACCAAACGCCCAGAGGTCGATCATCGCAGGGATGTTTGGCTTTGTGGTGCGGACGACGGGACTCGAACCCGTACTCTCACAGAGAAGCAGATTTTCGTACCACCTCGACTTTCGCCGCCGTCTGATGACGTTCGTGGTCTGGACTGTCCCTTCGCCATTGCCCGAAGGCTTTAGGCGCCGCCCGTCCAGTCTCTACACCTTCCCCCGAAGGGGCTTGGCTCGGGATTGGCTTAGGGTATTGCCCGTTAGCGTTCCCCGACTTTGAGCGGTTCTACTCCGCGGATTTCCCCGCGGGCACTCCAATTTTAAAGTCTGCTGCGTCTACCGATTTCGCCACGTCCGCCTTTTTTCGCCGTTCCTAGCGCTCGTGCGATGCACCTATGTTGCACCTAGCGCCGAATCGTTCTTCGTCATCCTGAAAAACCACGTCTCCTAAAGCCTTGCATAGCTTATCTTTTCTCCACCACGAACTTTTTTGTGGGATGGTAGAAAAAAAGACTTTTTAAGTCCGCTGGCTTGCCAGGCCTTGTTAGCTTGTACGGTCATGGTTATCGGGTAAAGAATATTGACGGCATCGCTGGTGTCGGTGGCTGAAAAGCCGGCTCCCATCAGGGCAATAGCCATTTCAGATGCAGGCGTACAGGGCAATGGTCAACAGCTACAGCCTGTCTGACGATTCCGGCGTCATGGCTGCGGCGGCTATCACGCATTTTTTGTTCGGTCAGGCGGTGTTTTCGTACCTCAATGGTTGGAGCGTGTTGATCGGACCTGGTACAGGTTTGGACAGCACGGGCTGCAAATACGCAAGGGATTTAATGGGCCTGGTGGCGTTCACGGCTTTTATCGTGACGTTTCTGTTCAGGGGCTACTCATAATCTCGTGGCTCGGCGGTTCCCGGCACACCATGACAGTAAGGAAGGACCCTGTGTCTCAACTCTCCCAGCTTCGAAGCCCCGCCGCCGTGCAGGCTGCCATCGATGAGTTCGTGCAACTGGGCCGCACGAAATTCCTGGCGCGCCACGGCTACGGCAAGTCCCGCGACTTCCTGGTACGTGATCCGAAGACCGGCACCGATTGCGATTCCAAGGCCATCGCCGGTGTGGCCTTCGGCAAGCAATTTCCCGAGCAGGGCCCGCTCACTGCTGACAGCTTCTCCGGTGGCGAGACGACCGTCGTTCCGGCGCTGACGCGGCTCGGGTTTCGCATCATTCGCATCGGCGAAGACTGGTCCGAAGAAGAGGTCCTGGCCACGGTCGAAGACTATTTCGACATGCTGCGTGCCGAGGCGGCTGGGGAGCCGTACCACAAGTCCGAGCACAACCAGGCACTGCGCCAACTGCTGAACGGTCGCAGCAAGTCTTCAGTCGAGCTCAAGCACCAGAACATTAGCGCCGTACTCGATGCCCTGGGCCTGCCCTATATCAACGGCTACAAGCCACGCGGCAACAGCCAACTGCTGCTGCGTAAATCCGTACACGCCTACGTTCTGGAACATCAGCAGACGGTCGGCGCTCTTGTCGATGCCCTGGAGGAGGTAAAACTTCCGGGTGACAAAACCTACCGAGCGGCTTTGGTAGAACCACCCGCCCGTGAAGTGCTTGTGCGTACCCCGGCATCTCTACGGCAACGCCTACCGCGAAAGTTCGATTATGCCGCTCGCGATGAAGCCAACCGCAAGCTGGGCCGGGCAGGGGAGCAGTGGGTGATTGGCTACGAACAGCAACGCCTGACCGAGCTCGGCCACCCAGAGCTTTTTCAGCGGCTGGATTGGGTGTCCGACACCCAGGGAGACGGTGCGGGGTTCGACATCCTGTCGTTCGAAGAGGACGCCCATGAGCGCTTCATCGAGGTGAAAACCACCAATGGCGGGGTAGGCTCGTCTTTCTTGGTCAGCCACAACGAACTCGAATTCTCCAAGGAGGCGGGCGATCAATTCCATCTGTATCGCGTGTTCCAGTTTCGGGACGGTCCGCGCCTGTTCACGCTACCCGGCGACCTCAGCCAACATGTGCATCTCAAGCCGACGGACTACCGGGCGAGTTTCCGGAGTTTGGTGGGGTAAAGGCAGGGTTCTGTTGAGCCGAATGGCTGTGTGCGGCCGATTCTGTTGAAAAAGTAGCGGCCTCCCCATGCCGTTGGCAAAATTGCTTTGTCAGCGAGCGTGGGGGCGAACAGCATGATGGGACAGTTACCGGGAGGACAGCAGCGCCTGTTCTACTCGTTCAATCTGGAAGATCACGTCCCGGCCCAACATCTCCTGCGCAGCATCGACCAGTGCTTGGATCTCAGTGATCTACGTGCCTACCTGGCAGATTTCTATAGCCCCATCGGGCGTCCCTCGATTGACCCGGAGTTGATGGTGCGCATGCTGGTCGTCGGCTACTGCTATGGCATTCGTTCCGAGCGGCGATTGTGCGAAGAGGTGCACCTGAACCTGGCCTATCGCTGGTTCTGCCGGTTGGGTCTGGAAGACGAAGTCCCCAATCACTCGACCTTCTCGAAGAATCGCCATGGGCGTTTTCGTGACAGCGATCTATTCCGCTGGTTATTCAATGAGGTGCTGCGGCGCTGCATGGCAGCCGGCCTAGTCAAGGGTGAAGGTTTCGCCGTCGACGCCAGCATCATTAAGGCGGATGCCAGCCGGCAACGTGGGGTGGCGGGAGATGAGGTCGATTGGAACGATCCAAAGCTCAGCAGCCGCGCAGTGCGCGAGTACCTCGAAGCCCTTGATGAAGAGGCGCTGGCTGAGGCTCTTCCCAAGAAAATTTCGCTCACTGATCCTCAGTCCCGTTGGACAGCAGCGCCAGGTGGCCCGGCCTTTTTTGCCTACTCCACGAATTACCTGATCGACACTGAGCACGGTGTGATCATGGACGTGGAAGCTACCCCGGCGCACCGTACCGCCGAAGTCGATTCGACTAGGACGATGGTCGAGCGTGTCGAGGCGCAGTTCGATCTCACACCGGAACGCCTTATCGGCGATACCGCTTATGGCACCGCCCCGATGCTGGCCTGGATGGTCGAAGAAAAGGACATCGAACCGCATGTGCCGGTGTGGGACAAGACCGAGCGCAAGGACGACAGCCTCTCCAGTAACGACTTTCACTGGAGTCAGGACGCCAATGAATATCGCTGCCCAGCCGGCAAACCGCTACGCAGTGAATGGCGCGCCTTCACCCAGCAAAGGTCGCGGGTAACTAAGGCCAAAACCGTCATTTACCGCTCCAGCCAAACCGACTGCGCCACCTGCCCGTTGAAAGCGAAATGCTGCCCCAACACGCCGAATCGGAAGATCGTCCGCAGCATCCATGAGGCTGCCCGCGACGTGGCTCGACGCATCGCCAAGACACCGGAGTACCTCGTCTCTCGCTGCGAACGAAAGAAGGTGGAGATGCTTTTCGCCCACCTCAAACGGATCATGAAACTCGACCGTTTACGACTGCGTGGCCTAACGGGTGCCACTGACGAATTAACCTTGGCTGCGATGGTGCAGAACCTGCGCCGCATGGCCAAGCTTTTGCCTCAAGGGCCACCGCTGACGGGATAGGTATGCCTGCTACGAGCAGAAACCCTCAAATTAACCCTTAAACCTGAGCAAGGACGCTCAGTGAAACGCCGGAAGGCAACTTGAAGTGGCTTGCAGCCACTTCGACAGCAGGCACACCTGATCGGCAGGCTGCCGCTAAAGCTACTTTTTCAACAGAATCGGCCGATTTGTGCCGGTCGTCAAGGACCGCTTCGGATCACTCTCAACCGGATCGCGGGCCAGCTGATTTGCTAAAACCCGCGCCAAACTCAACGAAGGATTTCGCATGATCCGTTTTTTTTGGCGATCACGCTCGGCCTGATGGTTGGCTGCTCGTCGAGTTCAAGTTCGATCTGATCAGTGAGCGGTAGCGCAAGTGGATCGCCTCAGCCAAGCAGCGTTGTTGCCGGCGGCCGGAAGAAAGCCTTGAACTAGTAGCGGAAAGGATGAAACTTTATTTTTACGATTCTCAGCATTTTCCAAGGTTGAGCGAAAATTAGGATGATACTTTAATGATTCCGGCCTCCATCCCCACAAAACGCTTGCAGATGGCAGAATTGAAATAAGTCATTGTTTTAAATGGATTTTTGCAGGAATTGCTACGTTGCAGGGTCCTGTAGTTAGGATGACACTTTATTTTCCTCCCACAGGCCTCGTGATACGCCTATTTTTATAGGTTAATGTCATGATAATAATGGTTTCTTAGACGTCAGGTGGCACTTTTCGGGGAAATGTGCGCGGAACCCCTATTTGTTTATTTTTCTAAATACATTCAAATATGTATCCGCTCATGAGACAATAACCCTGGTAAATGCTTCAATAATATTGAAAAAGGAAGAGTATGAGTATTCAACATTTTCGTGTCGCCCTTATTCCCTTTTTTGCGGCATTTTGCCTTCCTGTTTTTGCTCACCCAGAAACGCTGGTGAAAGTAAAAGATGCTGAAGATCAGTTGGGTGCACGAGTGGGTTACATCGAACTGGATCTCAACAGCGGTAAGATCCTTGAGAGTTTTCGCCCCGAAGAACGTTTTCCAATGATGAGCACTTTTAAAGTTCTGCTATGTGGTGCGGTATTATCCCGTGTTGACGCCGGGCAAGAGCAACTCGGTCGCCGCATACACTATTCTCAGAATGACTTGGTTGAGTACTCACCAGTCACAGAAAAGCATCTTACGGATGGCATGACAGTAAGAGAATTATGCAGTGCTGCCATAACCATGAGTGATAACACTGCTGCCAACTTACTTCTGACAACGATCGGAGGACCGAAGGAGCTAACCGCTTTTTTGCACAACATGGGGGATCATGTAACTCGCCTTGATCGTTGGGAACCGGAGCTGAATGAAGCCATACCAAACGACGAGCGTGACACCACGATGCCTGCAGCAATGGCAACAACGTTGCGCAAACTATTAACTGGCGAACTACTTACTCTAGCTTCCCGGCAACAATTAATAGACTGGATGGAGGCGGATAAAGTTGCAGGACCACTTCTGCGCTCGGCCCTTCCGGCTGGCTGGTTTATTGCTGATAAATCTGGAGCCGGTGAGCGTGGGTCTCGCGGTATCATTGCAGCACTGGGGCCAGATGGTAAGCCCTCCCGTATCGTAGTTATCTACACGACGGGGAGTCAGGCAACTATGGATGAACGAAATAGACAGATCGCTGAGATAGGTGCCTCACTGATTAAGCATTGGTAACTGTCAGACCAAGTTTACTCATATATACTTTAGATTGATTTAAAACTTCATTTTTAATTTAAAAGGATCTAGGTGAAGATCCTTTTTGATAATCTCATGACCAAAATCCCTTAACGTGAGTTTTCGTTCCACTGAGCGTCAGACCCCTGAGAGCAGAGATAGCGCTGATGTCCGGCGGTGCTTTTGCCGTTACGCACCACCCCGTCAGTAGCTGAACAGGAGGGACAGCTGATAGAAACAGAAGCCACTGGAGCACCTCAAAAACACCATCATACACTAAATCAGTAAGTTGGCAGCATCACCAGACTCAGGATAGCCAATTTTCTACATTGGGGAAAAAGAATGGGCAAATGAAGTCTATTGACAACAAATCATCTCTCCAGGTTGACAGGAATCCCTCTCTTTCTTTGCAAACAAATGGAACAGAACAATTTTCTACAAAGAAAATTCTCAATATGACTTCACGAGATCAGGGGAGTAACTCTGAACTATCTAATAAAACGATACAATTTAAGGAAAAAATCCATAATGGTATCAATACAGAATACATCACAGATCAAAAACACAGTAATAATAAAGATCGTGAAAAAAAATACCGCGATGGAGACAAAATAAATGGACAGCAGGCTCATTCATTAGACAGTACTAACGAAAGAAGGTTTGCTGATAACAGAACCATGTTTACTCAACATATCGAAAAGCAAAGGAATGTTCATACGCTCAATCAGAATGATATAAATAATTCTGTTAATAGTGTCAATGTGCCCGAAAATGAATTGACATATCAGTTTCAGCGTTGGGGACAGAATCATACAGTCCGGATTCTGGAAAGTAGTGAAGGGATACGACTAAAACCATCGGACGCGCTTGTCTCCGACAGACTCCATGAAGCCCAAAACAATGATGTTACAGCACAACGTTGGGTATTGACTGAACAAGATGAACGACAAGGACAACGACATCAGCCTCATGAGGAGCAAGAAAATGAAGGCAAATTCGAAAACGATCAGAAGGATGAAAGTTAATGTTCGGTCTGAGGAAGGTAAATCGAAACACTCATACGTTTGAAACCACTTTTCAAAATTGGAAAGAAAATGGCGAAGATGTTGCATTATTAATGCCCGAATTTAGTGCTAAATGGCTACCGATAGCAGAAGAGAGTGGCAGCTGGTCTGGATGGGTGTTGCTTCGAGAAATATTTCCCTTAATTTCTGCCGAACTCGCTGGGATGGCTTTAATGCCAGAAACGGAAAGGTTAATAGGCGAATGGCTCAGTTTATCCAGTTCGCCGTTAAATCTAAAGTATCCTGAACTAAAATATAATCGTTTGTGCGTAGGTAAAGTATTTGATGGAGTATTGAGTCCAGCTCAACCACTGATAAGAATATGGACAGGGGAATTGAATCTTTGGTTAGATAAAGTCACTGTCTGCCAATACGAAAATACCCCAACATTAGACAAAAAATCATTATATTGGTCCATTCATTTTGTAATTGGATTTAGTAAAACATGTTACAGAAGTCTTGTTGATATTGAAGTTGGCGATGTTTTATTAATCTCAAATAATTTGGCTTATGCGGTTATTTATAATACAAAAATTTGTGATTTAATTTATCCAGAGGAGTTAAAAATGGCTGATCATTTTGAGTACGAGGAAGATTTTGAAACAGATGATTTTGATATCAAAAAAAGCGAGAGTGAGATTTATGATGAAAATGACGAACAGATGATTAATAGTTTTGAAGACTTGCCTGTAAAAATTGAGTTTGTTCTTGGTAAGAAAATAATGAATCTATATGAAATAGACGAACTCTGTGCAAAAAGAATAATATCTCTGCTTCCAGAATCAGAGAAAAATATAGAGATACGTGTAAATGGCGCGCTAACTGGCTATGGCGAACTTGTTGAAGTGGATGATAAATTGGGCGTAGAAATTCATTCTTGGTTATCAAGGAATAATAATGTCAAATAGCATTTCGCTGATAGCGATATTATCATTATTTACACTATTGCCGTTTATAATAGCATCCGGGACATGTTTTATTAAATTCTCAATTGTTTTTGTTATTGTCCGAAACGCGCTGGGACTTCAGCAAGTGCCATCAAATATGACACTTAATGGGGTTGCTTTGCTTTTGTCAATGTTCGTAATGATGCCGGTTGGGAAGGAAATATATAATAACAGTCAGAATGAGAATCTTTCATTCAATAATGTAGCGTCGGTTGTTAATTTTGTTGAGACAGGCATGAGTGGTTATAAATCATATTTGATAAAATATTCTGAACCTGAGTTGGTTAGCTTTTTTGAAAAGATTCAGAAGGTGAATAGTTCTGAAGACAATGAAGAGATAATCGATGATGATAATATTTCAATTTTCTCGTTACTGCCCGCATATGCATTGAGTGAGATAAAAAGTGCATTTATTATAGGTTTTTATATCTATTTACCCTTTGTCGTAGTGGATCTGGTTATATCCAGCGTTCTGTTAACGTTAGGTATGATGATGATGAGCCCGGTAACCATATCTACACCGATAAAATTAATTCTATTTGTCGCTATGGACGGTTGGACAATGTTATCAAAAGGACTCATTTTACAATATTTTGACCTATCCATTAATCCCTGAGGAAAAAATATGGACGATATTGTTTTTGCAGGGAATAGGGCGCTGTATCTGATTTTAGTTATGTCTGCAGGACCTATCGCAGTTGCGACATTTGTTGGTTTATTAGTAGGGCTTTTTCAAACGGTAACACAGTTGCAAGAACAGACGTTGCCATTTGGCGTGAAATTATTATGCGTAAGTATTTGCTTTTTTTTAATGAGCGGATGGTATGGCGAAAAATTATATTCTTTTGGTATTGAAATGCTGAATTTAGCATTCGCGAGAGGATAGCATGGGGGAGGCGATACTCTATCAGTTACATAGTCTGCTGGCTGCTACAGCGCTCGGTTTTTGCCGATTGGCACCCACTTTCTATTTGTTACCATTTTTCGCCAGTGGGAATATACCAACAGTGGTCCGTCATCCAATAATAATAGTGGTATCATGTGCATTAGTTCAGCATTACCACTATGAATTATTGAACTTAAATGAAATCGATATTGCTTTGTTCGCTGCCAGAGAAATTATCATAGGGCTGTTTATTGCATGCTTATTAGCATCCCCGTTTTGGATTTTCCTTGCTATAGGTAGCTTTATCGATAACCAACGCGGTGCAACATTAAGTAGTACTTTGGATCCGGCTACAGGTGTCGATACCTCGGAATTAGCAAGATTATTTAACCTTTTCTCTGCTGCGGTTTATCTTACTAACGGTGGAATGAACTTTATTCTGGAAACTCTTTGGCAAAGTTATAATTTATGGCCTTCAGGTAATTTTAATTTTCCTAAATTAGAGCCTTTATTCTCATATATTAATAACATAATGACTCATACTATCGTTTACGCAAGCCCCGTGATTGCCGTTATGCTGGGCGGTGAGGCTGTCCTGGGATTGCTGGCACGTTATGCTTCACAACTAAATGCTTTTGCCATTTCACTGACTGTCAAAAGTGCGCTGGCATTTTTAATATTAATTATTTATTTTGGCCCAATACTGGCTGAACGAGTAATGCCGTTATCCTTTTTCCCAGAACAATTGCAACTATACATTGAGAAATAGAGTGTTTCATGGCCAATAAAACTGAAAAGCCAACACAAAAGAAACTCCAGGATGCTTCTAAAAAAGGGCAAATTCTAAAAAGTAGAGACTTAACCGTCTCTGTAATAATGCTAGTGGGTACTTTATATCTCGGATATGTTTTTGATGTGCATCACATTATGTCGATTCTTGAATATATCCTTGATCATAACGCTAAACCGGATATTTGGGACTATTTTAAAGCTATGGGGATTGGTTGGTTGAAAACGATCATTCCTTTTTTGCTGGTTTGCATGTTCACAACAATACTTGTCTCCTGGTTTCAAAGTAAAATGCAATTAGCAACTGAAGCTGTTAAATTTAAGTTTGATTCATTAAATCCAGTAAATGGCTTAAAGCGTATATTTGGCTTAAAAACCGTAAAAGAATTTGTTAAAGCAATTATTTATATTATTTTTTTTGCATTGGCGATCAAAGTATTTTGGAGTAACCATAAATCACTGCTTTTTAAAACTCTTGATGGAGATATCATATCTTTATTATCAGATTGGGGAGAGATGCTATTCCTTCTCATACTGTATTGTCTCGGCAGTATGATAATTGTCTTAATTTTTGATTTTATCGCTGAATATTTTTTATTTATGAAAGATATGAAAATGGATAAACAAGAAGTTAAAAGAGAATATAAGGAACAAGAAGGAAATCCAGAAATTAAGTCTAAACGCAGAGAGCGCCATCAAGAAATTCTTTCTGAGCAATTGAAATCTGATGTCAGTAATAGCCGTTTGATGATTGCCAACCCTACTCACATTGCAATAGGGATATACTTTAAGCCACATCTTTCACCTATTCCATTGATTTCTGTAAGAGAAACTAATGAGGTAGCATTAGCCGTAAGGAAATATGCAAAGGAAATCGGGATACCAATTATTACAGATAAAAAATTAGCACGAAAAATTTATGCTACCCATCGTCGCTACGATTATGTGAGCTTCGAAAGTATAGATGAAATATTACGTCTTCTGCTGTGGCTTGAAGATGTGGAGAATGCCGGACAACCTGTTCCAGATGAACAGCTCTCTTCAGAAGATAAATTCATTGAGGGTGAAGACACAGAAATCGAGAATAAAGATAATAATTGAATAAATTAAATGTCTATCGTAGTCAGAAATTTAAAAATAATCTACACGCAAAAAGCGTGTAGATTCATTATTTAATGAGTTAAACGATCTTGCGAAATGACAAGCAATTGATACATACTCATCTCTTTATAAGCTGGAACTGTAGTAACCTGTGCAAATTCGCGATATAGCTTTTGCTCCAGTTCTGCTGATGATATATATTCCGGGTGTTCGCTAAAGAACTGTCTTGCATCTACTATCGCTTGGGATTCGCCACTTCTTTTATTTTGATTCTCCTTTAATGAATTTTCTCTGGTGCATGCAGAGAGCAACGATATCAGCGCGATGGTTATTATGATTTTACTATTATATCTTACTAATGACATATCAACTTTCTCTTACGCAAGATTGGAGTTTAAAATAATGTTTATCCCATTCACAGAGTGCTATAAACAACTCAACAGTACCTTTTATGTTAAGTTTATTTAGGGCTCTTATTTTGTGATATGATACTGTTTTATAATCAATTCCTTTAATAATGGCTATTTGTTTTAACGAGTAAGAAACACATAACCGCAGGATATCTATCTCATCATGGGTAAGTGGTTCTTGTGTGGAATACACATTTTGTGTATGAAGATTCGAAATCAGGAAATGCGTTAAATCAGATAATGTAATATTCTTATTGATCCTGATGAAATTGTTGCTTAAAAGGATGTTTACAGGTTCTGTATTTGGTTTGAGATTTCGATGTTGATGCTCATCAATAACAACGAACGAATGCCCAAGATCAACCAACGCAACTAAATCGCTGTAATATTCTTTTTGGGATGCTAATAATGCATTAGTGCCTACAGTGAAGTAGACATCACTGGAAAAGACTTGCATATGCCAACCTGTACTCTAAAATCATTTAGGGTAAATATTACGTGTAAAAGTTAAAATAAGAGTAATTGTTATATTTGCTTAACATTGAGGGAATAGGGTTTATACCTTAAATTGTAAATAAAGTTATGCATAGAGGCATTTAAAATAGTCCTCGAAATTATAATTTTTTTACTCTGTGTCATCATAATTTGGTCATGAAATTTCCGTCTTGTTACACTACTCTAAACTAGAGCTTATGGAATTAGCGGGTGGTATTCATGGAAAATAATGATAAATTCTTATCACAAGACTTATTGGAATCTTATGCCATTCGTTTGTTGAGCGGACCATTGAATGGATGCGAGTATGAAATACTTAATGGACGTCTACTTGTTATCATTGGTAATGATGTTTCGTTAGGAAAAAGTGATGCTTTTTCTGAGTTACCAGAAAATACAATAGTCGTTCCTTATGGCGAGCTTACAGGTAGTTTTGAGATAATAATTACTACCGACCCTGATCTGGTTGTAACAATCAGAGAATTAACAGCACAAGAACCTGAAGATAGAACGTTAACATTGAATCAGCAAATAGAAGTTTTAGGTCTCAAATTTGCTGTAAAAGAAAAAAATGAAGTTTGGCAATATTCATTGCCAGGCATTATTGAAAATAACATTATCTCTACAGAACAACGTTTCTTTAGCAGTAAGCTGTTTAAGTATGTAATGCTTTTTTTTCTTTTTGCTATCATTTTCATTGCTTTTTATATTGTTAATGCCAGTAATGATCCGCAGCTGAGACATATCGATAAAATTCTTGTAAACAAAAACAGGAATTATGAAATATTATATGGTAGAGATCATGTCATCTATATTAATACCAATAGTTTGGATGAAGCAGTCTGGGTCAAACAAGCACTGGAAAAAAATCAACCAGGAAAGCCAGTACGGGTGATAAATCCTGATGATGAATCGATACGAATTTTTTCATGGCTTGCTGATAATTTCCCTGATTTACAATATTTTAAACTTCAACTATTAGATGCCAGTAATCCCAGACTGACCGTGAGTAAGCAACGGAACGCTATCACACAGCAACTAATCGATAATCTTATTAAAGGATTACTGCAAACTATGCCATATGCCAGCAATATAAGTATTGCGGTATTAGATGATAATGTATTGGAAAGTCAGGCTATTGAAACGTTGTCGGCGATAGGTCTTTCTTATGAAAAATATAAAACAGCTAACAATGTGTATTTCAATATCATTGGTACGTTAAGTGACAGTGAATTAAATAAAATTAATAACTATGTTGACGAATATTATAAACAA
This sequence comes from Escherichia sp. WS1152, assembly GCF_046487665.1. Taxonomy (NCBI): domain Bacteria; kingdom Pseudomonadati; phylum Pseudomonadota; class Gammaproteobacteria; order Enterobacterales; family Enterobacteriaceae; genus Escherichia; species Escherichia sp. WS1152. The sequence continues at coordinate 291,367 of NZ_JBJQJA010000006.1, read as the reverse complement.
TGGGGTAAACAATATGTAAGATTTAATGTGAATTTGAAAAATCAGGACACAAATAATAGTTCATTTAGCTACGGAGATAACCGATTCGAGAAGTCTCAAGGTAGCAAGTGGACATTTCAGGAATAATTGAGGAGGACTTATGGCAGATTGGAATGGTTATATTATGGATATCAGCAAACAATTTGATCAGGGCGTTGATGATCTGAACCAGCAAGTTGAAAAAGCGTTGGAGGATTTAGCAACCAATCCCTCCGACCCGAAATTCCTTGCCGAATATCAAAGTGCATTAGCTGAGTATACATTGTATCGAAATGCGCAATCTAACGTTGTAAAAGCGTATAAAGATCTTGATTCGGCAATCATACAAAACTTCCGCTAAACTGGATAAGGATTTTATTATGTCAGTAAGCAATATGCCACCTATTGATAGAGTTGAGCAATCAACTGCTCATGAAATACAGCAAGCGAAAGTGATTGATTTAAATGACCGGGTTCTCAATCTTGACAACCCGGATGATAAAATGATCTCCGCTTTTGCCAACTATGCTGTACAAACTGAAAATTGGCAGCAAAATGCGTTACAAGCATTAAGGTCTGATAAAAAAGGGTTAACTCCTGAAAAATTATTAGTCTTGCAGGATCATGTGCTTAATTATAATGTCGAGGTTTCATTGGTGGGAACATTAGCAAGAAAGATTGTCGCTGCAGTTGAGACGTTGACCCGCTCATGAAATATATATCATTATTATTGTTTATCCTGCTGTTGTGCGGCTGCAAGCAGCAGGAATTACTGAACCATCTTGATCAACAGCAAGCTAATGATGTCCTTGCTGTTTTACAAAGACATAATATTAATGCTGAAAAGAAGGATCAAGGCAAAACTGGATTTTCAATATTTGTCGAACCAACGGATTTTGCTTCTGCGGTGGATTGGCTAAAAATCTACAATCTCCCGGGTAAGCCTGATATTCAAATATCGCAGATGTTCCCTGCAGATGCACTCGTTTCATCTCCACGAGCGGAAAAAGCAAGGCTATATTCTGCTATAGAGCAGCGGTTAGAGCAATCTCTCAAAATTATGGATGGCATTGTTTCTTCGAGAGTACATGTTAGTTACGATGTTGATACTGGCGATAGTGGTAAAACTGCTTTACCAATTCATATTTCTGTACTTGCAGTATATGAAAAAGATATCAATCCAGAAATAAAAATAAATGACATAAAGAGATTTATTGTTAATAGTTTTGCAAGCGTACAATATGAAAATATTTCTGTAGTATTGTCAAAACGAAGAGACATTATTGAGCAAGCACCAACATATGAAATTAGCGAACCTGTTTTTGCTTATGATAAGGCTATGCCGGTTTCTATCTTACTTGCATTAATATCCGTAGCGACTTGCTGGCTGTTATGGAAGTATAGGGCCATTCTAACTAATTTAGTCAGGTTGAAAATTAAGTAGACATATGAGAGCGTTATGAATCTTGCCCTAAGAAAGATTATATATGATCCAATTAGTTATATTCATCCTCAACGAGTAAGCTTGAATAATACACCTATTAACAATCCGGTGCTTAGATCTATTACCAATGAAATGATTCTTCTGCAGTACAATCTTTCAGTTGAACATTTTAATCTGAATAGTTCACTTATTTACTACATAAACAATTGGAATTTATTTCCATTGATCTGTTTACTCAGTGGTTGTCACTTTTATCGAGAAAGGTTTGCAGAACGCGGATTTTTTTATAAGGTTCCTGCTGTGCTAAGGGATTATTTATCAGCTATACCGGTGGAAATAAATGAAAAGGCACGATACAAACCCGGCATCGCTAACTATCACAATATCATCACATGTGGTTTTTCAACGTTGTTACCCTATATAAGGCAACAACCATTGGCAATGCAGCAACGATTTAATTTATTATTTCCTGATTTTGTTGACCACATACAATTGCCGTTACCACTTGCATCAACTCTTTTAGAGAGAATTACATTTTATGCGAAAAAAAATAGAGATGAGCTTGATAAAATCTCCTGCAAATGGTGTTGTGATTAAAAGAAAAATTTCTGATGGATTGAAAGAAATAGTTTCTCTTAAAGAAAATATCCTTCTTGAAACCACCGCAAAAATTCAGAGCATTGAGGTAAAGAAAGAAGAAAAATTTATTCAAGGTTATTATGATGGCTATACAAAAGGCATTATTGATGTGATGGATAATTTTATACCCTTGATAAGCTTGTTGAGCTCAGAACTAGAAAAAAAAGAATAAACATGATAAACGATCTGAAGAGTATATTGTTAAAATCTTCAGAAGAAGTTGATGTTTTTATCAAAATCTTTGAAAGTTGGGTAACAAAATTACCGTCACTATCAGGCCCTTTAAATCTCTATATACCTACCAGTTTCAAAGATAAGTATCTTGAAGTAGAGTCATATTTTGTCGACAAATCAATATGGAATGTCCATATTACATTTCATGATGATAAGCGTTTTGTGTTTTTTACCGATCAGTTTATTGCTGAATTTAGTCCGCAGGAATTTGTGGATAATTGTGAGCAATATTTAATTAATAATCATTGTTTCTCCCCTGACAAGGTTAACGAAATCTGCGAACAAGCCAGACATTATTTAGTTGAAAAAATGTGTGAAACACATTCTTTGGATATGAATAATTCTGTTTTGGCAAGCCCTGAGGACTTATAGCTCACTGGCTCAGGTTTAATGATTTGAATATAATCTAATTCTAATATTTTAATCATCTCATGATTTTTCAATGCCCGTGTTATTTTTTTTTCACGCAAAAATTTTATTTTTAATTATATTTCATTATTATTTCATCAATGTATTCTTTGGATTTTGCTTATAATAATAATGGAAGGGATGATTATAAATGAATGCGTTAAAGCATTTACACTCAGGATGAATATATGGGAAAAATTAAAATTGTAGTTTCAGATCAGCAGCCGTTTATGATTGATGGGATAATTGGATTCCTCGGACATTATCCTGATTTATATGAGGTTGTTGGGGGCTATAAAGATCTGAAGAAAGCTATAGCGGAGTGTAACAAATCTGCAGCCCAAATATTTATTTTAGGAGAATTTGCAGGTGGAATGATGGGGTCCGAACTCGTAAAATGGGTTAAATCGCATAAAATAGATGCTCATATTATTACATTTGTAGCAAAGATGCCGTATATTGATTCAATAAAATTGCTTGAAGCAGGTGCGAAAGGATGCGTATGGAAAACCAGTCACCCGGCGAAACTAAATCGCGCTATTGATTCGATTAGTAATGGCTACACTTATTTTGATAGTGTACATATGGATTGTGAAAAAATATCTTCCAGGTATTCCTCTGATAATCAACTTACAAATCGTGAGTCAGAAATATTACAACTCATAGCTGATGGTAAAACAAACAAAGAAATCGCTAATTTCTTGCAGTTAAGCAGGAAAACAGTCGAAACTCATAGACTCAATATCATGAAGAAATTAGATGTTCACAGTGGTATCGAGTTGATCAAAACAGCTTTACGTATGGGTGTTTGCACTATATAAAAAAAGAGGCTTTAGGCTCATTTTGCTAAAGCCTTACGATTGTCTAGTTCATTAAGCCTGGTATATACAATGTATATTTTTTTGGCATATTGCAGTCTCTTTTTTTTGTTATCCATTGCAAAACCCGCATTATAAGTCCCCAGGCATTGCCACGTTACTCCACAACGTGAAAAATGGTTATATAAAATCTCGGTTCCTATTTTAATGTTCAGACAGGGGTTATCTAACAAATCTCGTTCATCTTGTATTATTCCACGTTTTTTTAACATGGGAATGTGCATCTGGTTTATCTGCATTAACCCATAATCTAAACTCCTTATATTGTTATTCTTATCTCTGTTCTTGCCTATGCTATCCTTTTTTAGATTGCTTTCAACAAGAGCGATAGCTTTAATCAAATTTGGTTCGATTCTGAACATTGTTCCTGCTTCATTAAAGCAAGCGCTGCTGGCGAAAGACATTTTTGTAATTAATATAGAAAGCGTGAAGATGGTTAAGAATTTAACTTTTGGTGAGCGCATATATTTTTATGTGTGAGGATTGAATGAAAGGAACGAGATACTATTATAATAGTATCTCGCTAATGATTTATTTGGTCAATTGTCTACCATTCAATTTTATAGTAAGGTGAGATAGGATTATCTACCGAATACATATCATTTTGAAAAGACGCCATCCATGTTGAAACTATAAATGCTTGTATTTGATCTGTATCAGTAGCACTGGTGTTGATATGTTTATCTAATGAAACGACTTCATCACCCGCTACATTCTCTATATTTGAACTTTGAGATAAATTATTTATACCGATTGGATTAGTCATAAAGCTCCCTTTTTTAATTGTCCAGACCAATGGTCATAACATCATACTTTTAAATCTAGAGTATTTTAAATATCTTGCAATAAGGTAAATATCTTAGATGTTTTTATCTCTGTTGTTTAAATAACAAGTTGCATACATTTAAACAATGAACTTGTGTCAATAAAAATTTATCGCATACAAATTCTCGTCAGCTGCTTTAGTTTCAAAATGTTGTCAATTATAACTCGATGGCTTTCACTCTCAGTTTCTTTATAGTAGAGTTTCATGTTGTTTTTGAGCGGGTTAGGCACATACATATCTACACATTCTTTTATCACAACTGCTTTTCGTCTTCTGGGTTCGAGTTGTAGTGATTTGTCTATACAAATCCTTGCCTCTTCAATTTTTTCATTATGAAAGTTGACAAGTGCCCTATAGTAGTAGAGAGAGGCTATATCAGTTGAGTGTATCTTAGCCTGTTCAAATAAGATATGAGATACTTTTGCTTGTCCAGACAGGCCAGTTATCAGTCCCATAATAGCTAAAATTTTTCCATCGACATTGGTTATGTTTGATACATAATCTAAAAGCTCTAATGCTTTTTGAGCAGCAAGTTCAAGTTCACTTTTTCCATGAAGTGCCAAAGACATATGGCATTCCGCTAGAAGGCAATAACATTCTGTTTTTAGCGTCTGTATATCACTTTTATTTTGTAATCCATCAAATATAGTCATGGCCCTGTAAATGCTTTCAGGGGTGAACTCGTAAAGTTCTTTCTTTCCGGCTAACATTTCATCTGATAAATAATGATTCTTATATCCTTGGTCCTGCTTAGCTAATCTTACAGATCGTTCTGGTTTATGTACCGTTTGAAGGATATTATCTATAATAAATTGTGATGTATTATGTAGTTCATCAACAGGGAGATGATTACTGGCGATGAGGAAAAGGTTTTTAGCGTCGATCAACTCAATGTATAAAGTGTTCACTGCATTATTCTGGTTTATTCTTCCTGTAACGAAATAATCTGGCTTGAATCTGCTCAAGAATGAATTTTGAGATATGTGGTCATTACAAAAATTTGTCGCAGCCATCGGATAGGTATAGAGACCATCGATTTTTTTATTTGAAATGATTTGTACTAATTCCTGATTAAGTATTAATGGATCCAGTGTATTCAATGAAGTGGTGAAAGGGAATATAGCTATGGAATAGTCTGAAGTATTATCTTCATTAATTTTAGTTTTGAAAACCTGCCCGCTGAAACGATAACCTTTCCGGTAGATTGTTTCTATGCAGCGATCATAGCCAATTTTTTCAAAAATGCAGCGCAAAGAATAGATACATCTTGTCAGGGACTCGTCACTAACAATAATATTTTTCCATACTGATTCGATGATCATATCTTTCAGTACAACATGACCAGCGGATTCAAGTAATACTATTAATACACCTAACTCTTTCGGTGGAATATAAACTTGCTCATTTCCTTGAGTAAGAATTCCATCTTCCGTGAGCGTTAATCCCTCAAGAAAATGATATGAGAATTTATTTTCTAAGTCCATTAGTTAACCTCTATGAAAAAATTGGTTTCTTGCATCCTGCATAAGCAATAGAAATTATGGCTATTCATATTTATGTGTCATTAACGCTACAGGAAATTACATTCGACATATCTATGGTTGTGTTCACTAATTTATCTTAGGAATTCAGTGATGTAATCTGAAATAGCCTTATTCAATTTTGATAAAGTAAAATGTTCTCTAAAGCATTGAAAAATAATGATTTATTGTATGCTCTTAACTGTTTTAAGATGCTGATTTAAGAAAAGATAAAAGGTGCTGGTTATAGTGGTTAATGCACTATAACCAGCAATTTTAACCAAATGATTGTAATGCTTAGTTATTATCTTCTGAATTATCGGTTAAGAGTTCAACATATGCCTGCGCTTTACTCTTAACACTATCATCCTCACAATTGTTAATAATATGAAAGAAACATTGCATTGCGTTATCGATATTTTTAGCCCCAATTTGACATTGACCCATACGATAAATAACTGAATAGTCATCATATGGCGAGTAATTATAACTTAGCTTGTAAAGGTCATATGCTTGTTGATATTTCTTTTTTGACTGACATACTGATGCAAAACCTTTTAGATACTCATGATTTTCGAACGCATAAATGCACAAAAATTTATAATAAATTTCTGCGTCCGTTATATTACCCTTTTCATGGTAGTCGAATGCATATGCATATATTCTATCAAGGATATCAGGAGTTAAACCATGCAGTAATGCCAGGTTTTCTCCTTTCGATAATGCGTGTTTTAGTTGATTTGCCCATTCATCACTATTATTGAATATTTCAATTGTTTCTTTGTTCATAATATTCCTCTGTGATGTGTCTCGTGATGCTCAATTATTATTGATTGACTCATTAATATTATTACATTTATCTTTTTTAAATTATTAGTTTTAAGCTTGCATTGCTTATGAGTATATTTCTTCGTTATTAGTAAAAATACTTACCGCTGCAAAATAATAACATCATTAGTTGTTTTACTAATATTTACCTTATTAGTTGTCTTAATTACGACATTTCAAAATGCCTTAATGTGCATGACCTGGATTCATATTATCAATTTCCTTTTTTTCAATGAAAATTAAAAAGGGGATTTTTGCGAAGGGTAGAATGTCGTTTTGGTTTTTTTGTTTATTATGTCTGGTGACGAGGGGGGATAGAACGTCTGTGCATATAGTAGCGAATTTATTCAGGTCTAAATTATTCTCTATTTTGGTCAGTTTTATGAGTTCATTTGTAGCCATACTCATTAAATCATCTGTAATCGGTAATTTATATATGCACATAGCAGATAATATTGCTTGCTGAATTATCTCTTCAGAAATATCCGCTATCTTTATTGACAAATCATGTGTTAGGTATTTTCCTCCAAGAGATTCTTGTTCAATATAATTTAAACCAGACCCCATGGTAATTTTAACTGAATTAACGAATTTCTCTTCATTTTTCTTATTTTTGTTCTCCTGATCAGGAACTAATGGTTGCAGTGGTAGGCTATTATTAATATTTCGTGGCTTCATTTTACATTTCTCTCATTTGATTAGAGCAAAATCCGAATTCGCAGCTTCTGATAATGTCAAATATCACCTTTTCTCTTGCTTTATTCTATCAAAAATCGCTCATTTTTACTTTTTTTACCATAATGTTACTTAGTAGCATCGGCAATTTACATAACTTACATGTTGTTTTTTATATCCTTAAAAAACAGATGGATAGTGTGCGCACTCGAAATGATATTGGTAACATAAATAGCGTTATTCGTGATAAACATCTCAAAAGATTTCCTTTATTATATTCAAAATTCATTTGATCAAGGTTATCACCTTATGGAGACGTTACGTAGAATGACTATATTTGTTATCGGCACATTTGGGGTATTAATTTTAGTATTGATGGAAGGTGATTATTGAACAGTAACATCGAGTCACGGTAAAAATGTGAGGTATATAATGGACATTGAGTTTTCGCAGATTCATGAAATGGTCTATATGCATGATATAGTTAATTCGGACTCGAAAAAGAAACCAAGGATTCCGTTAAAAAAATTCCTTAATGCTGAGAAGGTTCTCACGCAAACAACATCATGGGCATTAAATTCAAGATATGTGAATGTTAATTCTGTCAGTAAAGTCAACGTAAAGAGTAAAGTTAAAAACAGTTATATCTCACGATCTGTCAATGATGAGTTTAGTTTAACAGATGATGAAATTAATTCTTTTAAAGAAACGTTAATCCTTTCCTCTATTGATTCACTGAGTAAACTGGTTCTTAATAATCCTCTTTCTGTATTGTTTACATCGACTGTACGAAGGAATAATAATCGAGCTAAGATGAATGTTGAGTTCGACTCATGGATATGCACCAGATGTTGTTGATACATGATATTTTACATTGCAAGGTGATGTCTAAAATGAAAGATGTTGATCAAAACTTTGATGCTTTATACTGGCATATACTGCAAGCATATTTAATTTTATTATTTTATGATTAACGAGGTTCCATCTTTTTGTTATCTATTTTAGTTTACCTTGCACAATGCATTATTGCTCTGTTACCAATACTCAAAATAAAAGCATGTTTACCTTGCTTTAGTATATTATAGCTTACACTTTTTTCTGGAAAGACATAAAAATCAGGAATAAGTTCAGCAAGTCTATCATCATCGACTTGATCCATAATCTCAAACTTATTAACTTTTTTTGAAGTTAAATGGGCTGTGTCATAGTTTTCAACCCATGTGTATTCAATATTTCGCCGTATTGATTTACTTTCTCTGTTACCTTGTTGCCAGGTCCCACTCAACGCAACAGTTCCTGTTTTATTTTTTTGGTTATACATAAAGTCGATAGTAAGATTTGCTCGCCCCTGGTCATTAAAAATCACCCAATTTGCAGTGCATGTTTCGTTATATATCATTTTTTCTGCAGTGTAAGAATAGACTGTGAAGAGAATAAACCCACTGATAAAAACTAAAATAAATAATAAGTTTTTTTTATAATCAATCACGATTAACCTCACGGTAAGACAGGGTTAAACAGCCTGCCACTTCATGTTGGTTATAGTTTTTATTGCATGCCATAACAATCATCCCCGGTGAGGATTTTGCAAGAGGGAAGTATAACCACGGATATTTTTTACAGTTAATCCCCGAATCCAGTATCCGTGTTTTATATTTATCGAACTCTTTCAACCCATCAATTGTATCTTCTGTTACATTAAAATGGCAGCCATTAATTTCCGCAACAGTCTTGTAATCCTTGAAAAATGGCTTCGGTTGATTATTATTCCATAGCCAATATGCAGAATATGCGCCTATGACAAATGCGCTCAACATAATTAGATAACTTTTTATATGTTTGAGGATTTTGTTATTGAAATTCTTTGCGCCACCAATGCTCTCTTTGTATCCCGCATTAACTTTTATGGCAGGTGGGGCATTGTGTGTATGTGCGTCTGTTGACGAGTTTATTACATGATTTTGTATGTTAATGTCATTATGGATCTTGAATCCTCTTCTCGGCACGGTTGCAATAAGCGAGTGGGTAGTATCACCAACAGCGCGAAATCCGCGTCTGATAATGGATATGTTCTGATATAACGTGTTAGTAGGCACACGCATACCTTCTTCTTCCCAGACTCTGGTGAAAAAATCTTGTTGTGCAACCACATCAGGAAAAGCTTCAAGTAGAAGTGATAAACAACGACTGGCTGGCGTTGTCAGAACGACGTTAAGATCGGCGTTATGTACCGATATTAATTTTCGGTGCTCAGGCCAGAACTCGATATTATCGTTAATAATCCAGTACATACGTCAATAAACACTAAATCAATCGAAATGGAAATCACATAGTTTGCTAAGTATATTGGTATTTACGGCATAAATATATATTAATTTTATATTTATCAAGATGATTGAAATGAGGCTTTAATGTCGCAACGTAAAACTTTATGTAAATTAACATGGTTAACATTTATGCCACTATTGTTTGTAAATTCATATTACGTAATGCTTCTGAATTTTTCGTGTGATGGTTTTAAATACTATGATGTTTACTCTTGAGGGGACGGCCTATTTATAAAATACGGGCATTTCAATAAATACCCGTATAAACAGAGTATGATTCTGGCAGATTTTTGAGTATCAATGTTGGACCGAATGTGAACGAATAAATAATTCGTTTATTTTACCACCCATTCTCTTTTCGATTCGTTGCTTGTACGCGTAGATGCTACGGATATCCATATCCAGAACTTCAGCAATCTGATATGGATTATAACCAGAAACCATATACCCCATTATGGTGAATTCCATCTGAGTTAATGTGTTACCTCTGGTAAATGATAAATAACGACCAATAAATAGTTGTCTGATCTTTTCATTGGCAACATCAAGACCATCATCATTATATATGACAGCAGATATTGCAGAGTTGTGTTTTCGCCAGTAATTAGCTAACGATTGCATATTGCGGTCGCTGACTAAAACAATCCCCATGTCAGTACTTGCAAGATAGTCAATCCAGTCTTTTTCAAGGAATAGACGTAAAAAACTTACTGAAAAATCGACAAAAATATATCCGCTTAATCTCGCATTGTGGTTTTTTGTTAAGATACCTTCTACCACACCACGATTAAAATATGAACTTTCTTCGGGCCACATACAAAAACACGAGTTTGCGCAATACTGCAAACGCGGTGACTCTTCTGGCATTATTTGGCAATGCATTGAGCAACTATTGCATGTAAGACTTTTATAACGACTACAAAGCCCCATGTTAAGAACCTCCCTATCCGTATATAATTGCATAATTTCATCGGTTATTGATGATGTCAATACACCATGATTTTGTAATTTTGCTGGGAAAAATTGTGATTAATCTGTATTTGCTATAATTCTGATTAAGACATTTAAAAATGCATTTCTCGTTATTAAATATGATTATGTTTCACTGATTTAATCTTGTATGGTTGAGAGTGGTCCAGATAACTATCTCATAGTATGAGAATATCTATATCGCAAATTGTTTTTGAATGACCAGAAGATATCTTGCGAATCTAAGTTATGCATCTTAAATAGTCTTATTTAAGATGTTCAGATCTCTTTGTGTGTTTAACTAACTGATAATTCTAGGATATGACGAGAGAAGTGATAGGGCGGAATAATAACAAATGAACATTATGAAAAATGGAATGGTTCAAAATTGTAGCAATTTTGAACCATTCACAATGGATATTAGCTAAAGAACATTACCGATACGCACAGGATACCCACGATCAGCGTAATCAGATTTCCGATGGAACGCCAGGGTTTAAGCGCCGGGATGAGATATGTTGATAGCGTAGGCATGATGAAAAGTATCATGGCAATGAGCGGGCCGCTGATCGCATAAATCATCGAAATCGCGTTCGGGTTAATGCAACAAACAATGAAGGTAATCAGCGATACCAACATAATTGATAGTGCGCGGTTAAATGCACGACTTTTCTTTATACCAACCTGCTGTAGTGTTGTTTTGACGACCTCTGTGGCACCTTCAATAACGCCAAAGTACGTACCCAGGAATGATTTCGACATGGCAACTACTGCGACAATAATCCCGGAAATTGACAACCATGCTGGGGCGTTCGGCAGCATAGAAAGCGCCGATAAAATGGTAACCCCTTCTTCTTTAGCCGCTTCAATATACGAAGGTGGAATAGAAAGCAGGCAGCTAAAGACAAAGAACAGTACACTTATGCAGATGATGAGATAAGCGACTTTCATAATTTTTTTGCATTTATCCATAGCGTGTTCGCCATATTTTTCACGTCTGTCTATGGCAAACGTAGAAATAATGGGCGTATGGCTAAAGGCGAAAACCATCACGGGAATCGATATCCATATCTGGTGAAGGGTATTCTGATTGAACTCTACCTGGGTTGTTAATAGATCAGGTTGCCAACTACCGACAAGGTAAATGGAAAGAAATAAGAAATAGGCAATCAATGGGAATACCAAAAATCCCATTACCCGAATAGTGGCATGACGTCCCATCAGAAAAATGAGATTCAGGATTAATACAACACCCAGACTCACCAACATACGGATGCGAAGATCAATCACCATATGCTTTGCCAGCTGTTCTGTAAGTGAGTTGGTAATTGCCACTGCGTATATCAACACGACGACAAAAAAGGCGATGAAGTACAGCGTGGTAATCAGATTACCAATCTTCTTGCCATAGTAGTGTGTTACTGCGCCCGTTATCCCTTCACCTGCTGATGTTTTCGATGAGAGGATGAACTGGCATAAGGCTTTATGTGGCCAATATGTTAAAGGCCAGGCGACCAGAGCAGTAATAAACAGGACCACTGCCCCTGCCGAACCTAACTGAATAGGAAGGAAGAGCGTGCCTGCACCAACGGCTGTGCCGTAGAGCGCGAAACTCCACAGAGTTTCTTCTTTTGACCAAATATTAGACATTATCTGAACGTATCATCTACAAATTAAACAAAATAGAGGGCAATTTACCATAAACCAGGTTAAGTATGGGAGATTAACGCCCTATCTACCCCTCTATTGGTGGGTTAGTGGTTGCAAACCTTACGTGCCAGTTATGTCTCTGACTGCTGCTCAGGCATATTTCCTTTGTGATAAAAATCACTTTTTTTAAACAATTAAGATAACTGTAATTAACAATCATTTACTATTGCACTGTTAATTGGTGCGAGGTTGTGATGAAAGACGTTGTGATTGTCGGGGCGTTACGGACACCTATCGGCTGCTTTCGTGGTGCGTTAGCGGGTCATTCCGCCGTGGAACTTGGTAGTCTGGTCGTGAAAGCGTTAATAGAACGTACCGGCGTTCCTGCATATGCGGTGGATGAAGTAATTCTTGGTCAGGTGTTGACTGCAGGGGCAGGGCAGAATCCGGCAAGGCAATCGGCTATTAAAGGTGGTCTTCCTAATAGCGTTTCTGCAATCACGATTAATGACGTTTGCGGTTCCGGGCTTAAAGCACTGCATCTGGCTACTCAGGCGATACAGTGTGGCGAGGCTGATATTGTCATCGCCGGTGGCCAGGAAAACATGAGCCGCGCACCACATGTTCTGACTGATAGCCGCACCGGTGCACAGCTTGGCAATAGCCAGTTGGTTGACAGTCTGGTGCATGATGGGTTGTGGGATGCCTTCAATGATTATCATATTGGTGTCACCGCCGAAAATCTGGCTCGCGAATATGGCATCAGCCGTCAGTTGCAGGATGCTTACGCACTTAGCTCGCAACAAAAAGCGCGAGCGGCGATTGACGCCGGACGATTTAAAGATGAGATCGTCCCGGTAATGACCCAAAGTAATGGTCAGACGTTGGTTATTGATACCGATGAACAGCCACGCACTGACGCCAGTGCAGAAGGCTTAGCCCGTTTAAATCCTTCATTTGATAGTCTCGGTTCTGTGACAGCGGGTAATGCATCATCCATAAACGATGGCGCAGCTGCGGTAATGATGATGAGCGAAGCCAAAGCACGAGCGTTGAATTTACCCGTGCTGGCCCGCATCCGCGCATTTGCCAGCGTTGGTGTAGATCCAGCATTGATGGGAATTGCGCCGGTGTATGCGACCCGCCGTTGCCTGGAGCGTGTAGGCTGGCAGTTGGCTGATGTCGATCTTATCGAGGCTAATGAAGCGTTTGCTGCACAGGCGCTTTCGGTTGGCAAGATGCTTGAATGGGATGAGCGTCGGGTCAATGTCAATGGTGGCGCGATCGCACTCGGTCACCCGATAGGCGCTTCCGGTTGCCGAATCCTGGTTTCTCTGGTTCATGAAATGGTGAAACGTAATGCCCGCAAAGGACTGGCAACGCTTTGTATCGGCGGGGGCCAGGGCGTAGCATTGACCATTGAACGTGACGAGTAGCTCTGCATTTCCTCCTTACCGATAAATATCTGCCGTCATTAATCTGTTGAATAATGATGGCTGGTGAGTCGACATACCTTTTCAGGACTCCCTGATTTTTCCATTCTCATGACATATTCGTGATCGACACGGCACTTTTTTTAATCCTTAACTTAAAAATGAAACATTGTTTTATTTTTAATTGAAAACCCTATCCCATGGGCATATCATCCCCTTATAGAGAAAACGAAACAGTGTTTCACTATCGTTTTCTATTTTCACGCTTCACTGATTATCGGAGGTTGATGTGGACGTAAGACAGAGCATCCACAGTGCGCACGCAAAAACACTGGATACCCAAGGGCTGCGCAATGAATTTTTGGTTGAAAAGGTATTTGTCGCCGATGAGTACACCATGGTTTACAGCCACATTGACCGAATTATTGTTGGCGGCATTATGCCGGTAACTAAAACGGTTTCCGTTGGCGGGGAAGTTGGTAAACAACTCGGCGTAAGTTATTTCCTTGAACGTCGCGAGTTAGGTGTTATCAATATTGGCGGTGCCGGTACGATTACTGTCGATGGTCAATGCTATGAAATCGGTCACCGCGACGCCCTGTATGTGGGTAAAGGTGCAAAAGAAGTTGTCTTTGCCAGTATTGATACCGGCACTCCGGCGAAGTTTTATTACAATTGCGCACCCGCGCATACGACGTATCCCACCAAAAAAGTCACACCGGACGAAGTATCTCCTGTCACGTTAGGTGATAACCTCACCAGTAACCGTCGCACGATTAACAAATATTTTGTCCCGGATGTGCTGGAAACCTGCCAATTGAGTATGGGGCTGACGGAGCTGGCTCCAGGTAACTTGTGGAACACCATGCCGTGTCACACCCACGAGCGCCGGATGGAAGTTTATTTCTATTTCAATATGGATGATGACGCCTGCGTTTTCCACATGATGGGGCAGCCACAAGAAACGCGTCACATTGTGATGCATAACGAGCAGGCGGTGATCTCCCCGAGCTGGTCGATCCATTCCGGCGTCGGAACCAAAGCTTATACCTTTATCTGGGGCATGGTCGGTGAAAACCAGGTCTTTGATGATATGGACCATGTGGCCGTTAAAGATTTGCGCTAGTTGTGGGCATAAACGAATAAGGTATTGTTATGATTTTAAGTGCATTTTCTCTCGAAGGTAAAGTTGCGGTCGTCACTGGTTGTGATACTGGACTGGGCCAGGGGATGGCGTTGGGGCTGGCGCAAGCGGGCTGTGACATTGTTGGCATTAACATCGTTGAACCGACTGAAACCATCAAGCAGGTCACGGTGCTGGGGCGTCGTTTTTTAAGCCTGACCGCCGATCTGCGAAAGATTGATGGCATTCCAGCACTGCTGGATCGCGCGGTAGCTGAGTTTGGTCATATTGATATCCTGGTGAATAACGCCGGATTGATTCGCCGCGAAGATGCTCTCGAGTTCAGCGAAAAAGACTGGGACGATGTCATGAACCTGAATATCAAGAGCGTATTCTTCATGTCTCAGGCAGCGGCGAAACACTTTATTGCGCAAGGCAATGGCGGCAAGATTATCAATATCGCGTCAATGCTCTCCTTCCAGGGCGGGATCCGTGTGCCTTCTTATACCGCATCAAAAAGCGGTGTTATGGGCGTGACGCGATTGATGGCGAACGAATGGGCTAAACACAACATTAATGTTAATGCGATAGCTCCGGGTTACATGGCGACCAATAATACTCAACAACTACGGGCAGATGAACAACGTAGCGCGGAAATTCTCGACCGCATTCCAGCTGGCCGTTGGGGACTGCCGAGTGACCTGATGGGGCCGGTAGTGTTCCTTGCCTCCAGCGCTTCAGATTATGTGAATGGTTATACCATTGCCGTGGATGGCGGTTGGCTGGCGCGTTAATTCATTCTTCTTACTTTTATGACCCTGCCGCATGGCAGGGTTTTTTATACCTGTAGATCATCATAATCCATATCATGGTTATGAAATAATCCATATCAATTATCAATTAATGAACTTTATGAATTTTATCTGCTGTAAAATTAGGTGGTTAATAATAATCTCAATAATTCAACTTAAATTGAAAATTGGAATATCCATCACATAACGACATGTCGCAGCAATTTAATCCATATTTATGCTGTTTCCGACCTGACACCTGTGTGAATTGTTCACGTATTTTTTCACTATGTCTTACTCTCTGCTGGCAGGAAAAAATGGTTACTATCAATACGGAATCTGCTTTAACGCCACGTTCTTTGCGTGATACGCGGCGTATGAATATGTTTGTTTCGGTAGCTGCTGCGGTCGCAGGATTGTTATTTGGTCTTGATATCGGCGTAATCGCCGGAGCGTTGCCGTTCATTACCGATCACTTTGTGCTGACCAGTCGTTTGCAGGAATGGGTGGTTAGTAGCATGATGCTCGGCGCAGCAATTGGTGCGCTGTTTAATGGTTGGCTGTCGTTCCGCCTGGGGCGTAAATACAGCCTGATGGCGGGGGCCATCCTGTTTGTGCTCGGCTCGATAGGGTCCGCTTTTGCGACCAGCGTAGAGATGTTAATCGCCGCTCGTGTGGTGCTGGGCATTGCTGTCGGGATCGCCTCTTACACCGCTCCTCTGTATCTTTCTGAAATGGCAAGTGAAAACGTTCGCGGTAAGATGATCAGTATGTACCAGTTGATGGTCACACTCGGCATCGTGCTGGCGTTTTTATCCGATACAGCGTTCAGTTATAGCGGTAACTGGCGCGCAATGTTGGGGGTTCTTGCTTTACCAGCAGTCCTGCTGATTATTCTGGTGGTCTTCCTGCCAAATAGCCCGCGCTGGCTGGCGGAAAAGGGGCGTCATATTGAGGCGGAAGAAGTGTTGCGTATGCTGCGCGATACGTCGGAAAAAGCGCGAGAAGAACTCAACGAAATTCGTGAAAGCCTGAAGTTAAAACAGGGCGGTTGGGCACTGTTTAAGATCAACCGTAACGTCCGTCGTGCTGTGTTTCTCGGTATGTTGTTGCAGGCGATGCAGCAGTTTACCGGTATGAACATCATCATGTACTACGCGCCGCGTATCTTCAAAATGGCGGGCTTTACGACCACAGAACAACAGATGATTGCGACTCTGGTCGTGGGGCTGACCTTTATGTTCGCTACTTTTATTGCGGTGTTTACGGTAGATAAAGCCGGGCGTAAGCCGGCTCTGAAAATTGGTTTCAGCGTGATGGCGTTAGGCACTCTGGTGCTGGGTTACTGCCTGATGCAGTTTGATAACGGTACGGCTTCCAGTGGCTTGTCCTGGCTCTCTGTTGGCATGACGATGATGTGTATTGCCGGTTATGCGATGAGCGCCGCGCCAGTGGTGTGGATCCTGTGCTCTGAAATTCAGCCGCTGAAATGCCGCGATTTCGGTATTACCTGTTCGACCACCACGAACTGGGTGTCGAATATGATTATCGGCGCGACCTTCCTGACGCTGCTCGACAGCATTGGCGCTGCCGGTACGTTCTGGCTCTACACTGCGCTGAACATTGCGTTTGTGGGCATCACTTTCTGGCTCATTCCGGAAACCAAAAATGTCACCCTGGAACATATCGAACGCAAACTGATGGCAGGCGAGAAGTTGAGAAATATCGGCGTCTGATTTCACGGGCCGGATGTGCTGTACATCCGGCCCTTTTTTCGTTAATAGAGATTGGGCACCTGGCCGTTGAGGCGTTTGTCTCGTTCCTTATTCAGCCTTGTTGCGGTAACACACATCAGGAGAGAGGAATGAAAACAATTGGTTTGCTGGGAGGAATGAGCTGGGAATCCACTATTCCTTACTATCGTTTGATAAATGAAGGCATTAAACAGCGGCTTGGTGGGCTTCACTCTGCGCAAGTGCTGCTACATAGCGTCGATTTTCATGAAATAGAAGAGTGCCAGCGTCACGGGGAATGGGATAAAACCGGGGACATTCTGGCTGAGGCGGCGCTTGGCTTACAGCGGGCGGGCGCAGAAGGTATTGTGTTATGTACCAATACGATGCATAAAGTGGCGGATGCCATTGAGTCACGTTGCACTCTGCCTTTCTTACACATTGCGGATGCCACCGGACGTGCAATTACCGGGGCCGGAATGACTCGTGTGGCGCTGCTGGGTACGCGTTACACCATGGAACAGGATTTTTATCGCGGGCGGCTGACAGAACAATTTGCCATCAATTGTCTTATTCCTGAAGCGGATGAACGGGCGAAAATTAATCAGATTATTTTTGAAGAACTGTGTCTGGGGCAATTTACCGAAGCGTCACGCGCTTATTATGCGCAAGTGATTGCTCGCCTTGCAGAACAGGGCGCACAGGGCGTCATTTTTGGCTGCACAGAAATTGGTTTACTGGTGCCAGAAGAGCGCAGTGTTTTGCCTGTGTTTGATACTGCGGCGATCCATGCCGAGGATGCTGTCGCTTTTATGCTGTCGTAGCTGACGACAAAATAGCGTCAAGAGAAGTGACCAGTTTCGGTAAACCCGCTTGTAAATGCTCACTAAACGCCTGCACCAGCGCTGATGACGGGCGGTGCAGGGGGCGGATCAGGCTGACGGTGAACGGAACCGCAATACTGAACCGCCGCACCACTAAACCGCTTGCCGCATAATCCAGTGCGGTGAGCGGGTTAACCACCGAAACACCTACCCCCGCCCGTACCATTGCGCACACTGACGCGGCGCTGTGGGTTTCTACGATCATGCGTCGTTTAACCTGATGTTCAGTAAATAGCTGATCCAGCAACTGGCGATAGCTGTCAGTACGGGAAAGGCTGATGTAGTTCTCACCCTGAAAATCATCCGGCGTTAATACCTTTTTTATCGCCAGCGGATGACCCGGAGGTAACACACACACTTCATCTAAAGAGAGTAATTCGGTACGTTCTGTTCCCGCAGGCGTATGGAGTGTCTCAGTGAGTCCTAAATCATGACGCTGGGCCGAGAGCCACTCTTCAAGTAGCGGTGATTCCTGGGGCACGATATTTAAGCTGACATCGGGATAACGTGCCAGAAAGGGTTGCAGGAGCTGCGGTAAAAAAGATTGCGAAAAGACCGGCAGGCAGGCAATAGACAGTTCTCCCTGGCGAAACTCGCGCAGACTTTCTGCGGCGCTGACAATGCGATCCAGTCCGTACCAGGATCGTTGCACTTCTTCAAACAGACGCAGTCCTTGCACGGTAGGATGTAATCGTCCACGTACGCGCTCAAACAATTTCAGCCCGATCACCTTCTCAAAGCGCGCCAGTTCGCGGCTGACGGTTGGCTGTGAGGTGTGTAGCAGGTGTGCTGCCTCAGTCAGGCTTCCGGCGGTCATTACCGCATGAAAAATTTCAATATGACGTAAGTTAACGGCGGCCATTAGCGCTCTCTCGCAATCCGGTAATCCATATCATTTTTGCATAGACTCGACATAAATCGATATTTTTTATTCTTTTTATGATGTGGCGTAATCATAAAAAAGCACTTATCTGGAGTTTGCTATGCCACATTCACTGTTCAGCACCGATACCGCTCTCACCGCCGAAAATCTGCTGCGTTTGCCCGCTGAATTTGGCTGCCCGGTGTGGGTCTACGATGCGCAAATTATTCGTCGGCAGATTGCAGCGCTGAAACAGTTTGATGTGGTGCGCTTTGCACAGAAAGCCTGTTCCAATATTCATATTTTGCGCTTAATGCGTGAGCAGGGCGTGAAAGTGGATTCCGTCTCGTTAGGCGAAATAGAGCGTGCGTTGGCGGCGGGTTACAATCCGCAAACGCACCCCGATGATATTGTTTTTACGGCAGATGTTATCGATCGGGCGACGCTTGAACGCGTCAGTGAATTGCAAATTCCGGTGAATGCGGGTTCTGTTGATATGCTCGACCAACTGGGCCAGGTTTCGCCAGGGCATCGGGTATGGCTGCGCGTTAACCCGGGGTTTGGTCACGGACATAGCCAAAAAACCAATACCGGTGGCGAAAACAGCAAGCACGGTATCTGGTACACCGATCTGCCCGCCGCACTGGACGTGATACAACGTCATCATCTGCAGCTGGTCGGCATTCACATGCACATTGGTTCTGGCGTTGATTATGCCCATCTGGAACAGGTGTGTGGTGCGATGGTGCGTCAGGTCCTCGAATTCGGTCAGGATTTACAGGCTATTTCTGCGGGCGGTGGGCTTTCTGTTCCTTATCAACAGGGTGAAGAGGCGGTTGATACCGAACATTATTATGGTCTGTGGAATGCCGCGCGTGAGCAAATTGCCCGCCATTTGGGCCACCCTGTGAAACTGGAAATTGAACCGGGTCGCTTCCTGGTAGCGCAGTCTGGCGTATTAATTACTCAGGTGCGGAGCGTCAAACAAATGGGTAGCCGCCACTTTGTGCTTGTTGATGCCGGGTTCAACGATCTGATGCGCCCGGCAATGTACGGTAGTTACCACCATATCAGTGCTCTGGCAGCTGATGGTCGTTCTCTGGAACACGCGCCAACGGTGGAAACCGTCGTCGCCGGGCCGTTATGTGAATCGGGCGATGTCTTTACCCAGCAGGAAGGGGGAAATGTCGAAACCCGCGCCTTGCCGGAAGTGAAGGCGGGTGATTATCTGGTACTGCATGATACAGGGGCATATGGCGCATCAATGTCATCCAACTACAACAGCCGTCCGCTGTTACCAGAAGTTCTGTTTGATAATGGTCAGGCGCGGTTGATTCGCCGTCGCCAGACCATCGAAGAATTACTGGCGCTGGAATTGCTTTAACTGCGGTTAGTCGCTGGTTGCATGATGACTTGCCTCCAGCGACGGAGTTGACACTGAATGGCGACGTACCAGCGTCGGACTAAAGACATTAGTGATTTCCGGGAGAGGGCGATTATCCGCCAGCGCCAAAGCCAGTTCGGCAGCCTGGGTCGCCATCGTCACGATTGGATAACGCACGGTGGTCAGGCGCGGTCGCACATAGCGTGACACCAGCACATCATCAAAGCCAATTAACGAAATTTCGCCCGGTACATCAATACCATTATCATTGAGAACGCCCATCGCACCCGCCGCCATTGAATCGTTATAACAGGCTACCGCAGTGAAATTTCTTCCTCGTCCCAAAAGCTCGGTCATTGCCTGTTCGCCGCCGCTTTCGTCTGGTTCGCCAAATGTCACCAGCCGATCATTGGCCGGAATACCACTTTCAGCAAGGGCATCGTAATACCCTTGCAGACGATCTTCGGCGTCAGAAATAGAGTGGTTAGAGCACAGATAACCAATGCGGGTATGACCTTGCTGAATTAAATGACGCGTTGCCAGCCAGGCACCGTAACGATCGTCAAGAGCAATACAACGGTTTTCAAAGCCAGGCAGGATACGGTTGATCAGCACCATACCGGGCATTTGTTTCATTAATGAGGCTAAATCGGCATCCGGGATCATTTTGGCATGGACGACCAACGCAGCACAGCGATGGCGGATCAGTTGCTCAATAGCCTGACGCTCTTTTTGTTCGTTGTGGTAACCGTTGCCAATCAATAAGAAATTACCGGTGTGATAAGCCACCTGTTCGACCGCTTTCACCATTGCACCGAAAAACGGATCGGAAACATCACCAACGACCAGACCGACCGTTTCAGTGGTCTGCTGCGCCAGCGCACGGGCGTTGGCGTTCGGGTGATAGCTAAGAGACTCCATTGCACTATGCACAGCCAGCCGGGAAGCTTCGCTGGCTTTGGGTGAATTATTAATGACGCGGGAAACGGTGGCGACTGAAACGCCTGCCAGTCGGGCTACATCCTTTATGGTCGCCATGAAAATACCTTAGTGGGTAAACGCTTACATTCTTTCAGTGTTACGGAAAACGTCCGTTGGTTCAAGGGGTGGCGTGTTTTCATCGTGGGAATGTGAGCCAAACGCAAATAAGTAAGACAAAAAAAGAGATTGCAAACCTTTGGTTACACTTTGCGAAACGCTGTTGCGATTGACCGCTGGTGACGTTTGGCTTCAGGTTGCTAAAGTGGTGATCCCAGAGGTATTGATAGGTGAAGTCAACTTCGGGTTGAGCACATGAATTACACCAGCCTGCGCAGATGCGCAGGTTTTTTTTTGCCGGTCATCAATCTGTAACAGTAACCGACAATTTACACACCTCGTTGCATTTCCCTTCATTCCTTTGCGTTTTCTCGCTGGCGAAGAGTCGTCGTGCAGACCACAATCAAGATCCCAGAGGTATTGATTGGTGAGATTATTCGGTACGCTCTTCGTACCCTGTCTCTTGCACCAACCTGCGCGGATGCGCAGGTTTTTTTTCGCACCTAATTTACTGTCGCTCGCGTTCTTTATCTCGTGTAATCTCCCTCCATTCGCTTTTACTGAATCAGAGCAAAGGGAGTTGGAATGCTTTTTAGCTTTTTTCGAAATTTGTGCCGTGTTTTGTATCGCGTTCGCGTTACGGGTGACACCCAGGCACTGAAGGGCGAGCGCGTTCTAATCACGCCTAATCACGTCTCTTTTATTGATGGCATTTTGCTTGGACTGTTTTTACCTGTGCGTCCAGTGTTTGCCGTTTACACCTCAATAAGCCAACAGTGGTATATGCGTTGGCTGAAATCATTTATCG
The DNA here is from genome assembly GCF_046487665.1 of Escherichia sp. WS1152. Taxonomy (NCBI): domain Bacteria; kingdom Pseudomonadati; phylum Pseudomonadota; class Gammaproteobacteria; order Enterobacterales; family Enterobacteriaceae; genus Escherichia; species Escherichia sp. WS1152. The sequence continues at coordinate 268,895 of NZ_JBJQJA010000006.1, read as the reverse complement.
ACTTTGTTCCTCTCGACCCGACGCAACCTATGGCGATTAAACATCTGGTACGTCTGGTGGAACAGGGCCGACCAGTGGTGATTTTCCCTGAAGGACGCATCACCACCACAGGCTCGCTGATGAAAATCTACGATGGCGCGGGTTTTGTCGCGGCGAAGTCTGGTGCAACGGTTATTCCTGTGCGTATCGAAGGGGCGGAACTTACGCACTTCAGCCGCCTGAAAGGTCTGGTTAAACGTCGCTTGTTCCCGCAAATTACTCTGCATATTTTGCCACCAACGCAGGTGGAGATGCCGGATGCGCCGCGTGCCCGTGACCGTCGCAAAATCGCTGGCGAAATGCTGCATCAAATAATGATGGAAGCGCGTATGGCGGTGCGCCCGCGTGAAACGCTGTACGAATCTTTACTGAGTGCAATGTACCGCTTCGGAGCCGGGAAGAAATGTGTCGAAGACGTCAACTTTACCCCAGACTCCTATCGCAAATTGCTTACTAAAACGCTGTTTGTTGGACGCATCCTTGAAAAATACAGTGTTGAAGGCGAACGTATCGGCTTAATGCTGCCCAATGCAGGCATCAGTGCGGCAGTGATTTTTGGGGCCATCGCCCGTCGCCGCATTCCCGCAATGATGAACTACACCGCTGGGGTAAAAGGGCTGACCAGCGCCATTACGGCGGCTGAAATCAAAACCATCTTCACTTCCCGCCAGTTTCTCGATAAAGGCAAACTCTGGCATCTGCCGGAGCAACTTACTCAGGTGCGCTGGGTCTATCTGGAAGATTTAAAAGCAGATGTCACCACTGCCGACAAAGTGTGGATCTTCGCTCATTTGCTGATGCCGCGTCTGGCACAGGTAAAACAGCAGCCGGAAGAAGAGGCGCTGATCCTTTTTACCTCCGGTTCTGAAGGCCATCCGAAAGGCGTCGTCCATAGCCATAAAAGCATTCTGGCGAATGTCGAGCAGATTAAAACGATTGCCGACTTCACCACCAACGATCGCTTTATGTCGGCGTTGCCGCTGTTTCACTCCTTTGGGCTGACGGTAGGCCTGTTTACGCCACTGCTCACAGGTGCAGAAGTGTTCCTTTATCCAAGCCCGCTGCATTACCGCATTGTGCCGGAGTTGGTGTATGACCGCAGTTGCACCGTGTTGTTCGGTACCTCCACTTTCCTCGGTCACTACGCGCGTTTCGCCAACCCGTATGACTTCTATCGTCTACGCTATGTGGTGGCAGGCGCAGAAAAACTACAAGAAAGTACCAAACAGCTTTGGCAGGATAAATTTGGCCTGCGCATCCTTGAAGGCTATGGTGTAACCGAGTGCGCGCCTGTCGTTTCTATCAACGTACCGATGGCGGCGAAACCCGGTACGGTAGGGCGTATTCTACCAGGAATGGATGCGCGCCTGTTGTCGGTTCCTGGTATCGAAGAGGGCGGACGCCTGCAACTGAAAGGGCCGAACATAATGAACGGCTATCTGCGGGTGGAGAAGCCAGGTGTACTGGAAGTGCCCACCGCCGAGAATGTGCGCGGCGAAATGGAGCGCGGCTGGTACGACACTGGCGATATCGTGCGTTTTGACGAGCAGGGCTTTGTGCAGATTCAGGGTCGCGCAAAACGCTTTGCCAAAATTGCAGGCGAAATGGTGTCGCTGGAAATGGTGGAACAACTGGCACTTGGTGTTTCGCCAGATAAAGTCCATGCCACTGCAATTAAGAGCGATGCCAGCAAAGGCGAGGCACTGGTGCTTTTCACCACAGATAACGAACTGACGCGCGATAAGTTGCAACAGTATGCCCGCGAGCACGGTGTGCCGGAGCTTGCTGTACCGCGTGATATTCGCTATCTGAAACAGATGCCATTACTTGGCAGCGGCAAACCTGACTTTGTCACGTTGAAAAGCTGGGTAGACGAAGCGGAACAACACGATGAGTGAGTCAGTGCACACTAATACTTCGTTGTGGTCGAAGGGGATGAAAGCGGTTATCGTGGCGCAGTTTCTCTCTGCGTTTGGCGATAATGCACTACTGTTTGCCACTCTGGCGTTACTGAAAGCGCAGTTCTATCCGGAGTGGAGCCAGCCCATCCTGCAAATGGTGTTTGTAGGTGCTTACATTCTTTTTGCGCCATTTGTCGGGCAGGTGGCGGATAGCTTCGCCAAAGGCCGGGTGATGATGTTTGCCAACGGCCTGAAGCTGCTGGGCGCAGCCAGTATCTGCTTTGGTATCAATCCGTTTCTCGGCTATACGCTGGTGGGTGTTGGTGCTGCAGCCTATTCACCGGCGAAATACGGTATTCTCGGCGAATTAACCACGGGTAGTAAGTTAGTAAAAGCTAACGGTTTAATGGAAGCTTCTACCATAGCGGCGATTTTGCTCGGTTCCGTAGCCGGTGGTGTGCTGGCTGACTGGCATGTCCTGGTCGCCCTGGCCGCATGCGCACTGGCCTACGGTGGTGCGGTCGTTGCCAATATCTACATTCCCAAACTGGCGGCGGCGCGTCCGGGGCAGTCCTGGAATCTCATCAACATGACCCGCAGTTTCCTGAATGCCTGCACCTCGCTATGGTGCAATGGTGAAACGCGTTTTTCGCTGGTGGGCACCAGTTTATTCTGGGGAGCGGGTGTCACGCTGCGTTTCCTGTTGGTGCTGTGGGTACCGGTGGCGCTGGGCATTACCGATAACGCTACGCCGACCTATCTCAACGCGATGGTAGCGATTGGTATCGTGGTTGGCGCAGGTGCGGCAGCGAAGCTGGTTACGCTGGAAACCGTGTCACGCTGTATGCCAGCCGGGATTTTGATTGGCGTGGTGGTACTGATTTTCTCCCTGCAACACGAGCTGCTGCCAGCCTATGCCTTGTTGATGCTGATTGGCGTGCTGGGGGGCTTTTTTGTCGTTCCGCTCAATGCGTTGCTACAGGAGCGGGGTAAAAAAAGCGTCGGGGCGGGGAATGCGATTGCAGTACAAAACCTTGGCGAAAATAGCGCCATGTTGTTGATGCTGGGCATTTACTCGCTGGCGGTAATGGTAGGCATCCCGGTCGTGCCCATTGGCATTGGCTTCGGTGCGCTATTTGCGCTGGCAATAACGGCGCTGTGGATCTGGCAGCGCCGTCATTAATATTTAACGCCGGTTTTAACCGGCGTTAATCTTATGGTGCAGGATACGTATAAACCTGATGCACCGCTTCAATTTCAGCTAATACGTCTTCGCTCAACTCCAGATGCAAACTTTCGACGTTAGTTTTCAGCTGCTCCATCGTGGTTGCGCCCAGCAGAGTGCTGGCAACAAACGGTTGACGACGTACAAAAGCGAGCGCCATCTGAGCAGGATCCAGGCCATGACGTCTGGCGATATCAACATACGCCGCGACGGCTTTTTGCGTTTGCTCACCGCTATAGCGGGTGAACCGACTAAAGAGCGTATTACGTGCGCCAGCGGGTTTTGCACCATTGAGATATTTCCCGGTCAGCGTGCCGAAACCCAGGCACGAATAGGCCAGCAGTTCGACCCCTTCATACTGGCTGACTTCTGCCAGACCTACTTCAAAACTGCGGTTTAACAGACTGTAAGGGTTCTGAATGGTGACAATACGCGGCAGATCGTGTTTGTCCGCCAGATGCAGGTAGCGCATTACGCCAAATGCAGTTTCGTTCGACACGCCGATATAACGAATTTTTCCCGCTCGTTGGTACTCTGCCAGTGCGTCCAGCGTATCCAGCAGCGAAACCGCAGGCGCAGAATCTGTCCAGCTATAACCGAGTTTGCCGAAGCAGTTGGTTGGGCGCTGCGGCCAGTGCACCTGATAAAGATCGAGGTAATCAGTCTGCAGACGCTTGAGGCTGTCATGCAGCGCTTCGCGGATATTCTTCCGATCCAGCGCCTGATCCGGGCGGATGCCCTTGTCATTATTGCGCGACGGTCCGCTCACTTTGGAGGCGATAATTAACTTTTCGCGGCTGCCATGTTTCGCCAGCCAGTTGCCGACGTAGGTTTCGGTTAACCCTTGCGTTTCGGGGCGCGGAGGTACTGGGTACATTTCGGCAACGTCGATAAGGTTAATGCCCTGAGCGACGGCATAGTCGAGTTGTGCGTGGGCGTCGGCTTCGCTGTTCTGTTCACCAAACGTCATCGTGCCAAGCCCCAGCGTGCTGACTTCCAGCGAACTGTGGGGTATACGGTGATATTGCATAGCCGTTTCCTTTTTATAATCACGACATAAGGAATATAAAAATGGCAGAGGGAAGGGAAAAGGGAAAGAGAAAAATCTTAAGGCCAGCCGGATGCTGACCTTATTTGTTAACGTTCAATTATTTGCGAAACATCATCACGGTTAATTTGCATCGCGTTACCTTGCTGATCGTGATAACTCACCAGCCCGGTATCATCATCAATTTCAGGTTTTCCATCGGTCAAAATCATACGGCCATCTTTGGTCGCCATGACGTAATCACTGGAACACCCGGAAACAGCAAACGCCAGTCCGACTGCAGAAATTATTACTGCCCATTTTTTCATCCGGTTATCCTCATTTGGCCCACCTATGATAATAGTCTGTTTATAAACCGACGTTATATATCTTGAAAGCAGGAAAATCTTAAACTGTGAGGGTAACAGGAGTGAGTACGCCCTCCCGCAGGAGAGCGTACGGAGTATCAGAGCGGATTCTTTTTGTTGCGAATCAGGTTGAGGCTTTCAACCGCAATAGAGAAGAACATCGCGAAGTAGATGTAACCTTTCGGTACGTGGATGTCGAAACTTTCCAGAATCAGGGTAAAGCCCACCAGAATCAGGAAAGAGAGAGCCAGCATTTTTACCGAAGGATGGCGTTCGACAAAATCACCAATCGAGCGCGCGGCGAACATCATCACGCCTACGGCAATCACCACGGCTGCCATCATAATAAACAGGTGATCTGACAGACCCACAGCGGTAATCACTGAATCGAGGCTGAAGATAATATCCAGCAGCATAATCTGCACGATAGCGCCGAGGAATGATGAAACGCGTGTTTTCAGCCCTTCTTCTTCACCTTCAATGGATTCGTGGATTTCCTTGCTGGCTTTCCAGATAAGGAACAAGCCACCCAGAAGCAGAATCAAGTCACGGGCAGAAATTTCCTGACTGAATATTGTAAAAAGCGGATTTGTCAGGCGCGTAACCCAGGCGATTGATGCCAGCAGCGCCAGACGCATAACCATGGCTCCCGCCAACCCCAGACGGCGCGCATGAGCACGTTGTGCTGTGGGAAGCTTTGCCACCACCAGAGAAAGGAAAATAATATTGTCGATCCCAAGAACGATCTCCAGCAGCGTCAGCGTACCGAGCGCAAGCCAGGCGTTAGGATCGGTTATCCATGCAAATAACATCTAAAAAGCCCTGCCAAAAAAATGAAGCGGTAATTATATGCCCGGAAAGCGGCAGGTCAAAGCGATGGCTACTGGATCAGAAAATGACGGGCCAGCAGCGCACTGGTGAAATTTTTCTTCAAATAAAAGCCGCGCGGCAGCGTCAGAATCCGTTCGCCCCGGGCACCAATGGCTTCGGTAAGCGCTTTCGCATTCGCTGCTTTCGGTCGTATCTGTAAATACTCCCCGTGACGAGCGGTAATCCGCTCAACCTGACCGAGAACAATCATATCCATTAATTCTTCCCAGTCTTCGCGTAGCTGCCGGTCTTCCTCTTCATTCGGGCTCCACAGCAACGGTGATCCAACGCGACGCTGCGCCAGCGGGATGCTGCGCTCGCCTTCAACCGGTATCCACAGTACGCGTTTGAGTTTGTGGCGCACGTGGCTGGTTTCCCAGGTCACCCCGCTATTGCCCGTTAACGGGGCAACACAAACGAATGTTGTTTCCAGCGGACGACCAAGACTATCCACAGGGATAGTTTTAAGTTCCACGCCCAGAGCAGCAAAATCTTGCTCAGGTTTACTCCCTGCGCTGGCACCTAGCCAGATCTCCAGTAACACGCCAATCCAGCCCTTATCGCGTTTTAAATTCTCTGGCGTAACCAGCCCGGCAAGTGCCGCCAGTTCTCCCAATGTATAACCAGAAAGTTGCTGTGCTTGCGCTAACAACTGTTCTTCAGTTTCGGGAGGAGAGAGCAGTGGGCGAGGTTGGGACATGTCATGATACCTTGGTTAAAAAACAAACAGCAATTATGTGCCGAATATTCGCAGTGTAACTTTTTCCACATGCGTTGTTCAATTCTCTGATTTATATTGCTTTTTAGGTTGCCGGTAATCGAGTTGCGCAACACTGCAACGGGTTTTCCAAATCTGGTCACTGAAAATAAACAGGATCTTACACCATGTTATCCACAGAAAGCTGGGATAACTGTGAAAAACCTCCACTACTGTTTCCATTTACAGCCTTGACGTGCGACGAAACTCCAGTTTTTAGTGGTTCAGTGCTTAACTTAGTGGCACATTCTGTGGATAAATACGGCATTGGTTGATCTTTCGCCAACCCGTAAATGAGAGGTGTGACCTGGGTCACGAATTACTCTTTTTCATTACTTAAATTACATGTAATGCATTGACTGATAATGAATATTTTAAAATGTCTATATCGGGCTTATTCAGAATGCTCCGGGTTTTCCCGTAGTAATTCCGTAGTTCTTCACAACTCTATCCACAGAAAAGGTGAATAAAAACGGCTATCCACCCCTTCCTCTGTTTATAACTCTGCACATAACTGTGAGTTATTCAATTGTTATTAGTGTGTAATGCCCTGCAGAGAGTGGTTTACCGTCTTCCTGGAGTATGAAACAATCATTCGTATATAAAGCTTTATATTGAGGTAGTCCGGTGATTGATGACGATGGCTACCGCCCAAACGTAGGTATCGTGATTTGTAATCGCCAGGGGCAGGTAATGTGGGCCCGGCGATTTGGTCAGCACTCCTGGCAATTTCCGCAAGGCGGAATTAACCCCGGAGAATCCGCAGAGCAGGCGATGTACCGTGAATTGTTTGAAGAAGTAGGATTAAGCCGCAAAGACGTTCGAATCCTTGCTTCAACGCGTAACTGGTTGCGCTACAAATTACCGAAACGTTTGGTGCGTTGGGACACGAAGCCGGTTTGTATCGGCCAAAAACAAAAATGGTTTCTCTTGCAGCTGGTGAGCGGCGATGCAGAAATCAATATGCAAACCAGCAGTACACCAGAGTTTGACGGCTGGCGATGGGTAAGTTACTGGTATCCGGTCAGACAGGTGGTGTCATTTAAACGTGATGTCTACCGTAGGGTAATGAAAGAGTTCGCGAGCGTGGTGATGTCACTGCAGGAAAATACGCCAAAACCACAAAACGCATCTGCTTATCGACGTAAAAGAGGTTAAGTCACGCCAATTATGCTCACTCGCCTGCGCGAAATAGTCGAAAAGGTAGCCAGCGCACCACGCCTGAATGAGGCGTTAAATATTCTGGTTACCGACATCTGTCTTGCGATGGATACCGAGGTCTGTTCGGTCTACCTGGCCGATCATGATCGACGTTGTTACTACCTGATGGCGACCCGGGGGCTGAAAAAACCACGCGGTCGCACTGTAACGCTCGCGTTTGATGAAGGGATCGTCGGCCTGGTTGGCAGGCTGGCGGAACCGATAAACCTTGCAGATGCGCAAAAGCACCCCAGCTTCAAATACATCCCCTCCGTAAAAGAAGAACGTTTTCGCGCGTTTTTAGGCGTACCAATTATTCAACGTCGCCAGTTGCTTGGTGTACTGGTGGTACAGCAACGAGAGTTGCGCCAGTATGACGAAAGTGAAGAATCCTTCCTGGTGACGCTTGCCACCCAGATGGCAGCGATTCTTTCTCAGTCGCAGTTGACTGCCTTGTTTGGGCAATATCGCCAGACGCGAATCCGCGCATTACCGGCAGCACCTGGTGTGGCGATTGCCGAAGGCTGGCAGGATGCCACGTTACCTTTAATGGAACAGGTGTATCAGGCATCAACGCTGGATCCGGCTCTGGAACGCGAACGACTGACCGGGGCGCTGGAAGAAGCGGCAAACGAGTTTCGCCGCTACAGCAAACGCTTTGCCGCCGGTGCACAAAAAGAAACGGCGGCTATTTTCGATCTTTACTCGCACCTGCTTTCGGACACCCGGCTGCGTCGCGAATTGTTTGCCGAGGTTGATAAAGGCTCGGTGGCAGAATGGGCGGTAAAAACGGTCATTGAAAAATTTGCCGAACAGTTTGCCGCGCTAAGCGATAACTATCTCAAAGAGCGGGCTGGCGATTTACGTGCGCTGGGTCAGCGATTGCTGTTTCATCTTGATGACGCTAATCAAGGGCCGAACGCCTGGCCGGAACGTTTCATTCTGGTGGCAGATGAACTGTCAGCGACAACTCTTGCTGAGCTGCCCCAGGATCGCTTAGTCGGTGTTGTCGTGCGAGATGGCGCAGCCAACTCCCATGCTGCGATCATGGTACGTGCGCTGGGGATCCCTACCGTGATGGGCGCGGATATTCAGCCTTCGGTGCTGCATCGTCGGACGCTGATCGTCGATGGCTATCGCGGTGAATTGCTGGTCGATCCGGAGCCGGTACTGCTGCAAGAATATCAGCGGCTAATTAGTGAAGAGATTGAGCTTAGCCGTCTGGCGGAAGATGACGTCAATTTACCCGCGCAGTTAAAAAGCGGTGAGCGTATAAAAGTCATGCTCAATGCCGGTTTAAGCCCGGAACATGAAGAAAAACTGGGCAGCCGTATTGATGGCATCGGTCTTTATCGCACTGAAATCCCATTCATGCTGCAAAGTGGTTTTCCGTCGGAAGAAGAACAGGTGGCGCAGTATCAGGGGATGCTGCAAATGTTCAATGATAAACCCGTCACCTTGCGTACGCTGGATGTCGGAGCAGATAAGCAGCTGCCTTACATGCCGATCAGCGAAGAGAATCCATGCCTGGGTTGGCGTGGGATTCGCATTACGCTCGATCAGCCGGAGATCTTCTTGATCCAGGTGCGGGCGATGCTGCGTGCTAATGCCGCTACGGGCAACCTGAATATTCTGTTGCCGATGGTCACCAGCCTCGATGAAGTTGACGAAGCACGCCGCCTGATTGAACGTGCCGGACGTGAAGTCGAGGAGATGATCGGTTACGAAATTCCCAAACCACGTATCGGCATCATGCTGGAAGTGCCGTCAATGGTATTTATGCTGCCGCATCTGGCAAAGCGGGTCGATTTCATCTCTGTTGGCACCAACGATCTGACTCAATACATTCTGGCCGTTGATCGCAACAATACCCGGGTGGCGAACATTTATGACAGTCTTCATCCTGCAATGTTACGAGCTCTGGCGATGATCGCCCGGGAAGCGGAAATACATGGAATCGATCTCCGTTTGTGCGGTGAAATGGCGGGCGATCCCATGTGCGTGGCAATCCTCATTGGGCTTGGGTATCGCCATCTGTCTATGAACGGACGTTCTGTAGCGCGGGTAAAATACCTGCTGCGGCGCATTGATTATGCCGAAGCAGAAAATCTTGCGCAGCGTAGTCTGGAAGCGCAACTGGCGACCGAAGTTCGCCATCAGGTTGCAGCCTTTATGGAGCGTCGCGGCATGGGCGGGCTGATTCGCGGAGGGTTATAGCGCGGATCATATACATATCTTTTAACGGTATCCGGCAACCAGCCAGGTCCCCTTGTGCTATTATTCGCACCTTTGGAGCGCCTGAAACCTGCGGCGCGCATTTCAATCGCTGTTCTCTTTCAGCGAAATAACAAGAACTTGTGGTGACAGATGACCAGTAGCTATCTGCATTTTCCGGAGTTTGATCCGGTCATTTTCTCAATAGGACCCGTGGCGCTTCACTGGTACGGCCTGATGTATCTGGTGGGTTTCATTTTTGCAATGTGGCTGGCAACACGTCGGGCGAATCGTCCGGGCAGCGGCTGGACCAAAAATGAAGTTGAAAACTTACTCTATGCGGGCTTCCTTGGCGTTTTCCTTGGCGGACGTATTGGGTATGTTCTGTTCTACAACTTCCCGCAGTTTATGGCTGATCCGCTGTATCTGTTTCGCGTCTGGGACGGCGGCATGTCCTTCCATGGCGGCCTGATTGGCGTAATTGTGGTGATGATTATCTTCGCCCGCCGCACCAAACGTTCCTTCTTCCAGGTATCTGATTTTATAGCACCGCTCATTCCGTTTGGTCTTGGCGCCGGGCGTCTGGGCAACTTTATTAACGGTGAACTGTGGGGCCGCGTTGACCCGAACTTCCCGTTTGCCATGCTGTTCCCGGGCTCCCGTACCGAAGATATTCTGTTGCTGCAAAACAATCCGCAGTGGCAATCCATTTTTGATACTTACGGCGTGCTGCCTCGCCACCCGTCACAGTTGTACGAGCTGCTGCTGGAAGGTGTGGTGCTGTTTATTATCCTCAACCTGTATATTCGTAAAACGCGCCCGATGGGAGCCGTGTCTGGCTTGTTCCTGATTGGCTACGGCGCGTTTCGCATCATTGTTGAGTTTTTCCGCCAGCCCGACGCGCAGTTTACCGGTGCCTGGGTGCAGTACATCAGCATGGGGCAAATTCTTTCCATCCCGATGATTGTCGCGGGTGTGATCATGATGGTCTGGGCATATCGTCGCAGCCCACAGCAACACGTTTCCTGAGGAACCATGAAACAGTATTTAGAACTGATGCAAAAAGTGCTCGACGAAGGCACACAGAAAAACGACCGTACCGGAACCGGAACGCTTTCCATTTTTGGTCATCAGATGCGTTTTAACCTGCAGGATGGATTCCCGCTGGTGACAACTAAACGTTGCCACCTGCGTTCCATCATCCATGAACTGCTGTGGTTTCTGCAGGGCGACACTAACATTGCTTATCTACACGAAAACAATGTCACCATCTGGGACGAATGGGCCGATGAAAACGGCGACCTCGGGCCAGTGTATGGTAAACAGTGGCGCGCCTGGCCAACGCCAGATGGTCGTCATATTGACCAGATCACTACGGTACTGAACCAGCTGAAAAACGACCCGGATTCGCGCCGCATTATTGTTTCAGCGTGGAACGTAGGCGAACTGGATAAAATGGCGCTGGCACCGTGCCATGCATTCTTCCAGTTCTATGTGGCAGACGGCAAACTCTCTTGTCAGCTTTATCAGCGCTCCTGTGACGTCTTCCTCGGCCTGCCATTTAACATTGCCAGCTACGCGTTACTGGTGCATATGATGGCGCAGCAGTGCGATCTGGAAGTGGGTGATTTTGTCTGGACCGGTGGCGACACGCACCTGTACAGCAACCATATGGATCAAACTCATCTGCAATTAAGCCGCGAACCGCGTCCGCTGCCGAAGTTGATTATCAAACGTAAACCCGAATCCATCTTCGACTACCGTTTCGAAGACTTTGAGATTGAAGGCTACGATCCGCATCCGGGCATTAAAGCGCCGGTGGCTATCTAATTACGAAACATCCTGCCAGAGCCGACGCTAGTGTGCGTCGGTTTTTTTACCCTCCGTTAAATTCTTCGAGACGCCTTCCCGAAATTTTGCAACGTCCTGCAACGGCGTAAATAGTCCGGAAGATGCGCCGAAGAAATAGAAACTGGCCCTCGTCTTTTTTTCTCCTTGCTCCATACTGCCGGCATGAAAACACAACGTGGTTATACGCTGATTGAAACGCTGGTCGCGATGCTGATTTTGGTCATGCTAAGCGCAAGTGGACTCTATGGCTGGCAATACTGGCAGCAGTCGCAACGGCTTTGGCAAACCGCCAGCCAGGCGCGGGACTATTTGCTCTATTTACGTGAAGATGCCAACTGGCATAACCGCGACCACAGTATCAGCGTTATCAGGGAGGGGACGTTATGGTGCCTTGTGAGTTCCGTTGCTGGGGCGAATACCTGTCATGGCAGTTCACCATTGGTCTTTGTGCCACGTTGGCCCGAAGTCGAAATGAGCGACCTGACACCTTCGCTTGCTTTCTTTGGCCTGCGCAATACCGCATGGGCCGGGCATATTCGCTTCAAAAACACAACGGGCGAGTGGTGGCTGGTGGTTTCGCCGTGGGGAAGACTCCGGCTTTGTCAGCAAGGAGAAACAGAAGGATGCCTGTAAAAGAGCAAGGTTTTTCTCTGCTGGAAGTGTTGATTGCTATGGCGATCAGTAGCGTATTGTTGCTGGGGGCTGCACGCTTTCTGCCTGCGTTACAGCGTGAAAGTTTAACGAGCACCCGTAAGCTGGCGCTGGAAGATGAAATCTGGCTGCGGGTATTTACCGTCGCGAAGCATCTCCAGAGGGCGGGTTATTGTCATGGCAGCTGTACCGGCGAAGGGCTGGAAATTGTCGGACAGGGTGACTGTATCATTGTGCAGTGGGATGCTAACAGTAACGGTATCTGGGATCGCGAACCGGTAAAAGAGTCTGACCAGATTGGATTTCGTCTGAAGGAGCATGTGCTGGAAACGCTACGCGGTGCGACATCCTGTGAAGGTAAGGGCTGGGATAAAGTCACTAATCCGGATGCCATCATTATCGACACTTTTCAGGTCGTACGTCAGGATGTCAGCGGCTTCTCGCCGGTGTTGACGGTTAATATGCGTGCTGCCAGTAAGTCTGAACCGCAAACCGTGGTGGATGCCAGCTATAGCGTGACAGGATTCAACCTGTGAACCGCGAAAAAGGTGTTTCGTCACTGGCTCTGGTTCTGATGCTGCTGGTTTTGGGTAGCTTGCTATTGCAAGGAATGAGTCAGCAGGATCGCAGTTTTGCCTCTCGCGTGAGCATGGAAAGTCAGTCATTGCGCCGCCAGGCCATCGTTCAGTCGGCGCTGGCGTGGGGGAAAATGCACTCCTGGCAGACGCAGCCCGCAGTTCAGTGCTCGCAGTACGCTGGAACCGATGCCCGGGTTTGTTTGCGTTTACTGGCAGATAATGAAGCCTTATTGATTGCCGATTATGAAGGCGTTTCGTTGTGGCGAACAGGCGAAGTCATTGATGGAAACATTGTTTTTTCGCCACGCGGCTGGAGCGATTTTTGTCCGCTGAAAGAGAGGGCGTTATGTCAGCTTCCCTGAAGAATCAACAAGGCTTTAGCCTGCCGGAGGTAATGTTGGCGATGGTGTTGATGGTGATGATTGTCACTGCGTTATCGGGTTTCCAGCGAACATTAATGAACAGTCTTGCCAGCAGAAACCAGTACCAACAGCTCTGGCGGCATGGCTGGCAGCAAACGCAACTGCGCGCGATTTCGCCACCTGCCAACTGGCAGGTCAACCGAATGCAGACATCGCAGGCGGGATGTGTCAGCATCAGCGTTACGCTAGTTTCACCCGGGGGCAGAGAAGGCGAGATGACCCGCCTGCATTGCCCGAATCGTCAGTAGTCAGGAGCCGCTATGTTAAGGGTCTACCATTCCAATCGTCTGGACGTGCTGGAAGCGTTGATGGAGTTTATTGTCGAACGCGAACGGCTGGACGATCCTTTCGAACCAGAGATGATTCTGGTGCAAAGTACCGGTATGGCGCAGTGGCTGCAAATGACCCTGTCGCAAAAGTTTGGTATTGCGGCAAACATTGATTTTCCGCTGCCTGCGAGCTTTATCTGGGATATGTTCGTCCGGGTGTTACCGGAAATCCCCAAAGAGAGCGCCTTTAACAAACAGAGCATGAGCTGGAAACTGATGACTCTGCTGCCGCAATTGCTGGATCGCGAAGACTTTACCCTGTTGCGGCATTATCTGACTGACGATAGCGACAAGCGAAAACTGTTCCAGCTTTCTTCAAAAGCGGCGGACCTGTTTGACCAGTATCTGGTCTATCGTCCGGACTGGCTGGCACAGTGGGAAACAGGACATTTGGTTGAAGGGCTGGGAGAAGCACAGGCCTGGCAAGCGCCGTTGTGGAAGGCGTTGGTGGAATATACCCATCAACTCGGGCAACCGCGCTGGCACCGCGCCAATCTCTATCAGCGCTTTATCGAAACGCTGGAGTCCGCGACGACCTGCCCGCCGGGGTTACCTTCGCGCGTCTTTATATGCGGTATTTCCGCGTTACCGCCTGTTTATCTCCAGGCGCTCCAGGCGCTGGGTAAACATATTGAAATCCATCTCCTGTTTACCAACCCCTGCCGTTATTACTGGGGCGATATTAAAGATCCTGCTTATCTGGCGAAACTGCTGACTCGTCAGCGTCGACACAGTTTTGAAGATCGCGAATTGCCGCTATTTCGCGATAGCGAAAATGCCGGACAGCTCTTTAACAGCGACGGTGAACAGGATGTCGGCAACCCGCTACTGGCCTCCTGGGGCAAGTTGGGGCGCGACTATATCTATCTCCTTTCCGATCTGGATAGCAGTCAGGAGCTGGACGCCTTTGTCGATGTGATGCCAGATAACCTGCTGCATAACATTCAGTCTGACATTCTGGAACTGGAAAACCGCGCCGTTGCTGGTGTGAACATCGAAGAGTTTTCCCGTAGCGATAACAAACGCCCGCTTGATCCACTGGATAGCAGTATCACCTTCCACGTTTGCCATAGCCCGCAGCGTGAAGTTGAAGTTTTACACGATCGCCTGCTGGCGATGCTGGAGGAAGACCCGACACTTACTCCGCGCGACATCATCGTGATGGTGGCTGATATCGACAGCTACAGTCCGTTTATTCAGGCAGTGTTTGGTAGCGCACCTGCGGATCGTTACCTGCCTTACGCCATTTCCGACCGTCGTGCGCGGCAGTCACATCCGGTACTGGAAGCGTTTATCAGCCTGTTATCACTGCCTGACAGTCGCTTTGTGTCAGAGGATGTGCTGGCGCTGCTGGATGTGCCGGTGCTGGCGGCGCGGTTTGACATCACCGAAGAAGGGCTGCGTTATTTACGCCAGTGGGTCAACGAATCCGGCATTCGTTGGGGGATAGATGACGACAACGTTCGCGAGCTGGAACTCCCCGCTACCGGTCAACACACCTGGCGGTTTGGCCTGACGCGCATGTTGCTGGGTTACGCGATGGAGAGCGCGCAGGGCGAGTGGCAATCGGTTCTACCTTATGATGAATCGAGCGGCTTAATTGCAGAACTGGTGGGGCATCTGGCTTCACTGCTAATGCAGCTAAACATCTGGCGTCGCGGGCTGGCACAGGAGCGTCCGCTAGAAGAGTGGTTGCCGGTTTGTCGCGATATGCTCAACGCCTTCTTCCTGCCGGATGCGGAAACCGAAGCGGCGATGACGCTGATCGAACAACAATGGCAGGCGATTATCGCCGAAGGTTTAGGTGCGCAGTATGGCGACGCGGTGCCGCTGTCACTATTGCGTGATGAACTGGCGCAGCGTCTGGATCAAGAACGTATCAGCCAGCGTTTTCTCGCCGGACCGGTTAACATTTGTACTCTGATGCCAATGCGTTCAATTCCGTTCAAAGTGGTTTGCCTGCTGGGAATGAACGACGGCGTTTATCCACGTCAGCTTGCGCCATTGGGCTTTGACCTGATGAGCCAGAAACCGAAGCGTGGCGACCGTAGCCGTCGCGATGACGACCGCTACCTGTTCCTGGAAGCGTTAATTTCCGCGCAGCAAAAACTCTATATCAGCTATATCGGGCGTTCCATTCAGGATAACAGTGAACGTTTCCCGTCGGTACTGGTGCAGGAACTGATCGACTACATCGGGCAAAGTCATTATCTACCGGACGATGAAGCGCTCAACTGTGATGAAAGCGAGGCAAGGGTAAAAGCGCATCTTACTTGCCTCCATACCCGGATGCCGTTTGATCCACAAAACTACCAGCCAGGCGAACGACAAAGCTATGCTCGTGAATGGCTACCTGCGGCCAGCCAGGCTGGTAAAGCACATTCTGAATTTGTTCAGCCGCTGCCGTTTACCTTACCGGAAACCGTGCCGCTGGAAACGCTACAACGATTCTGGGCACATCCGGTGCGGGCGTTCTTCCAGATGCGTTTGCAGGTGAACTTCCGTACTGAAGACAGCGAAATCCCCGACACCGAGCCATTTATTCTTGAAGGGCTTAGTCGTTATCAAATCAATCAGCAGTTATTGAATGCACTGGTTGAGCAGGATGATGCCGAACGCTTGTTCCGCCGCTTCCGGGCGGCAGGGGATTTACCGTATGGCGCTTTTGGTGAAATTTTCTGGGAAACACAGTGCCAGGAGATGCAGCAGCTTGCCGACAGAGTCATTGCCTGTCGCCAGCCGGGGCAGAGTATGGAAATTGATCTCGCCTGCAACGGTGTGCAGATAACTGGCTGGTTGCCGCAGGTGCAGCCGGATGGCTTGTTGCGCTGGCGTCCCTCTTTATTAAGTGTGGCGCAGGGAATGCAACTTTGGCTGGAACACCTTGTCTACTGTGCCAGCGGTGGTAATGGTGAAAGTCGCCTTTTTCTACGCAAAGACGGCGAGTGGCGTTTTCCGCCGCTTGCAGCCGAACAGGCTTTGCATTACCTCTCACAACTGATTGAGGGGTATCGTGAAGGGATGTCCGCGCCATTGCTGGTGTTACCTGAAAGTGGCGGCGCGTGGCTAAAAACCTGTTATGACGCGCAAAACGATGCCATGCTGGATGACGATTCCACGTTGCAAAAAGCCCGTACGAAATTCCTTCAGGCTTACGAAGGCAACATGATGGTGCGTGGCGAAGGTGATGATATCTGGTATCAAAGGCTCTGGCGGCAATTAACACCAGAGACAATGGAGGCCATCGTTGAACAGTCGCAACGTTTCCTGTTACCGCTGTTTCGCTTTAATCAGTCATGAGTGCTGTATAAAAATTGCGCAATCTATCCGCTTACTTTATGATGCGCACCAGTCACGGACTGATGGTTATATAAACATAGGCTGACTCGTGCAGCACAAGATTAAATTCTGGCAGATGATTTGCGTTAACCTGTTGAATCTGGCCAGAAAATAAAGTTGATTATGAGGTCCGTGAATGCCCCGCAGCACCTGGTTCAAAGCATTATTGTTGTTAGTTGCCCTTTGGGCACCCTTAAGTCAGGCAGAAACGGGATGGCAGCCGATTCAGGAAACCATCCGTAAAAGTGATAAAGATAACCGCCAGTATCAGGCTATACGTCTGGATAACGGTATGGTGGTCTTGCTGGTTTCTGATCCGCAGGCAGTTAAATCGCTCTCGGCGCTGGTGGTGCCCGTTGGGTCGCTGGAAGATCCCGAGGCGTACCAGGGGCTGGCACATTACCTTGAACATATGAGTCTGATGGGGTCGAAAAAGTACCCGCAGGCTGACAGTCTGGCCGAATATCTCAAAATGCACGGCGGTAGTCACAATGCCAGCACTGCGCCGTATCGCACGGCTTTCTATCTGGAAGTTGAGAACGACGCCTTGCCCGGTGCGGTAGACCGCCTGGCCGATGCTATTGCAGAACCCTTGCTCGACAAGAAATACGCCGAACGTGAGCGTAATGCAGTGAACGCTGAATTAACCATGGCGCGTACGCGTGACGGGATGCGCATGGCACAGGTCAGCGCAGAAACCATTAACCCGGCGCACCCTGGTTCAAAGTTTTCTGGTGGTAACCTCGAAACTTTAAGCGACAAACCTGGTAATCCGGTGCAGCAGGCGCTGAAAGATTTCCACGAGAAGTACTATTCCGCCAATCTGATGAAGGCGGTTATTTACAGCAATAAACCGCTGCCGGAGTTGGCAAAAATGGCGGCGGACACCTTTGGTCGCGTGCCGAACAAAGAGAGCAAAAAACCGGAAATCACCGTGCCGGTAGTCACCGACGCGCAAAAGGGCATTATCATACATTACGTCCCGGCGCTGCCGCGTAAAGTGTTGCGCGTAGAGTTTCGTATTGATAACAACTCGGCGAAATTCCGTAGCAAAACCGATGAATTGATTACCTATCTGATTGGTAATCGCAGCCCAGGTACACTTTCCGACTGGCTGCAAAAGCAGGGATTAGTTGAGGGCATTAGCGCCAACTCCGATCCTATCGTCAACGGCAACAGCGGCGTATTAGCGATCTCTGCGTCTTTAACCGATAAAGGTCTGGCGAATCGCGATCAGGTTGTGGCGGCTATTTTTAGCTACCTCAATTTGTTACGTGAAAAAGGGATCGATAAACAATACTTCGATGAACTGGCGAATGTGCTGGATATCGACTTCCGTTATCCGTCAATCACCCGTGATATGGATTACGTCGAATGGCTGGCAGATACCATGATTCGCGTTCCTGTTGAGCATACGCTGGATGCAGTCAATATTGCCGATCGGTACGATGCTAAAGCAGTAAAGGAACGTCTGGCGATGATGACGCCGCAGAATGCGCGTATCTGGTATATCAGCCCGAAAGAGCCGCACAACAAAACGGCTTACTTTGTCGATGCGCCGTATCAGGTCGATAAAATCAGCGAACAAACTTTCGCTGACTGGCAGCAAAAAGCTGCCAATATTGCGCTCTCCTTACCGGAGCTTAACCCCTATATTCCTGACGATTTCTCGCTGATTAAGTCAGAGAAGAAATACGACCATCCAGAGCTGATTGTTGATGAGTCGAATCTGCGAGTAGTGTATGCGCCAAGCCGTTATTTTGCCAGCGAGCCCAAAGCCGATGTCAGCCTGATTTTGCGTAATCCGAAAGCCATGGACAGCGCCCGCAATCAGGTGATGTTTGCGCTCAATGATTATCTCGCAGGGCTGGCGCTTGATCAGTTAAGCAACCAGGCGTCGGTTGGTGGCATAAGTTTTTCCACCAACGCTAACAACGGCCTTATGGTTAATGCTAATGGTTACACCCAGCGTCTGCCGCAGCTGTTCCAGGCATTGCTGGAAGGCTACTTTAGCTATACCGCCACGGAAGATCAGCTTGAGCAGGCGAAGTCCTGGTATAACCAGATGATGGATTCCGCAGAAAAGGGCAAAGCGTTCGAGCAGGCGATTATGCCCGCGCAGATGCTCTCGCAAGTGCCGTACTTCTCGCGAGATGAACGGCGCAAAATTTTGCCCTCCATTACGTTGAAAGAGGTGCTGGCCTATCGCGACGCCTTAAAATCAGGGGCTCGACCAGAGTTTATGGTTATCGGCAACATGACCGAGGCCCAGGCAACAACGCTGGCACGCGATGTGCAAAAACAGTTGGGCGCTGATGGTTCAGAGTGGTGTCGTAACAAAGATGTCGTGGTCGATAAAAAACAATCCGTCATCTTTGAAAAAGCTGGTAACAGCACCGACTCCGCACTGGCAGCGGTATTTGTACCGACTGGCTACGATGAATACACCAGCTCAGCCTATAGCTCTCTGTTGGGGCAGATCGTACAGCCGTGGTTCTACAATCAGTTGCGTACCGAAGAACAATTGGGCTATGCCGTGTTTGCATTTCCAATGAGCGTGGGGCGTCAGTGGGGCATGGGCTTCCTTTTGCAAAGCAATGATAAACAGCCTTCCTTCTTGTGGGAGCGTTACAAGGCGTTTTTCCCAACCGCAGAGGCAAAATTGCGGGCGATGAAGCCAGAAGAGTTTGCGCAAATCCAGCAGGCGGTAATTACCCAGATGCTGCAGGCACCGCAAACGCTCGGCGAAGAAGCATCGAAGTTAAGTAAAGATTTCGATCGCGGCAATATGCGCTTCGATTCGCGTGATAAAATCGTGGCCCAGATAAAACTGCTGACGCCGCAAAAACTTGCTGATTTCTTCCATCAGGCGGTGGTCGAGCCGCAAGGCATGGCTATTCTGTCGCAGATTTCCGGCAGCCAGAACGGGAAAGCCGAATATGTGCATCCTGAAGGCTGGAAAGTGTGGGAGAACGTCAGCGCGTTGCAGCAAACAATGCCCCTGATGAGTGAAAAGAATGAGTGATGTCGCCGAGACACTAGATCCTTTGCGCTTGCCCTTACAGGGCGAGCGCCTGATTGAAGCCTCTGCCGGCACAGGCAAAACCTTTACGATTGCGGCGCTCTATTTGCGCCTGTTACTTGGACTAGGCGGTTCCGCCGCCTTTCCCCGCCCGCTGACCGTTGAAGAACTGCTGGTGGTCACCTTTACCGAGGCTGCCACGGCAGAATTGCGTGGTCGTATCCGTAGCAATATCCACGAGTTGCGCATCGCCTGTCTGCGTGAAACCACCGACAATCCACTGTACGAACGCCTGCTGGAAGAGATCGACGATAAAGCGCAAGCCGCGCAGTGGTTGTTGTTAGCCGAACGGCAGATGGATGAAGCGGCAGTCTTTACTATTCACGGTTTTTGCCAGCGCATGCTCAACCTGAATGCCTTTGAATCCGGTATGCTGTTTGAGCAGCAGCTGATTGAAGATGAGTCTCTGCTACGCTACCAGGCCTGCGCCGATTTCTGGCGTCGCCACTGCTACCCGCTGCCGCGTGAAATAGCCCAGGTCGTCTTTGAAACCTGGAAAGGGCCGCAGGCGTTGCTGCGCGATATTAATCGTTATCTGCAAGGCGAAGCGCCGGTTATCAAAGCACCGCCGCCCGATGATGAAACGCTGGCTTCCCGCCACGCGCAAATTGTGGCGCGTATTGATACGGTAAAACAGCAGTGGCGCGACGCAGTGGGTGAACTGGATGCGCTGATCGAATCTTCTGGTATTGATCGACGCAAGTTTAACCGTAGCAATCAGGCTAAATGGATCGACAAGATCAGCGCCTGGGCAGAAGAAGAGACCAACAGTTATCAGTTGCCAGAGTCGCTGGAAAAATTCTCTCAGCGTTTCTTAGAAGATCGCACGAAAGCCGGGGGGGAAACCCCGCGACATCCACTGTTTGAGGCGATCGAACAACTGCTTGCAGAACCATTGTCGATCCGTGATCTGGTGATAACCCGCGCATTGGCTGAGATCCGCGAAACAGTAGCGCGTGAAAAACGCCGCCGTGGCGAATTGGGTTTTGATGACATGTTAAGTCGGCTCGATTCCGCGCTGCGTAGCGAAAGCGGCGAGGTGTTGGCAGCGGCGATCCGTACGCGATTCCCGGTGGCAATGATTGATGAATTTCAGGATACCGACCCCCAGCAGTACCGAATTTTTCGCCGTATCTGGCACCATCAGCCGGAAACCGCATTGTTGCTGATTGGCGACCCGAAACAGGCCATATATGCATTCCGGGGTGCGGATATCTTCACTTATATGAAGGCGCGTAGCGAAGTTCACGCCCACTACACTTTAGACACCAACTGGCGTTCCGCACTAGGAATGGTGAACAGTGTGAACAAGCTTTTCAGCCAGACTGATGACGCGTTCATGTTTCGCGAAATACCGTTTATTCCAGTGAAATCAGCCGGGAAAAATCAGGCGTTACGTTTTGTGTTTAAAGGTGAAACGCAGCCTGCGATGAAAATGTGGCTGATGGAAGGCGAAAGCTGCGGCGTTGGCGACTATCAAAGTACCATGGCGCAGGTATGTGCTGCGCAAATCCGCGACTGGCTACAAGCCGGACAGCGGGGCGAAGCGTTGCTGATGAACGGCGACGACGCGCGTCCGGTGCGTGCTTCGGACATCAGTGTGCTGGTGCGCAGCCGCCAGGAGGCCGCCCAGGTGCGCGACGCCTTAACGTTGCTGGAAATCCCTTCCGTTTACCTTTCGAACCGCGACAGTGTTTTTGAAACTCTGGAAGCGCAGGAAATGCTTTGGTTGTTGCAGGCGGTGATGACGCCCGAACGTGAGAACACCCTGCGTAGTGCGCTGGCAACGTCAATGATGGGGCTGAACGCGCTGGATATCGAAACGCTGAACAATGACGAACATGCGTGGGATGTGGTAGTCGAAGAGTTCGATGGTTATCGGCAAATCTGGCGCAAACGTGGCGTTATGCCGATGCTGCGGGCGCTGATGTCGGCGCGTAACATTGCTGAAAACTTGCTGGCAACGGCAGGCGGTGAGCGGCGTCTTACCGATATCTTGCATATCAGCGAACTGCTACAAGAAGCCGGAACGCAGCTGGAAAGTGAACATGCGCTGGTACGCTGGTTATCGCAACATATCCTCGAGCCAGACAGTAATGCCTCCAGCCAACAAATGCGTCTCGAAAGTGATAAACATCTGGTGCAGATTGTCACGATCCACAAATCGAAAGGGCTGGAATATCCATTGGTCTGGCTGCCGTTTATCACCAATTTCCGCGTCCAGGATCAGGCGTTTTATCACGATCGCCACTCGTTTGAGGCAGTTTTGGATCTTAACGCTGCGCCAGAAAGCGTCGACCTCGCGGAGGTCGAACGTCTGGCGGAAGATCTGCGTTTGCTTTACGTGGCGCTGACGCGTTCGGTTTGGCATTGCAGTCTCGGCGTTGCACCGCTGGTGCGCCGTCGTGGCGATAAAAAAGGTGACACCGACGTCCACCAAAGTGCGCTCGGGCGTTTGCTGCAAAAAGGGGAACCGCAAGATGCGGCAGGGCTTCGCACCTGTATTGAAGCGTTATGCGATGATGATATTGCCTGGCAAACGGCACAAACTGGTGATAACCAGCCCTGGCAGGTTAATGATGCTTTAACTGCAGAACTGAATGCGAGGACACTACAACGATTGCCCGGCGATAACTGGCGTGTCACCAGCTACTCCGGCTTGCAGCAGCGTGGTCACGGTATCGCTCAGGATCTGATGCCACGGCTGGATGTTGATGCCGCAGGCGTGGTCAGCGTCGTTGAAGAACCGACGTTAACACCGCATCAGTTCCCGCGCGGTGCGTCACCGGGGACATTCTTGCACAGTTTGTTTGAAGACCTCGATTTTACCCAGCCGGTTGACCCGAACTGGGTACAGGAAAAACTGGAACTCGGCGGCTTTGAATCGCAGTGGGAACCGGTGTTGACCGAGTGGATCACGGCTGTCCTCCAGGCACCTCTCAATGAAACGGGTGTTAGCCTGAGTCAGCTTTCCGACCGCGATAAACAGGTGGAGATGGAGTTTTACCTGCCGATTAGCGAACCGCTCATCGCCAGCCAGCTTGATGCACTAATTCGCCAGTTTGACCCGCTATCCGCTGGCTGCCCGCCGCTGGAGTTCATGCAGGTACGCGGCATGTTAAAAGGCTTTATCGACCTGGTATTCCGCCACGAAGGGCGTTATTACCTGCTCGACTATAAATCCAACTGGCTGGGTGAAGACAGTTCGGCTTACACCCAACAGGCTATGGCAGCAGCGATGCAGGCACACCGCTATGATCTGCAATATCAGCTTTATACCCTGGCGCTGCATCGTTATCTGCGCCATCGCATTGCTGATTACGACTATGATCGTCACTTTGGCGGCGTTATCTATCTGTTCCTGCGTGGCGTTGATAAAGAACATCCGCAACAAGGGATTTACACAACCCGACCCAACGCCGGGTTGATTGCCCTGATGGATGAGATGTTTGCCGGTATGACCCTGGAGGAGGCGTAATGAAATTGCAAAAGCAATTACTGGAAGCTGTGGAGCACAAACAGCTACGCCCGCTGGATGTGCAATTTGCCCTGACCGTGGCGGGAGATGAACATCCTGCCGTCACCCTCGCGGCGGCACTGTTAAGTCATGATGCCGGAGAGGGACACGTCTGTTTGCCGCTTTCACGACTGGAAAATAACGAGGCGTCGCATCCGCTGTTGGCGACCTGTGTCAGTGAAATCGGTGAGCTACAAAATTGGGAAGAATGCTTGCTGGCTTCTCAAGCGGTCAGCAGGGGAGATGAACCCACGCCGATGATCCTCTGTGGCGATCGTCTTTATTTGAATCGCATGTGGTGTAACGAGCGGACGGTAGCGCGCTTCTTCAATGAGGTGAATCATGCCATTGAGGTTGATGAAGCTCTACTGGCGCAAACCCTGGACAAACTTTTTCCAGTAAGCGATGAAATTAACTGGCAAAAAGTTGCAGCGGCAGTGGCGCTGACGCGGCGGATCTCGGTGATTTCCGGCGGCCCAGGCACCGGTAAAACGACCACCGTGGCGAAGTTACTGGCAGCGTTAATTCAAATGGCCGACGGCGAACGCTGCCGTATCCGTCTGGCTGCACCAACGGGTAAAGCTGCCGCGCGCTTAACCGAATCTCTCGGCAAGGCTTTGCGACAGTTACCGCTGACCGATGAACAAAAGAAACGCATTCCGGAAGATGCCAGTACTTTGCACCGATTGCTGGGTGCGCAGCCGGGTAGCCAGCGTTTACGTCATCATGCCGGTAACCCGCTGCATCTTGATGTGCTGGTGGTAGATGAAGCGTCAATGATCGATCTGCCTATGATGTCGAGACTGATCGACGCCTTGCCCGATCATGCGCGAGTGATCTTTCTCGGCGATCGTGATCAACTGGCCTCGGTTGAGGCTGGGGCTGTGCTGGGCGATATCTGCGCTTATGCCAATGCCGGCTTTACCGCCGAGCGTGCCGGGCAGCTAAGCCGCCTGACGGGAACTCACGTTCCGGCAGGAACTGGCACAGAAGCGGCATCTTTGCGCGACAGTCTCTGCCTGCTGCAAAAAAGCTATCGTTTCGGCAGTGATTCTGGCATTGGTCAGTTAGCTGCGGCGATCAACCGTGGTGATAAAACGGCAGTGAAAACCGTTTTTCAGCAGGATTTTACTGATATCGAAAAACGGCTTTTACAGAGCGGAGAAGATTATATTGCGATGCTTGAGGAAGCTCTTGCGGGTTATGGACGTTATCTGGATCTGCTGCAAGCGCGTGCCGAGCCGGATTTAATCATTCAGGCGTTCAATGAGTACCAACTTTTGTGCGCCCTGCGGGAAGGGCCGTTTGGCGTGGCTGGACTGAATGAGCGAATTGAGCAGTTTATGCAACAGAAGCGCAAAATTCATCGTCATCCGCACTCTCGTTGGTACGAAGGTCGACCGGTAATGATTGCCCGTAATGACAGCGCGCTTGGGTTGTTTAATGGCGATATCGGTATTGCGCTGGATCGCGGGCAGGGGACGCGCGTCTGGTTTGCGATGCCGGACGGCAATATTAAGTCTGTGCAACCGAGTCGCTTGCCAGAGCACGAAACTACGTGGGCGATGACGGTACATAAATCGCAGGGATCGGAGTTCGACCATGCGGCGTTGATTTTACCGAGCCAACGCACGCCGGTAGTAACGCGAGAGCTGGTATACACCGCGGTGACCCGCGCGCGTCGCCGTCTGTCGCTGTATGCCGATGAGCGTATATTAAGTGCGGCAATCGCCACTCGTACTGAGCGGCGCAGTGGTCTGGCGGCGTTGTTTAGTTCGCGGGAATAAACGTAATTGCCGGATGCGACGCACGAGTGTTACGCATGTCGCATCCGACAATTTTCATCGCTTACCCTAAATCCGCCATCAACACTTTGGATTTACGCTGGTAGTTGTACAACTGCTTTTTGCTCTCGGGCAGTAAATCAATATCCACCGGGGTAAATCCACGTTCCTGGAACCAGTGAATACTGCGCGTGGTCAGCACAAACAATTTGCTTAAGCCGCTCTGCTTCGCCTGAGCGGTAATGCGTTCCAGCAGAACCTCGCCCCGTGATGAACTGCGGTAATCCGGGTGAACTGCCACACAGGCCATTTCCCCAATCTTCTCTTCCGGGAACGGATAGAGCGCGGCGCAGGCAATAGTCGTGTTATCGCGCTGAATAATGGTGAATTTGTCGATTTCCATCTCCAGCTGCTCGCGAGAACGGCGCACCAGAATACCTTGCTGCTCCAGCGGGCGAATCAACTCCAGAATACCGCCAATATCGTTGATTGTTGCGCGACGAATCTGCTCGGCGCTTTCCATCACAATCTGCGTACCGATACCGTCGCGTGAGAACAACTCTTGCAACAGCGCGCCATCTTCCTGATAACTGATTAAATGACAGCGACGCACGCCGCTGCGGCAGGCTTTCACTGCGCCACGCAAAAAGCGCACCGTACCGGAGTTGTAATCGCCTTTCTCTTCCTGGGCTTCTACCCGCGCTTGCGCTTCGTTAGGGAAAAGTTCTGAGACAATATCACCGTCGTCATTAGTAACGCCCTGGGAAGAGCAAAAACCAATCATCTTTTCAGCTTTCAGTTTGATGGCTAGTTGAGTGGCAATCTCTTCCGAGGTCAGATTAAAGCTCTCGCCAGTGACTGAAACAGCGACCGGCCCCATTAGCACTATTGCACCGCTGTCCAGTTGACGATGGATCGCGTCTTCATCAATCCGCCGGATACGCCCGCTATGGCAGTAATCCACGCCGTCATCGACGCCCAGCGGCTGGGCAATAATAAAATTGCCACTAACGACGTTGATATGCGCGCCCTGTAGCGGCGTGTTATTGAGACTCATCGACAGGCGAGCAGTAATATCCAGTTGCAATGTTCCCGCAGCCTGCTTCACCAGTTCCAGTGTTTTGGCGTCGGTCACACGTATATTCTTGTGATACAGCGGTTCGTGGTGATGCGCAGCCAGATTTGCGTCGATCTGCGGACGTGCGCCATAGACCACCACCAGACGGATGCCGAGGCTGTGCAACAACCCGATATCATTAACGATACTGGAGAAATTCTCATGCTCAATGGCTTCACCGCCGAGCATGATGACAAACGTTTTTCCCCGGTGGGTATTGATA
This sequence comes from Escherichia sp. WS1152, assembly GCF_046487665.1. Lineage (NCBI taxonomy): Bacteria > Pseudomonadati > Pseudomonadota > Gammaproteobacteria > Enterobacterales > Enterobacteriaceae > Escherichia > Escherichia sp. WS1152. The sequence continues at coordinate 242,401 of NZ_JBJQJA010000006.1, read as the reverse complement.
TAGGGAACCGAATGGCGGAATCCCTCGACCAACTCGGTTTTACGTTCCTTTACCACGGCACACCCCTTTGCATTATTATTCGAAATTATTGTATTTTTATTCTGTTTTTTCGCAGGGTGCAAGTGTAAATTTTATGCGAGAGCGACTTTTTTATCAGTAATGCCGTGAATATAAAAAGAATGTTTACCGTTTATTAGATGACAGATTATGCGTCTTTCGCTAAAGTTTCCGGTCAAATTAGTCGTTTACTTGTTACACAGCTTAGATTTCTTTTGCTCGGGAGAGGCATGTCAGGATCCAACACTGCAATCAGCCGTCGTCGTTTACTGCAAGGCGCGGGCGCTATGTGGCTATTGAGCGTAAGTCAGGTCAGCCTGGCTGCGGTTAGCCAGGTCGTGGCGGTGCGCGTCTGGCCTGCGTCCAGCTACACCCGCGTGACGGTAGAATCAAATCGTCAGCTGAAATATAAGCAGTTCGCGTTGAGTAACCCGGAACGCGTGGTGGTGGATATCGAAGATGTAAACCTGAACTCGGTACTCAAGGGGATGGCGGCACAAATTCGTGCAGACGACCCGTTCATCAAGTCGGCGCGCGTCGGGCAATTTGACCCGCAGACCGTACGGATGGTTTTTGAATTAAAGCAAAACGTAAAACCGCAGCTGTTTGCCCTTGCGCCGGTCGCCGGGTTTAAAGAGCGTCTGGTGATGGACCTCTATCCGGCCAATGCACAGGATATGCAGGACCCGCTGCTGGCGCTGCTGGAGGATTACAACAAAGGCGACCTCGAAAAGCAGGTGCCGCCAGCACAAAGTGGTCCACAACCGGGTAAAGCAGGGCGCGATCGTCCTATTGTTATTATGCTTGACCCTGGCCACGGCGGCGAAGACTCCGGTGCGGTGGGGAAATACAAAACGCGCGAAAAAGACGTGGTATTGCAAATAGCTCGCCGTCTGCGCTCTCTGATCGAGAAAGAGGGCAATATGAAGGTGTACATGACGCGCAATGAAGACATCTTCATTCCGTTGCAAGTGCGCGTAGCAAAAGCCCAGAAACAGCGTGCCGACCTGTTTGTCTCTATCCATGCCGACGCCTTTACCAGTCGCCAGCCGAGCGGTTCCTCAGTGTTTGCGCTCTCAACCAAAGGCGCAACCAGTACTGCGGCAAAATATCTGGCACAGACCCAGAACGCCTCGGACTTGATTGGTGGCGTGAGCAAAAGCGGTGACCGCTATGTCGACCACACCATGTTCGATATGGTGCAGTCGCTGACCATTGCCGACAGCCTTAAGTTTGGTAAAGCGGTGCTGAATAAGCTCGGTAAAATCAACAAGCTGCATAAAAATCAGGTTGAACAGGCCGGGTTTGCCGTGCTGAAAGCGCCTGATATTCCCTCCATTCTGGTCGAAACGGCGTTTATCAGTAACGTTGAGGAAGAGCGTAAACTGAAAACGGCGACTTTCCAGCAGGAAGTTGCGGAGTCTATTCTTGCGGGAATTAAAGCGTATTTTGCCGATGGGGCGACGCTGGCGAGAAGGGGATGATAAAAAGGCGCTGAATGGCGCTTTTTTTATGGGAGAGCAGAAACAAAAAAACACCCGTTAGGGTGTTCAATAATTGGTTGCGGGGGCCGGATTTGAACCGACGACCTTCGGGTTATGAGCCCGACGAGCTACCAGGCTGCTCCACCCCGCGTCACCGTATTGCTTTTACTTCATCAAATTTGATTGGTTGCGGGGGCCGGATTTGAACCGACGACCTTCGGGTTATGAGCCCGACGAGCTACCAGGCTGCTCCACCCCGCGTCACCGTACTGCTTTACTTCATCAAATTTTAATTGGTTGCGGGGGCCGGATTTGAACCGACGACCTTCGGGTTATGAGCCCGACGAGCTACCAGGCTGCTCCACCCCGCGTCCGTGGATGCGCACTATACTCCGCTCGCGTTTTCATGCAACCTTTTTTTTACCCCGATCACGGATTTGGCATGATTTTGAACAAAAACAAATCACTAAAGCCTATTTTTTGTGCAAAATTTGCGTCAGGGAGAGGCTGCTCATTTCATTAAACGCGGCGGTTTGTTATCTTCGTTGCGCCTTATTTTTTAACCTGAAGAAGAGAACAATGAAAGGACGTTGGGTAAAGTACCTTCTTATGGGCACGGTTGTGGCAATGCTTGCCGCCTGCTCTTCCAAACCAACCGATCGCGGACAGCAATATAAAGACGGGAAATTTACCCAGCCTTTCTCTCTGGTGAACCAGCCAGATGCCGTTGGCGCGCCGATTAACGCCGGTGATTTTGCCGAGCAAATTAACCATATCCGTAATTCGTCACCGCGTCTGTATGGCAACCAGAGTAATGTTTATAACGCGGTGCAAGAGTGGCTGCGCGCAGGCGGTGATACCCGCAATATGCGCCAGTTCGGCATTGATGCCTGGCAGATGGAAGGTGCCGACAACTATGGTAACGTGCAGTTTACAGGCTATTACACGCCGGTAATTCAGGCACGCCATACCCGCCAGGGCGAGTTCCAGTATCCTATTTACCGTATGCCGCCAAAACGTGGTCGTCTGCCGTCTCGTGCGGAGATCTACGCGGGGGCATTGAGTGATAAATATATTCTCGCTTACAGTAACTCCCTGATGGATAACTTCATTATGGATGTGCAGGGTAGTGGGTATATCGACTTTGGTGATGGCAGTCCGCTTAACTTTTTCAGCTATGCAGGGAAAAACGGTCATGCCTATCGCAGCATTGGTAAGGTGCTGATCGACCGTGGCGAAGTGAAAAAAGAAGATATGTCGATGCAAGCGATTCGTCACTGGGGCGAAACACACAGTGAAGCCGAGGTTCGCGAGCTGCTGGAACAGAACCCGTCTTTCGTTTTCTTTAAACCGCAATCTTTTGCACCGGTGAAAGGGGCAAGTGCGGTGCCGCTGGTTGGCCGTGCTTCTGTTGCCTCTGATCGTTCCATTATTCCGCCAGGTACAACCTTGCTGGCAGAAGTGCCGCTGCTGGATAATAACGGCAAATTTAACGGTCAGTACGAATTGCGTCTGATGGTGGCACTGGATGTCGGTGGCGCAATCAAAGGCCAACACTTCGATATCTATCAAGGGATCGGGCCGGAAGCCGGACACCGCGCAGGTTGGTACAACCACTATGGACGTGTCTGGGTGCTGAAAACGGCTCCGGGCGCAGGTAACGTCTTTAGCGGCTGATGTGATATTCTGTATGCCGTTTTTACGGATATGACAGGGTGAGGGATAACCTCACATCCTGATTATTGACTAAGTGCGCGTTGTTCATGCCGGATGCGGCGTGAACGCCTTATCCAGCCTACAAATCATGCAAATCCAAAATATTGCAGGAGTTATGTAGGCCTGATAAGCGTAGCGCATCAGGCATTTATGCGTTTAGGGTGAGGGATAACCTCGCCCTTTTTAATTCTGAGGTGCTATGTCTGTGGTAATTAGTGATGCATGGCGTCAGCGTTTTGGTGGCACAGCGCGTCTGTATGGTGAAAAAGCGTTGCAACTGTTTGCTGACGCGCATATTTGTGTGGTTGGTATCGGTGGTGTCGGTTCCTGGGCGGCGGAAGCGCTGGCGCGCACGGGGATTGGCGCAATCACGCTTATCGATATGGATGATGTGTGCGTCACCAATACCAATCGGCAAATTCACGCTCTGCGCGATAACGTCGGGCTGGCAAAAGCGGAAGTCATGGCGGAGCGTATTCGCCAGATTAACCCGGAGTGCCGTGTAACGGTGGTGGATGATTTCGTGACGCCGGATAACGTAGCGCAGTATATGAGCGTGGGTTATTCGTACGTGATTGATGCCATTGATAGTGTACGGCCCAAAGCGGCGCTGATTGCTTATTGTCGGCGCAATAAAATCCCGCTGGTCACGACCGGTGGCGCGGGTGGGCAGATTGACCCGACGCAGATTCAGGTTACCGATCTGGCGAAAACGATTCAGGATCCGCTGGCGGCGAAGTTGCGCGAGCGCCTGAAAAGCGATTTTGGCGTAGTGAAAAACAGTAAAGGTAAGCTCGGCGTCGATTGCGTGTTTTCTACTGAAGCGCTGGTGTACCCGCAGTCAGACGGTACTGTGTGTGCGATGAAAGCCACGGCAGAAGGGCCGAAGCGGATGGATTGTGCATCTGGATTTGGCGCGGCAACGATGGTGACCGCCACCTTTGGGTTTGTTGCGGTTTCTCATGCGCTGAAGAAGATGATGGCGAAAGCGGCGCGTCAGGGTTAAACAATCAGGTCGGATGCGACGCGAACGTCTTATCCGACCTGGTTCTGTGCTTAAACCTGCTTCGCCGCAGCGATAATCGCCTCGCTTAACGCATTCAACCCCTGGCTGCGTGAGGCGCTAAGCTGTGCACGCAATCCCAGCTCATCAAACAATGCCAGCGGCGACTGTGCCTGCAATTCGGCGGCGGTTTTCCCCTCAACGGCAGTCAACAACACCGCCAACAGGCCGCGCACAATGCGCCCTTCGCTATCGCCAAAGAAGTGCATTTTACCGTTTTCAGTCACGGTATATCCCAGCCAGACGCGGTTTTCGCATCCGGCAATCTCTTTAGCCTGCGCTTTTAACTCGTCTGGCAAAGCCGGAAGCTGTTTCCCCAGCATGATCAACTGGCGATATTTATCTTCCCATTGCGACAACGGAGCGAAGGTATTGCGTAACGTTTCTGCGGTTACGGTTGTGCCGAACGGATGTCCGGCGAATTGCGGGTTTGTCATTAATCCACCAATAATTCCAGCGCGCGGTCAACGGCATTCACCAGCGCATCCACATCACTCTTTGTATTATATGGCGCAAATGAGGCGCGCAGTGTGCCGGTTACGCCTAATTCTGCCAGTAGCGGCTGAGCGCAATGTTGCCCGGCCCGCAAGGCAATACCGTACTCCGCCAGCAGCGTCACCATATCGCTATGATGAACGCCAGCAAAATCAAAGGCCAGCAGGCTGGAATCCTGGCAGCGGAATGAACGAAAGCCTGGACGTTTCGCCAGCGCATCTTCCGCCAGCGTTGCTAAGCTACGGCTCCAGCTTTCGGCCTGGTTGATATCGTAATCTGCCAGCCATTCCAGCGCCGCGCTTAATCCTATGACACCAGCGACATTTGGCGTTCCAGCTTCCAGTTTCCACGGCGCAGATTGAGTCGTGAAGCCGTCAAAACTCACTTCGTGAACCATTTTGCCGCCGCCCAGCCAGGGCGACATCGCCTCCAGCAGTTCTGATTTACCATACAGCACGCCGATACCTGTCGGGCCATACAGTTTGTGACCTGAAAAAGCATAGAAATCAATATCCAGTTGCTGAACATCCGCGGGGAAATGCACTGCCCCCTGAGCACCATCAACCATCACCACCATCCCGGCTGAATGAGCAAAGGTAATCGCTCGCGCCAGATCCGGGCAACCGCCAGTAACGTTCGACATCTGACCCAACGCCAGAATCCGACTACGGGGAGTAATCAGTTCTGGCAACAAATCGACATCCGGCAGTCGCTGCGCATTAAGCGGCAATTTCACCACTTTGGCTCCAGTTTGTTGGGCGACCATCAGCCAGGGGACGAGGTTAGCGTGGTGTTCTGCCACGCTGACAATAATCTCATCGCCCGGTTGCAGACGCGGACGCGCATAGCATTGTGCCACCATGTTGATGGATTCAGTGGTGCCGCGCGTCCAGACGATAGTTTTATCATCCGGTGCATTCAGTAATTGCGCCACTTTCTCTCGTGCAGCTTCATAACGCGCGGTCAGGCGTTGGGCTTCGGCAAACTGGCTGCGATGGACGTTTCCGGCGCTCAGGCTGTAAAACTGTCGAGTGGCTTCAACCACGGCTTCAGGTTTAAGCGCGGTCGCGGCGCTATCGAGATAGACGCCCGCATCCTGTAGTGCGGGAAACTGGGCGCGAAACTGCGCGGGATTAAAAACGTTCATGGTACTCCTCGGCTTGATGCACCGATCGTGACGCAAAATTCACTTTGATACAAGGAGAGTGCTAACCATCAGAATTATCTGGATATCCTGGCGAAGCCGCGTAAGTAACATATGCTGAATAGTGTTAGGCGTTAATTTTAGCCTGTTAATCAATACTATTAAGATTTATTAATCGCTTTAAGGAGAAGATGATGAAAAAGACTGCCGCAATTATTTCTGCCTGTATGCTGACTTTTGCCCTGAGCGCCTGTTCCGGTTCGAACTATGTGATGCACACCAATGACGGACGTACCATCGTCTCTGACGGCAAACCACAGACTGATAACGATACCGGTATGATTTCGTATAAAGACGCTAATGGCAACAAACAGCAGATCAACCGTACTGACGTGAAAGAGATGGTCGAACTGGATCAGTAATTCGCGATCGCAAGGTAAAAAAAAGCACCGCAATTAGGCGGTGCTACATTAATCACTATGGACAGACAGGGTAAATGTACAGGAAGTGAAAAAAGGTAGCTTTGCTACCATGGTCTGAATCGCAGACCAATTGCAAACACAACAACACAACATCACAACCGTAAGCCAAAAGTTCACCAGAACACGCATTCCGATAAAACTTTTCGTTCCGGCTCAGGAAGTGCCGCCACTATAGGTATTTGCTGGTAGAAGCTCAACGGACAATTTATAATGGCTCAGATTAAAAAAACTAATAGGTTACATAGTGTGATCTAATTGTTAAATTCATTTAACATCAAAGTTTAAAAGCCATGTCTAAACGATTACCACCGCTAAATGCCTTACGAGTTTTTGATGCCGCAGCACGCCATTTAAGTTTCACTCGCGCAGCAGAAGAGCTTTTTGTGACCCAGGCCGCAGTAAGTCATCAAATCAAGTCTCTTGAGGATTTTTTGGGGCTAAAACTGTTCCGCCGCCGTAATCGTTCACTCCTGCTGACCGAGGAAGGGCAAAGCTATTTCCTCGATATCAAAGAGATATTTTCGCAATTAACCGAAGCGACGCGTAAACTCCAGGCCCGTAGCGCCAAGGGGGCGTTGACGGTCAGTTTACTCCCCAGTTTCGCCATTCATTGGTTGGTTCCGCGACTTTCCAGCTTTAATTCAGCTTATCCGGGAATTGACGTTCGAATCCAGGCGGTTGATCGTCAGGAAGATAAGCTGGCGGATGATGTTGATGTGGCGATATTTTATGGTCGGGGCAACTGGCCGGGGCTACGGGTGGAAAAACTTTACGCCGAATATTTATTGCCGGTGTGTTCGCCGCTACTGCTGACTGGCGAAAAACCCTTGAAGACCCCGGAAGATCTGGCTAAACATACGTTATTACATGATGCGTCACGCCGTGACTGGCAGACATATACCCGACAATTGGGGTTAAATCATATCAACGTTCAGCAAGGGCCAATTTTTAGCCATAGCGCCATGGTGCTGCAAGCGGCTATTCACGGGCAGGGAGTGGCGCTGGCAAATAACGTGATGGCGCAATCTGAAATCGAGGCCGGACGTCTTGTTTGCCCGTTTAATGATGTTCTGGTCAGTAAAAACGCTTTTTATCTGGTTTGTCATGACAGCCAGGCAGAACTGGGTAAAATAGCCGCCTTTCGTCAATGGATCCTGGCGAAAGCTGCTGCTGAACAAGAAAAATTCCGCTTTCGTTATGAACAATAATTTACGTAGGGTACGACCATGACCAGCCGTTTTATGCTGATTTTCGCCGCCATTAGCGGCTTCATTTTTGTGGCTCTGGGCGCTTTTGGCGCGCATGTGTTAAGTAAAACCATGGGGGCCGTTGAGATGGGCTGGATCCAGACCGGCCTCGAATACCAGGCGTTTCATACGCTGGCGATCTTAGGTCTGGCGGTGGCAATGCAGCGTCGCATCAGTATCTGGTTTTACTGGAGTAGCGTTTTCCTCGCGTTAGGCACGGTGTTGTTCAGCGGCAGCCTTTATTGCCTGGCGCTGTCCCATCTGCGTTTGTGGGCGTTTGTCACTCCGGTTGGCGGCGTGAGCTTCCTCGCGGGCTGGGCGTTAATGTTAGTTGGTGCTATCCGTTTAAAGCGCAAGGGCGTAAGTCATGAATAAGGTTGTATTGCTGTGCCGTCCGGGCTTTGAAAAAGAGTGCGCCGCAGAAATTACCGATAAAGCCGGCCAGCGGGAAATTTTCGGTTTTGCCCGCGTGAAAGAGAATGCGGGTTATGTCATTTATGAATGTTATCAACCTGATGATGGCGATAAGTTAATCCGTGAGCTGCCGTTCAGTTCATTAATTTTTGCCCGCCAGTGGTTTGTGGTGGGGGAACTCCTGCAGCATTTGCCGCCAGAAGATCGTATTACCCCCATTGTCGGCATGTTACAGGGCGTAGTAGAGAAGGGCGGTGAACTGCGTGTTGAAGTTGCCGATACCAACGAAAGCAAAGAGTTACTGAAATTCTGCCGTAAATTTACTGTTCCGCTACGCGCTGCCTTGCGCGATGCCGGGGTGCTGGCGAACTATGAAACGCCGAAGCGTCCGGTTGTGCATGTATTCTTTATTGCACCAGGCTGCTGCTATACCGGTTACTCATACAGCAACAATAATTCGCCGTTCTATATGGGCATTCCGCGCCTGAAATTTCCGGCAGATGCGCCGAGTCGTTCCACGCTCAAACTGGAAGAGGCATTTCATGTGTTTATTCCTGCGGATGAGTGGGATGAACGCCTGGCGAACGGGATGTGGGCGGTGGATTTAGGCGCTTGCCCTGGCGGCTGGACCTACCAACTGGTGAAGCGCAACATGTGGGTTTATTCCGTCGACAACGGCCCGATGGCGCAAAGTCTGATGGATACCGGACAGGTGACGTGGCTGCGGGAAGACGGTTTCAAATTCCGTCCGACGCGCAGCAATATCTCCTGGATGGTATGCGATATGGTTGAAAAACCGGCGAAAGTTGCGGCATTGATGGCGCAGTGGCTGGTTAATGGCTGGTGCCGTGAAACCATTTTCAACCTCAAACTGCCGATGAAAAAACGCTACGAAGAAGTGTCACACAATCTGGCGTATATTCAGGCACAGCTTGATGAACATGGCATAAATGCTCAGATTCAGGCGCGGCAGTTGTATCACGATCGCGAAGAAGTGACGGTGCACGTCCGCCGCATCTGGGCTGCGGTGGGTGGTCGTCGCGACGAGCGATAACAGGCAAGGCCGGGGCGTCGTCTCCGGCCTGCTACCCTTTCCGTCAGGCTGTTACCAAAGAAGTTGCAACCTGGCGCTCATCAGAAATAATGTGCGTTACCTCATCCAGATGCCCGATGCGGGCTTCCCCTGAACGATTAAATTTACTTTTATCAATCAATAACAACGATTGCGCGGCACGTTTTAATAGCATCGATTTGTAATCAGCGTTGATCGCATTGGAGTCCCACAGTGCGCCGCTGCTATCGATCCCTTCACAAGAAAAAATAAACAGATCGATTTCCAGCGATTTAAGTTGGGAAATCAGCGAGGGATTGACGTAACAGCCATATTTGCGCTCAAGTGTGCCGCCGGAACTGATCAGTTGAATGCGTTCGCGTTTACCGAGTTCATGGCAAATCGGATGGCTATTGGTGAAGACCTGAATGTTGATGTCAGGCAACTGGCGTGCCAGATACCAGCAAGTTGAACTGGCGTCTAAGGCTATCACCATCCCTTCTTCAATCCACGCGAGCGCCTCGCGCGCGATATCTGCTTTATGCGCATAATGGCTTTTCAGCCTGATGTGAAAGGGATCGCCACTGTCTTGATTTTGACGGTGGATATATTTAGCGCGTCCATGATTGCGCAGAATTTTACCCTGCGTCTGTAATTCATTGAGATCGCGACGAATGGTTTCTTTACTGACCTTTAGCTGTTCAGAGAGAGCTTCCGTGGTCAGGCTGGTATGGTTCAGCAGCAGGTCGACTATCGCTTGCTGGCGTGCCGCTTTCATATTTTTCACCCCATCATTCGATAACCGCCCGCGTCATGCGGGCGTACCGGTATGAGATTACGGTGTTACCCCTTTTTTTAAAAGAATATTCCCGTACTTCGCTCGTTCGCCTGTGATAACGATCGCAAAGGCTTTTTGCGCCCGTTCATAAAACGCAAAACGATTGATGCGGATGATGTCAGGACACGGGGCTTGTAGTGAAAGCGCATTACGGTAACGTCGTTCTACTTCAGGATCGAGAGTGTCACCTTCTACCGCCGCCATCATCACCAGCGGCGGTGCATAACTGTCCAGTTCAAATAACGGGATAATCGCCTGGAGCAAGTCGCTCACCAACAGGCCATCAGCGCGGATCACCTGCGGTCCCATCGAATGGGCGGGAAAGTGAGCATCGGAAAAAATAATTTCATCTCCATGTCCCATCTCTGCCAGCACTTTCAATAGTTCGGGAGAAATTAACGGCGAAATTGTTTTCAGCATTTCACACTTCCTCTATAAATTCAGGTTCAGTTTGCGGGTAGAAATAACGGTACTGATAATGAATCTGTGCGCGGGCTTCTTCCGGGCTGTTAAATTCCCCTACGCCATACCAACCGAACAGCGCAGCTCCTGCGACGGTCGTTTCGGCGTCGTCGAGAACTTTTACCGGAATATCAAGCATATTGGCTTTAATCTGATTCCACAATGTGTTGCGACTTCCTCCACCGACTAACAATAATTCAGAGGCCTTAAAGTGCCCGATTTTTTCCAGCATCTGTAGATTGCGCTGTAATTGCGCAGTTAACCCTTCCAGCGCCGCGCGATAGAAATGCCCCCGCGTGGTATTAAGCGTCACTCCTTGCCAGCCAGCGTTCTGACACGACAATAAATCACACTGCATTTTCACGCCATCCGCGCCAGGCGCGATCAGACGAGCCTCTTCAATCAACATTTGCCAGGGTGTTTCAGCCGTCCAGAACAGTTTTCTCACCCATTCCAGCACGCCGGATGCCAGCCATTGCATACCTGGGTTATACAGCCCTGCCTGGCTATCCAGTTCGCAGGTGGAACCGGCGTACTGACTTAACAGCGAAGTATCAACCTGGGCGCTACGGACCATTAAAATTTCCCATGTACCGGAAGAGAGCACGGGTTCATTTTGGTCGGCACCAGCGCCAAAAAGGGCGAACTGGGTATCGTGACCTGCGGAAATCACCGGTATGCCAACGGGTAAGCCGAGCATTGCTGCGGCGCTGTTCTGTAGCGTACCAATCTGTTCACCCGCTTCCACCAGACGAGGGAAGAGTCGGCGTGGAATACCGGTGGCTTGTAAAATTTGCGGACTGAAATCGCGTTGCTGGATATCCAGCATCTGGCTGGTTCCGGCCATCGTGATATCAGTAGTGAATTCGCCGGTTAAACGGTGGTTAATCAGCGACGAAATAAAGAGCCAGGCGTGCGCGCGTTCCAGCAGTTGTGGATGATTTTCTTTCAACCACACCAACTTATATAACGTATTGAAACTAAAGGCTCCGACGCCAGAAATAGCCTGCAACCGCTGTGCGGAGATCAACTGTTCAATATTGTCCATAACCGCTGCTGTTCGCGGACATTTCCAGCTAATGATCGGATAGAGCAGATTGCCTTGCTTATCTACCAGAGCGCCATCCACACCAAAGGTGGTGACGGCGATACCGCGGATGTGGCATTCAGTCAGTTCACTATTGATTTGCCGACAGCAATCAGCAAAGCGTTGCAAAATGGCGTCTAAAGACCACTGGTGCCAGGTGTTGTTTTCCATCGCGATATCGCTGGCATTAGGCGTTGAGGCGCGGGCAACAATTTTTCCCTGCCGATTAACCGCGATGGCCCTGACATTGGTCGCGCCACAGTCGAGTACCAGGATAACTTCTTGTTTCATAATCGCTCCTGCAATATAGCCGGATAACATTGCTTATCCGGCTAACCACTCTTGCTTGTTCAGGCCCGGTAGCCGGAGCGACCGGGCATCACATCAGGGAGTAATGTATTAACGCTTGTACAACGGGCCGTAGTTCTGGCAAGCGCGGTAATCCTGGCCTTCAATATCCATGCCGTGCGCAGCCCAGGCAGAAGGACGATACACTTTGGTCTCTTCAACGTTGTGCATACATACCGGGATACGCAGCATGGAGGCGAGAGTGATAAAGTCAGCGCCAACGTGGCCGATGGTCAGAACCCCATGGTTAGCGCCCCAGTTCGCCATTACCGAGTACACATCCGTAAACGGCCCTTTACCGGTGAGGCGCGGTGCAAACCAGGTGGTTGGCCAGGTTGAGTTGGTGCGTTTGTTGAGGATGTCATGCACATCCTTCGGCAATTCCACGCTCCAGCCTTCCGCGATTTGCAGTACCGGTCCCAGGCCTTTGATGATGTTGACACGAGTCATGGTGAACGGGACGCCGCCTTCGGTAAGGAAGCGGGAAGAGTAACCGCCGCCACGGAAGTATTCGTGGATCGCCGGGCACCATTCGGTAGCGGCGAGGCAAGCGTCAGCCTCTTTCTGAGAGATTTCCCAGTGCGGCTTCATCGTCGGGTTACCTTCGCTGTCGCGTTGTTTACAGGAACCGTCCAGCGCAGCAGAACCGGAGTTGATCAAATGGATGATGCCGTGTTCTGCCAGTCCATCGAGTTTATGCCCCGTTACACGCTCAATTGCTTCTGGTGACCAGTAGGTACGCACATCGGCAAATACCTGAGCGGTGCCGGTGAGCTGGTGACCCATTAGCATTGCCACGCCGTTAAGACTGTCGTTTTCGGTCGCCACGACAAAGGGTTCGCGCACGCCATTCCAGTCAAATGAACTGTTAAGGATCGCTTCGGCGGTGTCACCATTGGGATATTGATCGGTCCAGTGACGTTGCCCCTGGAAGCCCGCAGCGATGGCGTTGTAGCCAAGTGATTCTTCCACGCGACCAATATCGGCCAGTTTGCTGTTGCCTTGCATCATGTCGCGGATACACATCGCCATCAGTAAACTTTCGCGCAGAACTGCGCGGCTTTGCTCGGCATTGCGTTGATACTGTTTGTTATTTTCATCTTCGCCATAGCGGAAGTTTTTATCAGCCCAGGCCAGTGCCATTTCCAGTTCGGCTTCGTCGTAAATCTTCTGATCGATACGGCGACGCAGTTCGGTCATATCCACCGCCTGGACTTTCATTCCCAGCCAGGATTCAAAGAAGTTGTGATCAACAATGGAACCGGCGATACCCATCGAAACGCCGCCCAGCGACAGATAGCTTTTACCTTTCATGCTGGCGACGGCCAAACCGGCGCGGGCAAAGCGCAGCAGTTTTTCTTCAACATCGGCAGGAATCGATGTGTCATCGGCATCCTGAACGTCATGACCGTAAATGGAGAATGCCGGGATGCCTTTCTGGCTGTGAGCTGCCAGAGCCGCTGCCAGGTAAACAGCGCCGGGACGTTCAGTGCCGTTAAAGCCCCAAATGGCTTTCGGGCGGGTTGGATCCATGTCGATGGTTTCACTGCCATAGCACCAGCAAGGCGTTACCGTAATGGTGAGGCCTACATTCTGACTGCTGAATTTTTCTTCGCAAGCAGCGGCTTCAGCCATACCCGCGATACAGGTATCGGAAATGACACACTCGACGGCAGCTCCGCAGGCATGGCGCAGTTTCTCGGTCAGCAGTGCGGCCGTAGCTTTCGCCATATTCATTGTTTGTTCTTCAAGCGACTCACGAACACCCATGCGACGACCGTCAATAACCGGGCGGATACCAATTTTCGGTAAGCTGATTTTTTTCATTACAGATTCCTCACTTTATTCGGAAAATATGTTCAGTTAGTTGCCGTTTGAGAGCGGAAACGGGCAAAGATAAAGATGACCGCGAAGCAGAGTGCGGGGATCAGTTCAGCAGTGGGGATGTTGCCCGCCGCGTCACTGACAAAACCCATGACCGGAGTGACAATACCGCCGCCAATGATGGTCATAACGATGAAGGACGAACCGTATTTAGTGTCCTGGCCGAGATTCTTAATGCCCAGCGAGAAGATTGTTGGGTACTGAATCGACATAAAGGCGCTGCATAAAGTCAGGGCTATTAAGCCCACATGACCGCCAGCGAAGGCTGAGATCAGGCACAGTGCCATAGCGATTAATGCGTAGGCGGCCAGGACTTTGTGTGGTGCGAAGCGACTGATGAGCCAGGTACCGGTGAAACGACCAATAAAGAAGCACACCATGGTTCCGGTTAAATAGTTAGCGGCAAAGCCTGCAGTCATACCTGGAATTTCTTCTACAGCGTAGCGAATCAAATAGCTCCAGCAGGCCGTTTGTGCGCCAACGTAGCAGAATTGCGCTAATACTGCCCAGCGCCAGTGGCGAATACGCGCCAGGCGAGAAAGCGATGCGGAGAACGATCCTTGTTTGGCGTCACTGTGATTATCACTCTGCAATGCCGGGAATTTCGTCAGCATGATCAGCAGGGCGACCAGTAACACGATAGCCACGATGATCATATAAGGTGTCTGTACCGATAATACCAGGCTGTGTTTATACGCACTCAATTGCTCTGGAGACATTTTATCGAGAACGTCTTGCGATTGATGTGGCACGTTAGACAAAATAAGACTTTGCCCAAAGACAACCGCGATAATTGCGCCAAACGAGTTAAATGTTTGCGCAAGATTTAAGCGGAAGTGACCACTGCTTTCTGGCCCTAATACCGTAACAAAAGGGTTTGCGGCAGTTTCCAGACAACCTAATCCGGCTGCAATAATAAATAGGCCAACTAAAAATAAGGTGTAGTTCATTATTTCTGCAGCGGGCCAGAATAATGCAGCGCCCAAGGCATATAAAAATAATCCGGTAATAATCCCTGCTTTATAACTGAGTTTTTTCATCAATATCCCAGCAGGGATTGGGATAATGAAATAACCAAAGTAAAAGGCCGATTGGATCAGGCCAGCCTGGAAATTTGTCAGCGTAAAAGCCTGCTGGAATTGAGGTAATAAAATGTCGTTAAGGTTATTGGCTACCGCCCAAAGAAAAAACAGTGAGCACAGCAGCGCGAATGGAATAATGTAACTTCTGCTTTGCCCTGCATCTTTATCTACCGCACGGTAACTCTGCGTTTGTATTGATGTGTTTCCCATAGCATCCTCTTAGGTTCAGAAGCTTAAGCACGTAATCGGTTATGTTTTCAAAAGTGCAAAACCAGCGAGTTCGGGCTTCATATCAGTGAATATTTGCCTGTCTGAAATGAACTCATGGATTCATTTTCAAATAAAAAACGCTCTGTAATATGACGGCGGTCACACTTATTAGCTGGAAGGTGACTTTATGTGACTACCATCACTTTAATAATCGAAATTTCATGCCCGTTTCAGAAAATAAATCATAAAAAACACAAACCAGATGACCGTATTAATTGTTTATGCCGAAAACGGGCATTCCTGGCTTGAGTGAATAGAAAAATGACCGTTTTGATAAATATTTTTAAGAGCGGTCATTTTTAATGGGGTTATAAAAAGAGAACTTGCAGTTATTTACTGTGATTAGTTGAACCAGGTCACAAAATATAAGCTTGTGAATTTCTTTCTGGTTAATCAGGAAGAAGATGGTGGGTAATTAAACGGCTAATTCAATAGTGTGAAAGGAACAACATTATTGCCCTGTTTTGAATCAGAGAGAGGTAGCTAATGGAACGAAATAAACTTGCTCGTCAGATTATTGACACTTGCCTGGAAATGACCCGCCTGGGACTGAACCAGGGGACAGCGGGGAACGTCAGTGTACGTTATCAGGATGGGATGCTGATTACGCCTACAGGCATTCCATATGAAAAACTGACGGAGTCGCATATTGTCTTTATTGATGGCAACGGTAAACATGAGGAAGGAAAGCTCCCCTCAAGCGAATGGCGTTTCCATATGGCGGCCTATCAAAGCAGACCGGATGCCAACGCGGTTGTTCACAATCATGCCGTTCATTGCACGGCAGTTTCCATTCTTAACCGATCGATCCCCGCTATTCACTACATGATTGCGGCGGCTGGCGGTAATTCTATTCCTTGCGCGCCTTATGCGACCTTTGGAACACGTGAACTTTCTGAACATGTTGCGCAGGCTCTCAAAAATCGTAAGGCAACTTTGTTACAACATCATGGGCTTATCGCTTGTGAGGTGAATCTGGAAAAAGCGTTATGGCTGGCGCATGAAGTTGAAGTGCTGGCGCAACTTTACCTGACGACCCTGGCGATTACGGACCCGGTGCCAGTGCTGAGCGATGAAGAGATTGCCGTAGTGCTGGAGAAATTCAAAACCTATGGGTTACGGATTGAAGAGTAATTTCGTAAAGCAACAAGGAGAAGGATGATGGCTAACAGAATGATTCTGAACGAAACGGCATGGTTTGGTCGGGGTGCTGTTGGGGCTTTAACCGATGAGGTGAAACGCCGTGGTTATCAGAAGGCGCTGATCGTCACCGATAAAACGCTGGTGCAATGCGGCGTGGTGGCGAAAGTGACCGATAAGATGGATGCTGCAGGGCTGGCATGGGCGATTTACGACGGCGTAGTGCCCAACCCAACAATTACTGTCGTCAAAGAAGGGCTCGGTGTATTCCAGAATAGCGGCGCGGATTACCTGATCGCTATTGGTGGTGGTTCTCCACAGGATACCTGTAAAGCGATTGGCATTATCAGCAACAACCCGGAGTTTGCCGATGTGCGTAGCCTGGAAGGACTTTCCCCGACCAATAAACCTAGTGTACCGATTCTGGCAATCCCCACCACAGCAGGCACTGCGGCAGAAGTGACCATTAACTACGTGATCACTGACGAAGAAAAACGGCGCAAGTTTGTTTGCGTTGATCCGCATGATATCCCGCAGGTGGCGTTTATTGACGCTGACATGATGGATGGTATGCCTCCAGCGCTGAAAGCTGCGACGGGTGTCGATGCGCTCACTCATGCTATTGAGGGGTATATTACCCGTGGCGCGTGGGCGCTAACCGATGCACTGCACATTAAAGCGATTGAAATCATTGCTGGGGCGCTGCGAGGATCGGTTGCTGGTGATAAGGATGCCGGAGAAGAAATGGCGCTCGGGCAGTATGTTGCGGGTATGGGCTTCTCGAATGTTGGGTTAGGGTTGGTGCATGGTATGGCGCATCCACTGGGCGCGTTTTACAACACTCCACACGGTGTTGCGAACGCCATCCTGTTACCGCATGTCATGCGCTATAACGCTGACTTTACCGGTGAGAAGTACCGCGATATCGCGCGCGTTATGGGCGTGAAAGTGGAAGGTATGAGCCTGGAAGAGGCGCGTAATGCCGCTGTTGAAGCGGTGTTTGCTCTCAACCGTGATGTCGGTATTCCGCCACATTTGCGTGATGTTGGTGTACGCAAGGAAGACATTCCGGCACTGGCGCAGGCGGCACTGGATGATGTTTGTACCGGTGGCAACCCGCGTGAAGCAACGCTTGAGGATATTGTAGAGCTTTACCATACCGCCTGGTAAATGCGCTGATGTGATAATGCCGGATACGACGTTTGCGGCGTATCCGGCTCGCCGTTACCGTACCAACCGCAATTGCTGTAAATTGCCGTCGATATGCAAATCGGTTTGTAAGCGGGCAATATCGCGGCACAGAAACGCCATCTCTTTATGGGTTTCTAATTTTTTGCGCCACTTTTCGGCAACCGCATCCAGATTCTCATATATTCCTTCCAGACTCTGAAACTCGACCAGCAGCTGCGTGGCGCTTTTTGGTCCGATTCCCGCAACACCCGGTACCTTTGAACTGCTGATCCCCGCAAGTCCCCAGTAATCGGGCAACTGCTGCGGTTGAACGCCAAATTCTTTATCGATAAATGGCGCATCCAGCCAACGTTTCTGGAAGTAATCACGAATACGTAATGTCGGTGAAAGTAACTGACAGTAGCCTTTATCTGTCGAAACAATCGTTGCCTGATGCCCGGCCTGTGTCACTTTGACCGCCAGCGTGGCGGCTAAGTCATCGGCTTCGTTGCCGCTGGTTGACCAGCACGGGACGCCGCGTTGCTCAAAGGCGGCGCGTAATGCAGGCATCTCGTCGTGCAACTCTTCCGGCATTGGCGGTCGACCCGCTTTGTAATCTGGTAAACGCTGATGACGCCAGCCGCTACTGCGGTTTTCATCATCAAAAACGGCGACCGCGTGGGTTGGCTGGCTGTGCATAATGAGCTGATCGAGCGCATGCTGGCAGGTTTCGACACAGGGCGATCCCTGAACGGCATGAATGCGACGAATAAGATTCAGTGCATCGACAATAAGCAAATGAACAGCCACGATAACCCCCTTAAAGATCAGGCGATAAGGGTAACATTCGATGCCGGAACAGGCTACGGCTGGATGAGAAATCGGGAAGAGGCCTCGCAAAACGAGGCCTCTGGAGAGCGATTAATCGCAGGCAACGATCTTCATTGCCAGGCCGCCGCGAGAGGTTTCGCGGTACTTGGCGTTCATATCTTTACCTGTTTCGTACATGGTTTCGATAACTTTATCGAGGCAGACGCGCGGCTCGCTGGTACGGCGTAGCGCCATACGTGCGGCGTTCACCGCTTTTACTGCCGCAATGGCGTTACGCTCGATGCATGGCACCTGGACCTGTCCGGCGACCGGGTCACACGTCAGACCGAGGTTGTGCTCCATGGCGATTTCCGCCGCGATGCACACCTGCGCCGGGCTTGCACCTAACAGTTCTGCCAGACCAGCCGCCGCCATTGAGCACGCCACACCAACTTCACCCTGGCAGCCGACTTCAGCACCAGAAATTGACGCGTTCATCTTATAAAGAGAACCAATGGCACTGGCTACCAGCAGGTAACGAGCCAGTGAGTTAGCGTTCACTTCGCGGATAAACTTATCGTAGTACGCCAGCACAGCCGGGATAATCCCGCACGCACCGTTAGTCGGCGCAGTCACCACGCGACCGCCAGCGGCGTTCTCTTCGTTCACTGCCAGTGCAAACATGTTGATCCAGTCAACAACCGCCATCGGGTCAGTGGTGGTTTTATCCTGGCTGACCAGCATCCGGCGTAGTGCCGCAGCACGGCGTGGTACGCGCAGTTTGCCAGGCAACACGCCTTCGGTAGAAATACCGCGCTCAATACCGCCGCGCATGACTTCCCAGACGTTCGCCAGGTGCTGTTCCAGCTCTTCTTTGCTGTGCAGCGCCAGCTCGTTTTTCATCATCAGGCCAGAGAGTGACAGCCCGGTTTCCTGACAATGTTTTTGCAGATCGGCTGCTGAACTGTACGGATAAGGAACTTCAACCGGTGCGCTATTCTGCTGGCCAAAATGCTCTTCATCAACGATAAAGCCACCGCCAATAGAGTAGTAAGTCTGGCTGTAAACGACTTTATCGCCCGCCAGCGCGGTAATGCGCATACCGTTTTCATGCAGAGAAAGGTTGTCTGCATGGAAGTTCATGCACTGATCAACCGGGAACTCCACTTCATGCTGACCGTTTGCCAGCATCAGGCGACCATGAGTATTCACATCCTGAATAAAACCAGGGATGGAATCGATATCCACGGTATCCGGCAGGTTACCCGCCAGGCCCATAATAATGGCGATATCAGTGTGGTGGCCTTTACCGGTCAGAGAGAGCGAGCCGTACACGTCAACCACCACGCGGGTCACGTCTTTAAGCAGATTACGGGCAATCAGATCGTCGGTAAATTGTTTACCCGCTTTCATTGGTCCAACGGTATGAGAACTGGAAGGGCCAATGCCGATTTTGAAAATATCGAATACGCTAATCATAGGAAATACATCGCGTTAAAACGGAGGAAGCGCCGCCCGAAAGCGGCGCGAAAGGACTTAGCTGAACAGAGAGTAGAAGATTGCGGAGATTGCAATCAGACCCATCACGACAACGAATACGTTGCTGATGTGACCGCTGTACTTACGCATTGCCGGTACTTTCTGAATTGCGTACATCGGCATCAGGAACAGGATCATCGCGATGATTGGGCCGCCCAGGGTTTCAATCATACCCAGGATGCTCGGGTTCAGGGTGGCAACAATCCAGGTCGTTACCAGCATGAACAGCGCAGTGATACGGTTCAGCTTGTTGATTTCGATAGACTTACCTTTACCACGCAGAGATTTAATCACCATACCGTTGAAGCCTTCACGTGCGCCCAGGTAGTGGCCGAGGA
This sequence comes from Escherichia sp. WS1152, assembly GCF_046487665.1. Classification (NCBI taxonomy): domain Bacteria; kingdom Pseudomonadati; phylum Pseudomonadota; class Gammaproteobacteria; order Enterobacterales; family Enterobacteriaceae; genus Escherichia; species Escherichia sp. WS1152. The sequence goes on along the minus strand of NZ_JBJQJA010000006.1, from coordinate 222,280 downwards.
AGGATTTGGTGATAGCGATAATCGCGATAATCGGAGCCATCCACGCGATAACCGGTGCGTTAAAGTGGTTAGCCAGGTAAGACAGAATCGAGATGTTCTGCTCTTTAGCCGCAGCCAGGTCTGCCGGAGTCAGGCTCAGTACGCAGCTGAAGACGAAGAACATTACGGTCAGCACCATCATGATGTGTGCGAATGCCAGGATCTTCGAGCATTTCTGTTCTGCCATATCGCCGTACTCTTCACGCTTCGCAACGGCGAAAGAAGAGATGATCGGAGAGTGGTTGAACGAGAACACCATTACCGGAATTGCCAGCCACAGGGTCATCCACAGACCGTTTCCGGTTGCAGATGCAGTGTCCAGAGACAGCGTTTCCAGTGCTGCGCCGTTCCACTGCGGGATGAGGTACAGAGCCAGCAGCATCAGTACGCCAACAAACGGGAATACCAGAATACTCATCGCTTTAACGATCATCTGCTCACCGAAGCGAACGATGGTCATCATACCCACGATCAGGATCAGCGACAGAATCGCACGCGGCGGTGGCGTCATACCCAGCTGGTGAGACATGAAGCTTTCAACTGTATTGGTGATTGCCACGCTATAAACCAGCAGGATCGGGTAGATAGCGAAGAAGTAGAGCAGGGTAATCAGTTTACCTGCGCCAATACCAAAGTGTTCTTCTACAACCTCGGTGATGTCTTCGCCCGGGTTTTTACCAGACAGTACGAAGCGAGTCAGGCCGCGGTGAGCAAAAAACGTCATCGGGAACGCAAGGATAGCCATGATGATCAGCGGGATCATACCGCCAACACCGGCGTTGATTGGCAGGAACAGCACGCCCGCGCCGATTGCCGTGCCGTAAAGGCCCAGCATCCACATGGTGTCTGTCTTGCGCCAGGCACTACGAGAGTCTTTCGACGCAATCGTGCTGGTTTGAGTCGTTTCCATCTATTTCTCCTGGAGGAATGCAAATAATTCAGCTTTTAGCCAGTTCAGCCCGGGAAGGTGCCTGACCGTAAAAATGAAATCTGTCTATCGGCGATGGCTTAATCATTTACCGCCGTAATAATTTGAGGGCGGAAAGATACACACAAGTTATGTATCTATCAGTGATCTTGATCTCAAATACAATAATCTACTTGGAAGATAGATTATCCCAACGCTTTACTCTGTAAATCAAAAGTAAAAGAGAATTTAAGGGCAATATTTGCCCATTAAACGACATCTGACTTCTTCCGGGGCGCGCAATATATGTAGGTTGAACTGAAAAAATCAATACTTTTAGTTAATCATGGCGATAATTTCTTTTTCATAGCGATAAAATACGGTTTATGAAAATAGGGAAACGTTTGCGTTGCAACATAAATTGTATGACATATTAACTGTGATGATATTTGTCGCGTGAGGGTGGTAAGAAACATTCATATAACAAATGAAATGAGTTGATGAGTAAGTGACCAAAAACGAGAAAACCCGGCAACAAACGTCACCGGGGGAGCGGAGATTACGTGCAGATTTCGTAGCAAGGGATGTAGGCTGAGCCTGGCAACTTCATACGATGCTGGGCAACAAAACCCTGTAGCAGGTCGTCCATACGACGCATAATCTCTTTATCGCCGTTGATTTTGTAAGGACCAAACTCTTCAATGGCGCGAATACCGACTTCTTTTACGTTACCCGCCACAATACCGGAGAACGCACGGCGCAGGTCGGCAGCCAGCACTTCAACAGGTTGATCCGGGTAAAGCTTCAGATTAGCCATATTCTCGTGAGACGGCTCAAACGGCATTTGCAAATCTGGTGCAATGCGCATTGACCAGTTAAAGCTGTAAGCGTCACCAGTGTCGCGGCGATTTTCTTTCACCAGCGGCATCGATTTTTTCATCTGACGAGCGACTTCAGCGGCGTCATCAATGATGATGCGGTAATGGCGGCGCGCGTTTTCGCCCAGCGTATGTACGACAAACTCGTCCAGTACGCGGAAGTAGTCGGCGCTCTCTTTCGGGCCGGTGAGGATCAATGGTAAAACCTGATCTTTGTTGGCCGGGTTCATTAAAATTCCCAGCAAATACAGCAACTCTTCTGCCGTACCCACACCTCCAGGGAAGATAATGATGCCGTGAGCGATACGGACAAACGCTTCCAGACGTTTTTCGATATCCGGCATGATGATCAATTCGTTGACCAGCGGGTTAGGCGGTTCAGCGGCGATAATCGACGGCTCTGTCATACCAATAAAACGACTGTCTTTGTAACGCTGCTGCGCGTGTCCGACCGCAGCACCTTTCATCGGCGCTTCCATCGCTCCCGGACCACAGCCGGTGCAGATATTCAGCTCACGCAGGCCCAGCTGGTTTCCGACGCGACGGGCATACAAATACTCATTTTCGTTAATTGAGTGACCGCCCCAGCAGACCACCATATTTGGCGCTTCACCCACATGCAGCGCGCGAGCGTTACGCAAGATGGAAAAGACCAGGTTAGTGATGTGGACGGAGTTGTCGAGATTCAGGTTGGGAAAACGAACGGTATTATGGATTTGCCCGTAAACGAAGAGAATGTCTCGCAGAACCGCGAACAAGTTGGCCTGCAAAGCGCGAATAATTCGCCCATCGACAAAAGCCTCTTCCGGGGGATTAATCAGTTCCAGCTTTACGCCGCGTTCACGGCGCAGGACGTTAATATCGAAATTTTCAAAACGAGACAGCAATTCTTTGCTGTTATCGGTCAAACTACCGGAGTTCAGTACGGCAAGTGAACAGTTGCGAAACAGTTGATAGAGGTCGCTGCTGGCGGTGCGTTTAAGCATATCCACTTCCAGCTGCGACAACATATCCATGGAGCCAAGCGGGCTAATATGTGTAATCAAGAAAAACTCCTTATGGGACGAATATCGTCATTCCCTTTGATTACAATAGCCCTGCCTGATGACCTTTCACAACCTTCTGCGTGAATCCAGCACGCAAAATTGAGAAAAAATTTATTGCCGAACCAGTCTTGTGGTCGATGGGACAAAATCGCTATTACTGCGCCACGGGTTAATGTCCAGACCGCCACGACGGGTATAACGTGCGTAAACGCTTAATTTCTCTGGCTGGCAGAAGCGTAACAGGTCATTAAAGATGCGTTCCACGCACTGTTCGTGGAACTCGTTGTGATGACGGAATGAGACCAGGTAACGCAGCAGTTTTTCTCTGTCAATTTGGCGTCCACGATACTGAATTTGGATCGAACCCCAATCTGGTTGATGGGTGATCAGGCAGTTTGATTTCAGCAGGTGGCTGACAAGCGTCTCTTCCACTACTTTTTCACCGCTGGTGGCATTCTCCAGATAGTCAGTAGTGAATTCATAGTTATCGATAGTGATATCCTGGTCATCAATGCAGGTGCCATTGAAATGACCTATCGGCTGGCCTTCCAGTTCATCAAGACGATATAACGCCACGCTAACCTTACCCTGGGCGCAAGTGCTTAAGTCGCGCTCCAGCGTCTGGCGCACCTCATCCCAGTTATTAAAACGCGTCTGGTTAAAACTGTTGAGATAGAGCTTAAAACTCTTCGACTCAATCAGATTTACGCTGGTGTAATCAAGTTCAACATGACCGACAGCGACCTGCGGCAAACCTTTCGCATTCAGCCAGGAAAGTTCATACAGCGTCCAGATATCCGTACCGTGAAAAGGCAGGTTATCCGCTTTCAGACCCAGCGGGTCGCGATTCAGGCTGCGTGGAACGCCTTGCAGTAGGCTGGCGTCATAGGTATCCCGGTAATCGGTTGATTTTCCAAGAGTCAGGCCCGCAAGTGCCTGATGGTTTGCATAAGAAGACATGTTTCACCGTCATAAACCAGATAAACTAAACGACAAGTGTATCTGGTTTAAGTGAAGAGAGAAATTAGTGGACGATTTGACCGCACAAGCCCTGAAAGATTTTACTGCACGCTACTGCGATGCGTGGCATGAAGAGCATAAAAGCTGGCCGTTAAGTGAGGAACTGTACGGTGTTCCTTCACCGTGCATTATTTCAACTACCGAAGATGCCGTATACTGGCAACCCCAGCCGTTTACCGGGGAACAAAATGTAAACGCGGTTGAACGCGCTTTTGATATTGTGATACAACCCACAATTCATACCTTTTATACGACTCAGTTTGCCGGGGATATGCACGCGCAGTTTGGCGATATCAAACTGACATTGCTGCAAACCTGGAGTGAAGACGACTTCCGTCGGGTGCAGGAAAATCTGATTGGTCATCTGGTGACTCAGAAAAGGCTAAAACTGCCGCCCACGCTATTTATCGCGACGCTGGAAGAAGAGTTAGAGGTCATCTCGGTGTGTAATCTCTCCGGTGAAGTGTGCAAAGAGACGCTGGGAACACGTAAACGGACGCATTTAGCCTCAAATCTTGCGGAATTCCTTAATCAACTTAAGCCTCTTCTGTAATCCAAATACCCCATCTGGTTGTGAGAGATCTCTTACAGACTCTGTAGGAGATCGCCAGGAAATAAGCGAATACTTAAAAAGATAAGAATCGTTATTTTCATTTAAAATCAAAATGTTGATTGTTAATTCTTAACTTTCATATGAAATTTTCCTTAAGGCATTGTCTGTAAGCGCCTTGTAAGACTTCGCGAAAAAGACGATTCTATCTTCGTCGACAGGGAGTCAGACAACGAAGTGAACATCAGGATGATGACACTTCTGCAGGACACACCAGGATGGTGTTTCAGGGAAAGGCTTCTGGATGAAGCGAAGAGGATGACGCAGGACGCGTTAAAGGACACCTCCAGGATGGAGAATGAGAACCGGTCAGGATGATTCGGTGGGTCAGGAAGGCCAGGGACACTTCAGGATGAAGTATCACATCGGGGTGGTGTGAGCAGGAAGCAATAGTTCAGGATGAACGATTGGCCGCAAGGCCAGAGGAAAAGTTGTCAAGGATGAGCAGGGAGCAACAAAAGTAGCTGGAATGCTGCGAAACGAACCGGGAGCGCTGTGAATACAGTGCTCCCTTTTTTTATTCCTGCTATCCTTCGCGGCAGTTTTTCTTATTGAGGTTGCTTTATGACCACTCATGACCGCGTTCGTCTCCAGTTGCAGGCGCTTGAAGCGTTACTGCGTGAACATCAGCACTGGCGAAACGATGAACCCCAGCCGCATCAATTTAATAGTACCCAACCGTTCTTTATGGACACCATGGAACCACTGGAGTGGTTGCAGTGGGTGCTGATCCCGCGAATGCACGATTTGTTAGATAACAAACAGCCGTTACCGGGCGCTTTTGCCGTTGCACCCTATTATGAAATGGCGCTGGCGACGGACCATCCGCAACGCGCGCTTATTCTGGCTGAGCTGGAAAAACTGGATGCTCTTTTTGCGGATGATGCGAGCTAATGCTGGAAATACTCTATCAGGATGAATGGCTGGTTGCGGTAAATAAACCCTCCGGCTGGCTGGTTCACCGCAGCTGGCTGGATCGCGACGAGAAAGTAGTGGTCATGCAAACCGTGCGTGATCAGATTGGCCAGCACGTTTTTACCGCTCATCGTCTGGACCGACCCACTTCTGGTGTGTTGTTGATGGGATTATCCAGCGAGGCCGGACGGCTGCTGGCACAACAGTTTGAACAGCACCAAATCCAGAAACGTTACCATGCGATTGTGCGCGGCTGGTTGATGGAAGAAGCAGTTCTGGATTATCCACTGGTGGAAGAACTGGACAAAATCGCTGATAAATTTGCCCGCGAAGATAAAGGCTCGCAGCCAGCAGTGACGCATTATCGCGGTCTGGCGACCGTAGAAATGCCGGTAGCGACCGGACGTTACCCGACCACGCGCTACGGCCTGGTGGAACTGGAGCCGAAAACCGGACGCAAACATCAGCTTCGCCGACATCTTGCCCATTTGCGTCATCCGATTATTGGCGATAGCAAACATGGCGATTTACGCCAGAATCGCAGCGGTGCTGAGCATTTTGGCCTCCAGCGGTTAATGCTACATGCCAGTCAGTTGTCATTGACGCATCCTTTTACTGGCGAGCCGCTGACTATTCACGCGGGCCTGGACGACACCTGGATGCAGGCGTTATCACAATTTGGCTGGCGCGGTCTGCTTCCTGAAAATGAAAGGGTTGAGTTCAGTGCGCCATCGGGTCAGGATGGAGAGATAAGTTCCTAATCCAGGGAGAAAACGGTATGGCGGAAATTGGTATTTTTGTCGGCACCATGTACGGAAATTCGCTGTTAGTGGCGGAAGAAGCAGAAGCAATTCTGACCGCACAGGGCCACAAAGCAACGGTATTTGAAGATCCTGAATTAAGCGACTGGCTGCCCTATCAGGATAAGTATGTTCTGGTGGTTACGTCCACGACCGGGCAGGGCGACCTTCCTGATAGCATTGTGCCGCTCTTTCAGGGAATCAAAGATAGTCTGGGCTTCCAGCCGAATCTGCGTTATGGCGTGATTGCGCTCGGCGACAGCAGTTATGTAAATTTCTGCAATGGCGGCAAACAGTTCGATGCCTTGTTGCAGGAACAGAGCGCTCAGCGGGTTGGCGAAATGCTGTTGATTGACGCCAGTGAGAACCCGGAACCGGAAACGGAATCAAATCCGTGGGTCGAACAGTGGGGCACGCTGTTGTCCTGATATGTTCAGCGAGCGGTAAATGTCGTTTTAGCGGTGCTGAATCGAATATTTTCAGGCAAATGCCAGTAAAAACTGCTTCATAGCGCGGATTTTTACTGGCGTTTGCCTGGAGTCAAGCGATCCATTTCATACTCTTCTTTATTTCTTCGTTTTAACCCTTCCTTTCTTGTTCTTGTTTTCATTTCCGTGAAGTGGATTCCACCGTCCAGGGCTAATGCCAAAATCGGGCCTCATTGAACGCATTAATGTTGTGTTGTTGCACGGTGAGCCGCTATGGCGCGCTTTTTATACTGCTATTGCCAGATATAAACACGCGCCGTATTCGGCGAACGACCTATAAAAACGGCAAAAAACACCCTACGTCACCTCTGATTTCCTGGCTATGTCGCAGTCCAGAGTGAGCGTGGCTAACGCGAATTTTCAGGAGTGCAACAATGAGTTCTTTAAGTCAGGCTGCGAGCAGTGTGGAAAAACGCACGAATGCTCGTTACTGGATAGTGGTGATGTTGTTTATCGTCACATCCTTCAACTACGGCGACCGCGCTACGCTTTCTATTGCCGGTTCGGAAATGGCCAAAGATATCGGCCTTGATCCCGTGGGAATGGGCTATGTGTTCTCTGCCTTCTCATGGGCTTATGTTATCGGGCAGATCCCTGGTGGCTGGTTGCTGGACCGTTTTGGTTCAAAACGCGTCTACTTCTGGTCGATCTTTATCTGGTCGATGTTTACCTTGCTGCAAGGCTTCGTCGATATCTTTAGTGGATTCGGCATTATCGTTGCCCTGTTTACTCTGCGCTTCCTGGTCGGGCTTGCTGAAGCGCCATCTTTCCCCGGCAACAGTCGCATTGTTGCGGCCTGGTTTCCGGCGCAGGAAAGGGGAACGGCGGTGTCGATTTTTAACTCCGCTCAATACTTCGCAACGGTGATCTTCGCGCCGATTATGGGCTGGCTGACGCATGAAGTGGGCTGGTCACACGTCTTCTTCTTTATGGGCGGTCTGGGGATTGTCATCAGCTTTATCTGGTTGAAAGTCATCCACGAGCCAAATCAACATCCGGGGGTAAATCAGAAAGAGCTGGAGTATATCGCCGCGGGTGGCGCGCTGATCAATATGGATCAGCAAAACACCAAAGTTAAAGTGCCGTTCAGCGTGAAGTGGGGGCAGATCAAACAGCTGCTCGGGTCACGGATGATGATCGGCGTTTATATCGGTCAGTACTGTATCAACGCCCTGACTTACTTCTTTATTACCTGGTTCCCGGTTTATCTGGTGCAGGCACGCGGGATGTCGATTCTGAAAGCGGGCTTTGTGGCTTCCGTTCCGGCGGTTTGCGGTTTTATCGGCGGTGTGCTGGGTGGGATTATTTCCGACTGGCTGATGCGCCGCACGGGATCGCTGAACATTGCGCGTAAAACACCGATCGTAATGGGCATGTTGCTGTCGATGGTGATGGTGTTCTGCAACTACGTCAACGTTGAGTGGATGATCATCGGCTTTATGGCGCTGGCCTTCTTCGGTAAGGGCATCGGGGCGCTGGGTTGGGCAGTAATGGCAGATACCGCGCCAAAAGAGATCAGCGGTCTTTCCGGTGGCCTGTTCAACATGTTCGGTAACATTTCTGGCATCGTCACGCCAATCGCAATTGGTTATATCGTTGGCACGACTGGCTCCTTTAATGGGGCGCTGATTTATGTTGGTGTTCATGCCTTAATCGCGGTACTGAGCTACCTGGTGCTGGTGGGCGATATCAAGCGTATCGAGCTGAAACCTGTCGCGGGGCAATAAGATGACGACACAATCCAGTCCTGTTATTACTGATATGAAAGTCATTCCGGTCGCCGGGCACGATAGCATGTTGCTTAATATTGGTGGTGCACATAGCGCATATTTCACCCGCAATATTGTGGTACTCACCGATAATGCCGGGCATACCGGTATTGGTGAAGCGCCGGGCGGAGAGGTGATTTATCAGACGCTTGTCGATGCTATTCCGATGGTGCTGGGCCAGGAAGTTGCGCGCCTGAATAAAGTGGTTCAGCAGGTGCATATAGGTAATCAGGCGGCCGATTTTGATACCTTCGGCAAAGGTGCCTGGACTTTTGAATTGCGCGTTAATGCCGTGGCGGCGCTGGAAGCCGCCTTGCTTGACCTGCTAGGTAAGGCGCTGAATGTTCCGGTCTGCGAACTGTTGGGGCCAGGCAAGCAACGCGAGACTATTACCGTCCTCGGTTATCTGTTTTATATCGGTGATCGGACCAAAACCGATCTTCCTTATCTGGAAAATACGCCGGGCAACCATGAGTGGTATCAGTTGCGCCATCAGAAAGCGATGAACAGCGAAGCCGTTGTGCGTCTGGCGGAAGCCTCACAGGATCGCTATGGCTTTAAAGATTTCAAACTTAAGGGCGGGGTGTTACCTGGCGAGCAAGAAATCGACACTGTTCGGGCATTGAAGAAACGCTTCCCTGATGCGCGGATTACCGTTGATCCCAACGGTGCCTGGCTACTTGATGAAGCCATTTCTCTATGCAAAGGGCTGAATGATGTTCTTACCTATGCCGAAGATCCATGCGGCGCAGAACAGGGTTTCTCCGGTCGTGAAGTGATGGCGGAGTTTCGGCGGGCGACCGGCTTGCCCGTCGCGACTAACATGATCGCCACCAACTGGCGCGAAATGGGTCATGCGGTGATGCTCAATGCGGTAGATATTCCACTTGCCGATCCGCACTTCTGGACGCTTTCCGGTGCAGTCCGTGTGGCGCAGCTTTGCGACGACTGGGGGCTGACCTGGGGCTGCCATTCTAATAACCATTTCGATATCTCTCTGGCGATGTTTACCCATGTGGGCGCGGCGGCACCGGGTAATCCTACCGCTATCGATACCCACTGGATTTGGCAGGAGGGCGATTGTCGCCTGACCAAAAATCCGCTGGAGATTAAAAACGGAAAAATTGCCGTTCCTGATGCGCCCGGTCTGGGCGTGGAACTGGACTGGGAACAGGTACAAAAGGCACATGAGGCCTATAAACGTCTGCCTGGCGGTGCGCGTAACGACGCAGGTCCGATGCAGTACCTGATCCCCGGCTGGACCTTTGACCGTAAACGTCCCGTTTTCGGCCGTCATTGATTCTGAAAAAGGACATAAATATGAGTTCTCAATTTACGACGCCTGTTGTTACTGAAATGCAGGTCATCCCGGTGGCGGGTCATGACAGTATGCTGATGAATCTGAGTGGTGCACACGCACCGTTCTTTACGCGTAATATTGTGATTATCAAAGATAATTCTGGTCACACTGGCGTAGGGGAAATTCCCGGCGGCGAGAAAATCCGTAAAACGCTGGAAGATGCGATTCCGCTGGTGGTAGGTAAAACGCTGGGTGAATACAAAAACGTTCTGACGCTGGTGCGTAATACTTTTGCCGATCGTGATGCTGGTGGGCGCGGTTTGCAGACATTTGATTTGCGTACCACTATTCATGTAGTTACCGGGATAGAAGCGGCAATGCTGGATCTGCTGGGGCAGCATCTGGGGGTAAACGTGGCATCGCTGCTGGGCGATGGTCAACAGCGTAGCGAAGTCGAAATGCTCGGTTATCTGTTCTTCGTCGGTGATCGCAAAGCCACACCGCTGCCGTATCAAAGCCAGCCGGATGACTCATGCGACTGGTATCGCCTGCGTCATGAAGAAGCGATGACGCCGGATGCGGTGGTGCGCCTGGCGGAAGCGGCGTATGAAAAATATGGCTTCAACGATTTCAAACTGAAAGGCGGTGTACTGGCCGGGGAAGAAGAGGCCGAGTCTATTGTGGCACTGGCGCAACGCTTCCCGCAGGCGCGTATTACGCTCGATCCTAACGGTGCCTGGTCGCTGAACGAAGCGATTAAAATTGGTAAATACCTGAAAGGGTCGCTGGCTTATGCAGAAGATCCGTGTGGTGCGGAGCAAGGTTTCTCCGGGCGTGAAGTGATGGCTGAGTTCCGTCGCGCAACTGGCCTGCCGACCGCAACCAATATGATCGCCACCGACTGGCGGCAGATGGGCCATACGCTCTCCCTGCAATCCGTTGATATCCCGCTGGCGGATCCGCATTTCTGGACGATGCAAGGTTCGGTACGTGTGGCGCAAATGTGCCATGAATTTGGCCTGACCTGGGGTTCACACTCAAACAACCACTTCGATATTTCCCTGGCGATGTTTACCCATGTTGCCGCCGCTGCACCGGGTAAAATTACTGCTATTGATACGCACTGGATCTGGCAGGAAGGTAATCAGCGCCTGACCAAAGAACCGTTTGAGATCAAAGGCGGGCTGGTACAGGTGCCAGAAAAACCGGGGCTGGGTGTAGAAATCGATATGGATCAAGTGATGAAAGCCCATGAGCTGTATCAGAAACACGGGCTTGGCGCGCGTGACGATGCGATGGGAATGCAGTATCTGATTCCTGGCTGGACGTTCGATAACAAGCGCCCGTGCATGGTGCGTTAAGACAGAAAACCAAAACCGGCTCTATCTGGAGCCGGCTTGAGACTGATGCTAAACGCAAAATAGCCTGTTGTGCTATGTATCAGGTCTACATCATTTTTTAATTCATTGAATTTAATTGGTTTTGTAGGCCGGATAAGGCGTTAACGCCGCATCCGGCATAAACACAGGCACTTTGTCACCAATCTGAAACCAGCGTCATAAAAAGCCGATTGCTACTCGACAAGACGTCCGTTACCCGAGAATTTTGCTGGCTTCGCGCGCGACATTATCCATCTCGTCCAACAGTTCCAGCAGCTCCGGCTCCAAATCTTCTTCTTTAGTACCGCTACGTAGCTGTTGTTCGATCAGTTGGCAGAGATTCTTCATACGCGGCACACCGCTATAGCCGCAACTGCCATGCAGTTTATGAATCAAATCAACCAGGCCTTCCGGGTTTTCTCCAACCAGCTGTTCCTCAACTTTGTTGCGAACTTCAGGCAGGAAATCGAGTAACATTTGCAGCATATCGCGCGCTAAATCGGTTTTTCCTGCTGCCTGGCGTAGTGCCAGTTGCCAGTCGAGGGTCGCATTCGGGTTCACCACAATTTCGTTGACTTCGGGCGTCACGACGCGAGACGAAATACCGCTGCCAGGCTTGTAGCGCAACAGCAAATTATGCAATCGCTCTTCTTCAATCGGTTTCGCCAGATAATCGCTCATCCCTGCGCCAAGCAGCTTCTCTTTTTGCCCGGCCATTGCATGCGCCGTTACCGCGATAACCGGCGTTTGTTGCTGATGGGGGAGCTGGTGGATGAGTTCGCAGGCCCGAATGCCGTCCATGTCCGGCATTTGAATATCCATTAAGATCAAATCGAACGGCATCTGTTTCGCCCGTTCAACCGCCTGATGCCCGCTATCGCAAAGTTCCACATGTTGCACCATATCTTCCAGCAATGCGCCGATAAGTTTCAGGTTTGCTGGGTTATCATCAACAGCCATAACCGTCATTGCCAGCTTACTTTCATCGGTGACAGGCAACAGCGTATTTTGTGTTTGATGACAAAACTCGGTCAGTACAGGCAACAGACGTGTAGGCGTCAGGGGTTTCAGCAGACACGCGCCGATACCATCTTGCTTGAGTTTTTCAGCATTGACTTGTGCATGGCAAGGAAGTGCCAGCATCAGGAAATCGGTCATCGATACCGCTTTCGCTAATCGCTCATGTTGCATTGTTAGCGGCTCGCGGAAGGTCACCGCGATGCCTAACAACATCATGTCGTAATGCGCGGGAGGCAGCGCGGAGAACGTTGGGCTATAAACCACTTCCAGCGGCGTTTCACTTAAAATATCCAGCGTGCATTGCGCTGCTGCGGAGTTTGGTTCGACATAGGCCAGGCGTTTACCGGCGAGGCACTGGGTGGATGGCCCTTCAATAATAATGTTCGGGTTCAGATCGAGATTAATGTGGAACCAGAAAGTTGAACCGCGATTCGGCTGGCTATGGAACGAAATATCGCCGCCCATTTCATTAACCAGTTTTTGTGTAATCACCAGCCCCAGCCCGGTGCCACCATGACGGCGGGAAATACTGGCATCAGCCTGTCGGAAGGCCTGGAATAAGCGCGATTGATCGCGTTCAGGAATACCAATGCCGGTATCCCGAATCTGCACTTCAATCTGCACTTTGGTATTACTCAGCGCACGTTTTTCTACCAGAATATCAATGTTGCCATTCTCGGTGAATTTAATTGCATTCCCCACCAGGTTAGTGATGATTTGCTGTAATCGCAGTGGGTCGCCGATCACGTTATCAGGCACGTCGCTTTTAATATTGAGCGTCAGTTCCAACCCTTTATCGTGAGAAGAATGTGCCAGCAGAGTAACGACTTCATCCAGCGTGCTGCGTAGTGGGAATGGAATACTTTCCAGAATCAGCTTACCTGCTTCCAGTTTCGAGAAGTCGAGAACATCATTAATAATTGCCAGCAAATTATTTGCCGAACGTTCAATCGTATTCAGGTGATCGCGCTGCGTTGGTGTTAATTCTGTTTTCAGCGTCAGGCGGGTAAAGCCAATAACACCATTCAGTGGTGTACGCAGCTCGTGTGACATATTTGCCAGAAACTCGGATTTAATACGTGCCGCTTCCTGGGCGCGCTTTTTCGCCAGATCCAACTCAACGTTCTGAATTTCCATCTGCTCCAGCGTTTCACGCAGATCGGACGTCGCCTGGTCGATATTGTGCTGCATCTCTTCGTGATAAGCAGCCAGCGACATTGCCATCGAGTTGATACCGTTTTTCAGCATATCCAGCTCGCCGAGCATAAATCCTTCCACCCGGCTGTCGAGTTGCCCGCGACGGATGCGGTCGACGGTATTCACCATGTTGCGAATCGGACCGGTTACATCGCGCATTAAGCGCCAGCCAAAAATAAGCGCAATACCGATACAAAACAGCATCATCACGCTGGAAATAAAGATCTCTTTATATTGCTGCAAGCGAACCGATTTAAGATCCAGCTCAAGCGCAATATATCCCAACATATTTTGACTATTTTTGGCATCGCTACTGGGCGATTCGTCGGGGGAGTAACTCTCAGAAATAATCGGCGTGCGGAGGATCATAATATCGCCGTCACGAGTGACAGTGAGCTGGCGAGGAAACGGCACGTTGCTGCCGAGCTGCATTGATGAGGGATCAAGATGAAAATTGGAGGTGACAAAGAGTCGGTTATTTTCATCATAAACCGAAATCGCGCGAACAATATCGGAATGGCGACGATGCAGTACGCTTATTAACTGACCGATAGATTCGCGATTTTGCAGGCTCATGCCATATTCAGTAGAAACTGCAAGCGGCTCAATAATGCTGGCACCGGCATCTTCCAGTTGACGCTGCAAGTCGTTATAGCGATGCACGACGAAAAAGATACTCAGCAATAAACCAATAAGGACGGTCGGTGCCAGGATCAGAATCATCATGCGTGCGCGCAGGCTGTAGTTGGTCATGGAGTTCCGTTATGGGACAATTAAGGTCACACTGTTAAATTGAGAAAGTCTCGCCAATGGCGCAATTCTACTCTGCAAAACGACGCACGACGACGCGTCAGATCATAACCGTTTCAGTCAACGACCTCGACTCTTTTGGTCAGGGCGTGGCGCGACATAACGGCAAAACGCTATTTATCCCCGGATTATTGCCGCAGGAAAACGCGGAAGTTACTGTTACTGAAGATAAAAAACAGTATTCCCGCGCTAAAGTCGTACGCCGGTTAAGCGATAGCCCGGAACGCGAAACGCCACGCTGTCCTCATTTTGGCGTATGCGGCGGCTGTCAGCAACAACACGCCAGCGTGGATTTACAGCAGCGAAGCAAAAGTGCGGCACTCGCCCGATTAATGAAACACGAAGTCTCTGAAGTGATCGCCGATGTTCCCTGGGGCTATCGCCGTCGCGCGCGTTTAAGTCTGAACTACTTACCGAAAACACAGCAACTTCAGATGGGGTTTCGCAAAGCGGGCTCCAGTGACATTGTCGACGTTAAACAATGCCCCATTTTAGTGCCCCAACTTGAAGCATTGCTGCCCAAAGTCAGGGCATGCCTGGGCAGCTTACAAGCTATGCGCCATCTTGGTCATGTTGAACTAGTACAGGCAACCAGCGGCACGCTGATGATTTTGCGCCATACCGCACCGCTAAGTTCGGCAGATCGCGAAAAACTGGAACGCTTTTCGCATTCTGAAGGCCTGGATCTGTATCTCGCCCCCGATAGTGAGATACTCGAAACCGTCTCTGGTGAGATGCCCTGGTATGACTCAAACGGGTTGCGCTTAACTTTTAGCCCGCGCGATTTTATTCAGGTCAATGCGGGTGTGAACCAAAAAATGGTAGCGCGTGCGTTGGAATGGCTGGATGTGCAACCTGAAGATCGCGTACTGGATCTGTTCTGCGGTATGGGCAACTTTACACTGCCATTGGCGACACAAGCAGCCAGTGTGGTGGGTGTAGAAGGTGTTCCGGCGCTGGTGGAAAAAGGCCAGCAGAATGCGCGTCTTAATGGCTTACAGAATGTGACGTTTTATCATGAAAATCTTGAAGAAGATGTCACAAAGCAGCCGTGGGCGAAAAACGGCTTCGATAAAGTGTTGCTGGACCCGGCGCGAGCAGGTGCCGCAGGTGTTATGCAGCAAATTATAAAACTGGAACCTATTCGTATAGTTTATGTATCCTGTAACCCTGCAACGCTGGCTCGGGATAGCGAAGCGTTATTAAAAGCAGGATATACCATTGCGCGACTGGCGATGCTGGATATGTTCCCACACACGGGACATCTGGAATCGATGGTACTTTTCTCGCGCGTTAAATAGTTGCGATTTGCCGATTTCGGCAGGTCTGGTCCCTAAAGGAGAGGACGATGGTTGCGGTAAGAAGTGCACATATCAATAAGGCTGGTGAATTTGATCCGGAAAAATGGATCGCAAGTCTGGGTATTACCAGCCAGAAGTCGTGTGAGTGCTTAGCCGAAACCTGGGCGTATTGTCTGCAACAGACGCAGGGGCATCCGGATGCCAGTCTGTTATTGTGGCGTGGTGTTGAGATGGTGGAGATCCTCTCGACATTAAGTATGGACATTGACACGCTGCGGGCGGCGCTGCTGTTCCCTCTGGCTGATGCCAACGTAGTCAGCGAAGATGTGCTGCGTGAGAGCGTCGGTAAGTCGGTCGTTAACCTTATTCACGGCGTGCGTGATATGGCGGCGATCCGCCAGCTGAAAGCGACGCACACTGATTCTGTTTCCTCCGAACAGGTCGATAACGTTCGCCGGATGTTATTGGCGATGGTCGATGATTTTCGCTGCGTGGTCATCAAACTGGCGGAGCGTATTGCTCATCTGCGCGAAGTAAAAGATGCGCCGGAAGATGAACGCGTACTGGCGGCAAAAGAGTGCACCAATATCTACGCGCCGTTGGCGAACCGTCTTGGGATTGGGCAACTGAAATGGGAGCTGGAAGATTACTGCTTCCGTTATCTCCACCCGACCGAATACAAACGCATCGCAAAACTGCTGCATGAACGCCGTCTCGACCGCGAACACTATATCGAAGAGTTTGTCGGCCATCTGCGCGCTGAGATGAAAGCTGAAGGCGTTAAAGCTGAAGTGTATGGTCGTCCGAAACACATCTACAGTATCTGGCGCAAAATGCAGAAAAAGAACCTCGCCTTCGATGAGCTGTTTGATGTGCGTGCGGTACGTATTGTCGCCGAGCGTTTACAGGATTGTTATGCCGCACTGGGGATAGTGCACACTCACTATCGCCACCTGCCGGATGAGTTTGACGATTATGTCGCTAACCCGAAACCAAACGGTTATCAGTCTATTCATACCGTGGTTCTGGGGCCAGGTGGCAAAACCGTTGAGATCCAAATCCGCACCAAACAGATGCATGAAGATGCAGAGTTGGGTGTTGCTGCGCACTGGAAATATAAAGAGGGCGCGGCAGCTGGCGGCGCACGTTCGGGACATGAAGACCGGATTGCCTGGCTGCGTAAACTGATTGCGTGGCAGGAAGAGATGGCTGATTCCGGCGAAATGCTCGACGAAGTACGCAGCCAGGTCTTTGACGACCGGGTGTATGTCTTTACGCCGAAAGGTGATGTCGTTGATTTGCCTGCGGGATCAACGCCGCTGGACTTCGCTTACCACATCCACAGTGATGTCGGACACCGCTGCATCGGGGCAAAAATTGGCGGGCGCATTGTGCCGTTCACCTACCAGCTGCAGATGGGCGACCAGATTGAAATTATCACCCAGAAACAGCCGAACCCCAGCCGTGACTGGTTAAACCCAAACCTCGGTTACGTCACAACCAGCCGTGGGCGTTCGAAAATTCACGCCTGGTTCCGTAAACAGGACCGTGACAAAAACATTCTGGCTGGGCGGCAAATCCTTGACGACGAGCTGGAACATCTGGGGATCAGCCTGAAAGAAGCAGAAAAACATCTGCTGCCGCGTTACAACTTTAATGATGTCGACGAGTTGCTGGCGGCGATTGGTGGCGGGGATATCCGTCTCAATCAGATGGTGAACTTCCTGCAATCGCAATTTAATAAGCCGAGTGCCGAAGAGCAGGACGCCGCCGCGCTGAAGCAACTTCAGCAAAAAAGCTACACGCCGCAAAACCGCAGTAAAGATAACGGTCGCGTGGTGGTCGAAGGTGTTGGCAACCTGATGCACCACATCGCGCGCTGCTGCCAGCCGATTCCTGGAGATGAGATTGTCGGCTTCATTACCCAGGGGCGCGGTATTTCAGTACACCGCGCCGATTGCGAACAACTGGCGGAACTGCGCTCCCATGCGCCAGAACGCATTGTTGACGCGGTATGGGGTGAGAGCTACTCCGCCGGATATTCGCTGGTGGTCCGCGTGGTGGCTAATGATCGTAGTGGGTTGTTACGTGATATCACGACCATTCTCGCCAACGAGAAGGTGAACGTGCTTGGCGTTGCCAGCCGTAGCGACACCAAACAGCAACTGGCGACCATCGACATGACCATTGAGATTTACAACCTGCAAGTGCTGGGGCGCGTGCTGGGTAAACTCAACCAGGTGCCGGATGTTATCGACGCGCGTCGGTTGCACGGGAGTTAGGCCGAAATTTGCTCGTATCTACAATGTAGATTGATATATACTGTATCTACATATGATAGCGGTTTGAGGAAAGGGTTATGATCCACAGTAGCGTAAAGCGTTGGGGAAATTCACCGGCGGTGCGGATCCCGGTTACGTTAATGCAGGCGCTCAATCTGAATATTGATGATGAAGTGAAGATTGACCTGGTGGATGGCAAATTAATTATTGAGCCAGTGCGTAAAGAGCCCGTATTTACGCTTGCTGAACTGGTCAACGACATCACGCCGGAAAACCTCCACGAGAATATCGACTGGGGAGAGCCGAAAGATAAGGAAGTCTGGTAATGGTAAGCCGATACGTACCCGATATGGGCGATCTGATTTGGGTTGATTTTGACCCGACAAAAGGTAGCGAGCAAGCTGGACATCGTCCAGCTGTTGTCCTGAGTCCTTTCATGTACAACAACAAAACAGGTATGTGTCTGTGTGTTCCTTATACAACGCAATCAAAAGGATATCCGTTCGAAGTTGTTTTATCCGGTCAGGAACGTGATGGCGTAGCGTTAGCTGATCAGGTAAAAAGTATCGCCTGGCGGGCAAGAGGAGCAACGAAGAAAGGAACAGTTGCCCCAGAGGAATTACAACTCATTAAAGCCAAAATTAACGTACTGATTGGGTAGTGTTACTAACTCACTTCTATTCTGGTCACAGGTTTCCACCTGACAGACCCGCAATTTTCAGGACAATTCAATGAATCAAATCGACCGTTTGCTCACTATTATGCAGCGCCTGCGCGATCCGGAAAACGGCTGCCCGTGGGATAAAGAGCAGACATTTGCCACCATTGCGCCTTACACCCTTGAAGAAACCTACGAAGTGCTGGACGCCATCGCCCGTGAAGATTTTGACGATCTTCGCGGTGAACTGGGCGATCTGCTATTCCAGGTGGTGTTTTACGCGCAAATGGCTCAGGAAGAAGGGCGCTTTGACTTTAATGATATTTGCGCTGCTATTAGCGATAAATTAGAGCGTCGCCATCCGCATGTTTTTGCTGATAGTTCTGCCGAAAACAGTAGTGAAGTGCTTGCCCGTTGGGAGCAAATCAAAACCGAAGAGCGCGCGCAGAAAGCGCAGCATTCGGCGCTGGACGATATTCCTCGTAGTTTACCGGCTTTAATGCGTGCGCAAAAAATCCAGAAACGTTGCGCCAACGTTGGCTTCGACTGGACGACGCTTGGCCCAGTGGTTGATAAAGTCTACGAAGAGATCGACGAGGTGATGTACGAGGCACGGCAGGCTGTTATCGACCAGGCTAAACTGGAGGAGGAAATGGGTGACCTGCTGTTTGCCACGGTCAATCTGGCTCGTCATTTAGGGACAAAAGCGGAAATCGCATTGCAAAAAGCGAACGAAAAATTCGAGCGTCGTTTTCGCGAAGTGGAGCGTATTGTTGCCGCGCGTGGATTGGAAATGACAGGTGTTGACCTCGAAACAATGGAAGAAGTCTGGCAACAGGTAAAACGGCAGGAAATTGATCTCTAAGGGAATTACGCGGTCAAGCGCCATTTGTGTCATTTTTTAAATGACAAGCGCTTGATTTGCGTCAAAAACATTTACCCCAAAGGGGCTATTTTCTCACTCCTGATTTCAATAGTGCGCTGGCGAAGAGGAGGGATAATGAAAGTTTGTGGCACAGGTCATGTTCGGGTATACTGCTTTCCCGTCCTGGTTATTCCATCGTCTTTTCAACCTAACTTCTCAGGTTCAGCATGACAACGAACTATATTTTTGTGACCGGCGGGGTCGTATCCTCTCTGGGTAAAGGCATTGCCGCAGCCTCCCTCGCAGCCATTCTTGAAGCCCGTGGCCTCAATGTGACCATCATGAAACTGGATCCGTACATCAACGTCGATCCAGGTACTATGAGCCCAATCCAACACGGGGAAGTGTTCGTTACTGAAGACGGCGCTGAAACCGACCTGGACCTGGGGCACTACGAGCGTTTCATTCGTACCAAAATGAGCCGCCGCAACAACTTCACCACGGGTCGTATCTACTCTGACGTTCTGCGTAAAGAACGCCGCGGCGACTACCTCGGCGCAACCGTACAGGTTATTCCGCACATCACAAACGCTATCAAAGAGCGTGTGCTGGAAGGCGGCGAAGGTCATGACGTAGTACTGGTCGAAATCGGCGGTACTGTAGGTGATATCGAATCCCTGCCGTTCCTCGAAGCGATTCGCCAGATGGCTGTTGAAATTGGCCGTGAGCACACCCTGTTTATGCACCTGACGCTGGTGCCGTACATGGCGGCGTCTGGTGAAGTCAAAACCAAACCGACTCAGCACTCTGTAAAAGAGCTGCTCTCCATCGGTATCCAGCCTGATATCCTGATTTGTCGTTCAGATCGCGCCGTTCCGGCGAACGAACGTGCGAAGATTGCATTGTTCTGTAATGTTCCGGAAAAAGCGGTTATTTCTCTGAAAGACGTCGATTCCATCTATAAAATTCCGGGCCTGTTGAAATCTCAGGGGCTGGACGATTATATTTGTAAACGATTCAGCTTAAACTGCCCGGAAGCGAATCTGTCCGAATGGGAACAGGTTATCTTCGAAGAAGCGAATCCGGTAAGTGAAGTCACCATCGGTATGGTCGGCAAGTACATTGAACTGCCGGATGCTTATAAATCCGTGATCGAAGCACTGAAACACGGTGGGCTGAAGAATCGTGTCAGCGTCAACATCAAACTGATCGATTCACAAGATGTTGAAACGCGCGGCGTTGAAATCCTTAAAGGTCTGGACGCAATCCTCGTACCTGGCGGTTTCGGCTATCGTGGCGTAGAAGGCATGATTACGACCGCGCGTTTTGCGCGTGAGAACAATATTCCTTATCTGGGCATTTGCCTGGGTATGCAGGTGGCGTTAATTGATTACGCTCGCCATGTTGCCAACATGGAGAACGCCAACTCTACGGAATTTGTGCCAGACTGTAAGTACCCGGTTGTGGCGCTGATTACCGAGTGGCGCGATGAAAACGGCAACGTTGAAGTTCGTAGCGAGAAGAGCGATCTCGGCGGTACCATGCGTCTCGGCGCACAGCAGTGCCAGTTGGTTGACGATAGCCTGGTTCGCCAGTTGTACAATGCGCCGACAATTGTTGAGCGTCATCGTCACCGTTACGAAGTCAACAACATGCTGTTGAAACAGATTGAAGATGCAGGTCTGCGCGTTGCGGGCCGTTCCGGGGATGATCAGTTGGTCGAGATCATCGAAGTTCCGAATCACCCGTGGTTCGTGGCTTGCCAGTTCCATCCGGAGTTTACTTCTACTCCACGTGATGGTCACCCGCTGTTTGCAGGCTTTGTGAAAGCCGCCAGCGAGTTCCAGAAACGTCAGGCGAAGTAAGTAAAAAAGTTAGAACGGCAACGCGTACCCTGGGTACGCGTTGTTTGTCTGGAGTTTCAGTTTAACTAGTGACTTGAGGAAAACCTAATGTCCAAAATCGTAAAAATCATCGGTCGTGAAATCATCGACTCCCGTGGTAACCCGACTGTTGAAGCCGAAGTACATCTGGAGGGTGGTTTCGTCGGTATGGCAGCTGCTCCGTCAGGTGCTTCTACTGGTTCCCGTGAAGCTCTGGAACTGCGCGATGGCGACAAATCCCGTTTCCTGGGTAAAGGCGTAACCAAAGCTGTTGCTGCGGTAAACGGCCCGATCGCTCAGGCGCTGATTGGCAAAGATGCTAAAGATCAGGCTGGCATTGACAAGATCATGATCGACCTGGACGGCACCGAAAACAAATCCAAATTCGGCGCGAACGCAATCCTGGCTGTATCTCTGGCTAACGCCAAAGCTGCTGCAGCTGCTAAAGGTATGCCGCTGTACGAGCACATCGCTGAACTGAACGGCACTCCGGGCAAATACTCCATGCCGGTTCCGATGATGAACATCATCAACGGTGGTGAGCACGCTGACAACAACGTTGATATCCAGGAATTCATGATTCAGCCGGTTGGCGCGAAAACTGTGAAAGAAGCCATCCGCATGGGTTCTGAAGTTTTCCATCACCTGGCAAAAGTTCTGAAAGCGAAAGGCATGAACACTGCTGTTGGTGACGAAGGTGGCTATGCGCCGAACCTGGGTTCCAACGCTGAAGCTCTGGCTGTTATCGCTGAAGCTGTTAAAGCTGCTGGTTATGAACTGGGCAAAGACATCACTCTGGCGATGGACTGCGCAGCTTCTGAATTCTACAAAGACGGTAAATACGTTCTGGCTGGCGAAGGCAACAAAGCGTTCACCTCTGAAGAATTCACTCACTTCCTGGAAGAACTGACCAAACAGTACCCGATCGTTTCTATCGAAGACGGTCTGGACGAATCTGACTGGGACGGTTTCGCATACCAGACCAAAGTTCTGGGCGACAAAATCCAGCTGGTTGGTGACGACCTGTTCGTAACCAACACCAAGATCCTGAAAGAAGGTATCGAAAAAGGTATCGCTAACTCCATCCTGATCAAATTCAACCAGATCGGTTCTCTGACCGAAACTCTGGCTGCAATCAAGATGGCGAAAGATGCTGGCTACACTGCAGTTATCTCTCACCGTTCTGGCGAAACTGAAGACGCTACCATCGCTGACCTGGCTGTTGGTACTGCTGCAGGCCAGATCAAAACTGGTTCTATGAGCCGTTCTGACCGTGTTGCTAAATACAACCAGCTGATTCGTATCGAAGAAGCTCTGGGCGAAAAAGCACCGTACAACGGTCGTAAAGAGATCAAAGGCCAGGCATAAGACTGACTTTATCTGATTTAAAAATGCCAGCCTCCGGGCTGGCATTTTTTATGGTTGAGTTACCAGCGGCCGGATGCGCCGCCACCTCCAGAAGAACCGCCCCCGCCGCTAAATCCGCCGCCACTTGAGCCTCCACCGGAAGAGGATGAAGAAGAACCTTTTCTTGAAGCTCTTTCTTTACTGAGTTTTTTGTATTTGGCGCGTAGCTTTTTATTGACGATAAGCCAAAAAATAACCAGTGGTACGATCGCAAAAGGCGTTAACATACCGCAGGCAACGATTAAATTGGTCCATGGTCCTGGCTCGGCAACATAGAGGAATACCATCCCGTAAATGGCGCCAGTGAGAGTGATCCAGGGTAAATTCGACGGATCGGTAAAAACAATAAAATATGAAAGTACCGCCAGCAATATAATTACAGCAAGCGATAATGGAATAGGGGGATTGATACTGTAATAATCCCCCCTGTCTTCCGGTAATTCACCATTTAACAGAAGCGCGCCGATATTTTCGCTTGCCAGTGTTAATCCACCCATCAGGTCATCACTTTTGAAGGCAGGGATCAATATATCCCTGATAATCTTCGCCGCTTGCAGGTCGGTAACCACCCCTTCCAGCCCGTAGCCAACCTCAATACGAACAGCATGATCCTCCCAGGCAACCAGAAGTAAAATACCATCGTTTCTCTGCTTATCTCCCAGTTTCCAGCTATCAAAAACCCTTGTAGCATATTGTTCAATGGAATCGTCTCCGGTGGACGGCACTACTAATACAGCGACCTGCGCCCGTGTTTTATGTGTAATATCCTGCAGTTGCTGTGTCAGTGATTGTTGTTCAGAAGTGCTTAACGTACCAGTAATATCGGTCACCTGTTGGCGCAGTTCCGGCACAGCAATTTGCTGGGCAAGCCCAGGAAGACACCACAAAGTGAATAGAATAAAGATTAAGCGCATTACGATCACCAACGGCCGGATGAACCGCCGCCTCCTGAAGAACCGCCACCACCGCGGAAAGAATTTCTCGACGAAGAGCGAGAGTGAGCATTACGATTCCCCGTTTTCCTGTTGCTTTTTTCTCCTGATCCCAGCTTAAGATTGCCAGTAAATTTGGCCACAATGATCAGCAGAACGATGCCAGCAATGGTTATTGGACCGATAAAATGATCAATTAACCCAATAATTGTTGAGATGAATGCAATATCTTTAATACTGGCGAACACCAGGCACCATCCCACAATAATTATCAGCATCACGACAAACAATGAATTTCGTCCTGATTCACGAACCTGCGGAGTCTTCTTTTGTTTTTTCACTTTAGCGTTTTTATTTTTTGGGGCCAGCATCATAGGAAATACGCGGCACAAATTAAAAACTACCGCGAGACGCTGCTTGCAGGTTGTTGCTAACAATAAACTAAAACAAACGATCGACACCCGCCGAATGATGACATCGTCCTGAAAGGAGAAAAACCAGACCATAGGGGTAATCATCGATATCATCCATATGCCACGCCGTGGGCGGCTGGCAAATCGCCAGAGGACAACGATGGCAACGATCATCAGCAGTGTCCAGGCAAGACATGGCAGCGAACGTTGCGGATTAGCAAACAGATGATTGGCTAAAGCATCCAAAGGGCTAAGGTTCGCTTTGATATGGGTAAACTGTGCGATGCTTTCAATTCCGCCCGTTAATCCAGCAAAGAGATTGTTTTTTTCGAATTCTGGCTGCATATGGTAACGAACAATTTGCGCAGCTTGTTCCGGCGGCAACATCTGTTCCAGTCCATGTCCAATCTTCATTGACGCCAGCCCTTCCGGCCATACGACGAGAATTAAGATACCTTCGCCATATCGCTTCTCTCCAACGGGTTTCCAGTGATATACCCCGTATCTCTGCGAGGCTGCAAGTTTAATGTTTTTGCCCCCTGTGGTCGGCGTAACCAACACGGCCACCTGGAAGTGGTTTTGCTGCTCGAGAGTCTGTAATTGTTGAGTTAAAGCAGTTTGTTCTTCTGTCGTTAATGTCCCGGTTAAGTCAGTCACTGAAGGCAATCGTTCAGCGAATACCTGAAAACCGCATAGCATCAGAAGTAAGAGAAAAATACGCATATCAATTCCTTTTGTTACCAGCGCCCGGAAGCGCCACCGCCACCAGATGAACCGCCACCACCGCTAAAATTGTCATTGTCGAATGAAGAGGATGACGATGATGAATAGTGGGAGAAAGAATTGCTTCTTGTATGGCGTGATGGCTGGTTGGCATCACGCATCAAATCCCGAACTTTTTTGCCGAAGGGGGTAAAAGCGATGGCGACAGCCAGGAACGGTGTGGCGAAGCAGAGTAATGTTGTGAGTACTCCCCAGCTTCCGCTGAAACCTGCTATAGGTAAAACAAAGGCCAGTACAATAGCTGCGAAGCAAATTACTCCCAGCGTTTTGATATATCCTCTGGCAGAAATAAACGTCAGTACTATCGCCCAGGCTAACAAGGCCCACCAACCGCTAAAAGGTAAAGGGTGATCGGCCGGTGCTATCGTCGCTAAATTATTCCCTGCCAAACGGTTTTCAATATCGCTGAGTCCCTTTTGCAAGCCGCCAGCAAGATCACCATTTTTAAATGCCGGAATAATACTGTTGCGAATAATTTGCCCGGACTGCGCATCCGTAATAATACCTTCCAGTCCGTAACCGATTTCAATACGCACGGTATGATCCTGCCAGGCGACTAACAGTAGAACGCCATCATCGCTGTCTTTATCACCCGGTTTCCAGCTATCGAATACCCGCGTTGCGTACTGCTCGATGGTTTCATCGCCTGTTGTATCAACCACTAACACGACCAACTGTGCGTGGTTTTTTTGCGTCAGGGCTTTAATCTGGTTGGTCAGGGTGTTTACTTCGCTGTTTGTTAATGTGCCGGTTAAGTCATTCACATACTTGGGGGATTCAGGTACTGGAATTTGTGTGGCAAACACAGATGAACAGAAGAAAGCCATAAGGAAGATAAAATTTCGCACAGAACTTCCCCGCTTAATGAGCATTAGCATTCTGGCTAAAATCTATTGTTGGGGCTTTACTTACTGCGGCGACATCATCCGGTAAATAATTTTTCTTTGGCGTGTAATCCATGACCTTTGCGGTTAATACAGCGGGGAATTTGCGGATAGTGACATTATATTGTTCAATGGCTTTAATATATCTTCCTCGCGCAACGGCAATTCTATTTTCACTTCCTTCGAGCTGTACCATTAAGTTTTGATAGAGTTCCTGAGATTTTAACTCAGGGTAACGCTCACTAATTATCGTTAACTGACCGAGAGTGCGAGTCACCTGCGCTTGAGCCTGTTGCCAGGCTTGTAATTTTTGTTCATCTCCCGGAGTTTGCTGAAGATCGCTACTGGCGCGATTAGCCTGGCTACGAGCCAATGTTACGGCTTCCAGTACATCTCGTTCATGGCTGGAATAACCTTTAATGCTGGCGACAAGATTAGGAATAAGATCGGCGCGACGTTGATATTGATTCAATACCTCAGACCAGGAGGCGTTAACCTGCTCATCATAGGTTTGAATATCGTTATATCCACAGCCTGATAAATTGAAAATAAATATAATTACGATGAATATTCTGAGCATGTTTAAATCCCTTTTAATTAATTCCTTAAAACATAATACTCTGCTTCATTTTATTCTTTATGATCTAATCCACTTTTTGCCATAAACCTGCCTGTAACAGAATGTTAATAAGACATGATTGTTGTGGCAGGATCTGCAATAATTAACAATTATCCACTTCACAGAGAATGCTATGCAGTACCCGATTAACGAGATGTTCCAGACCCTGCAAGGTGAGGGTTACTTTACCGGCGTCCCCGCCATTTTTATTCGTTTACAGGGATGCCCGGTTGGCTGTGCCTGGTGCGACACCAAACACACCTGGGAAAAGCTTGAGGATCGGGAAGTCTCCCTTTTCAGCATTCTGGCGAAGACCAAAGAGAGTGATAAGTGGGGGGCGGCGAGCAGTGAAGACTTGCTGGCTGTCATTGGTCGCCAGGGATATACCGCGCGGCATGTGGTGATTACGGGTGGTGAGCCTTGCATTCATGATTTGCTGCCACTGACTGACCTGCTCGAAAAGAACGGTTTTAGCTGCCAGATCGAAACCAGTGGTACTCATGAGGTACGCTGCACACCGAATACCTGGGTTACCGTATCGCCAAAGCTGAACATGCGCGGCGGCTATGAAGTGTTGTCACAGGCACTGGAGCGAGCCAACGAAATCAAGCATCCAGTGGGGCGCGTACGTGATATTGAAGCACTGGATGAACTTTTGGCGACGCTGACCGATGATAAACCGCGAGTCATTGCACTGCAGCCGATTAGCCAAAAGGATGATGCCACACGTTTGTGCATTGAAACCTGCATTGCGCGTAATTGGCGTTTGTCGATGCAAACCCATAAATATTTAAATATTGCCTGATTAAACATTTATAAGCGTTATAAATGGGTGGAACCTGTAAAGACTTCTACTCATTTATATTCTTTGTCGTCTCTGAAAAACCTCCATTTTGCCCATCCTGAACTAATCATTATCATTCTCTACAAATTCTGTGGCGTTAATTTTTCGCTGGAGTGAAAATTATTGCGGTAAAGTTTGGTAGATTTTAGTTTGTATAGAGTTATTTTAAATATTTACCTTTTTAATCAATTGGTTAAGTGCTCTTTAACATAATGGATGTGTTGTTTGTGTGATACTGTAAAGTTGGTAGATTGTGACTGGCTTAAAAAATCATTAATTAATAATAGGTTATGTTTAGAGAGTTCCCCGCGCCAGCGGGGATAAACCGGCCTGGCGATTTCTCGTCAGGCCTTGCGGTGTGAGTTCCCCGCGCCAGCGGGGATAAACCGTCAGTAAAGCGGCGCCCACTGATATCGGATTAGAGTTCCCCGCGCCAGCGGGGATAAACCGAGGGGCAGGGAGTGACGCTGGAGCAGGCGATCGAGTTCCCCGCGCCAGCGGGGATAAACCGGGAAATTAGGCAAATGTGAACACGGCGGCCCCGAGTTCCCCGCGCCAGCGGGGATAAACCGCCAGTATTTTGTCGTGGATTGCGGGATCACCAGAGTTCCCCGCGCCAGCGGGGATAAACCGTTGAGTTTGTTCGTAACAACGCGGGTCATCTGGAGTTCCCCGCGGCAGCGGGGATAAACCGGGTACAAAAGAGGCCCCATTCTGGCAGGGCTCAAGTTCCCCGCGCCAGTGGGGATAAACCACCATATAACCCGTTATCTCTTTCTCAAGTTTTTATATTAGCAGTACTCGTAATAAGCAACATATCCACGTAACACCTCATGTTCAAAATAGTTCCCCATGCCAGATAAGTTCACAATTATCGATACAAAAAATCAAATTTAATCAAAGTGTTATTTGTATAATCCTTAAACCGTTAAGAAATTTTAATGTATTATTTTTTTTAATATTAATTAATGCCTGTTAATTTTTTCTTTAGAATAACAGTGTGTTTTTTAAGCTTGTTATTCATTGATTAAGTAATAAATCTGGAAATTTGTCTTTGTTTTGAGGCTAATGAGTGGTTTTACATAACCGCCTCTATACGCTGTTGATGAATGGTTCTTATGAATAAAGATATCCAGTTCATACTTTAAGTGTAAATTGATAAAGTGCGATTCGTATTGTCTTTTATTCTAAAGACATCGAGTGTAGTTAATATTCCTTGTAAAAACAGGGATAAACCGAACTAGTTAAAGTTTTTATTATGTTCCCTGCATCAGCGGGGATAAACCGGACTTGTTATCATTTTTTAAGTTGTCGAACTTATGTTCCCCGCGTCAGCGGGGATAACCATTCAGGTATGTTCAGGCCGGGCTGTTTCCCGCCCGGCCTTCCTCACTTACGCATTCGACCAGCTCTGGATCGAATCCGCATTTCCCAATTCCCCATGCATCACTTCATACGATTTTTTCAGAATCACATCAGTATGTTTGGTTAGGTCTTTGAAAATGCCTTTATTCATCGCGTCGTAGCGTTTGGCATTGCTCTCAATCGGTATAAAGATATCTTTCACGCGAACCATTTTATCGACAGCCGTTGCGTAATCCGGGTATAGCCCCAGACCTACCGCTGTATTAATCGCTGCCCCCAGGCTTGCACAACCGTTAATGGCGTTACGTCGTGCCGGAAGGTTGAACACGTCGGCAAAAATCTGCATAAACAGATCGCTGTTCGAACCGCCGCCAGTAATGATTACATGCTTCGCAAAGTGATTCATTTCATTACACATATTGTCGTAATTGTTCTTCAGCGTCAGCGCCACGCTTTCCAGTATCGAACGATATATCCATGCGTAATCCATGCTGGAATCAAAGCCGATCATAATCCCGCGTTTGTACGGTTCCCACGGATTGGTCAGCCAGTCCAGCACCGTCATCAGCCCATTACAGCCAGGTGGCACACTAGAGGCTTTCTTGTTGAGTAAATCTTCCGGTGAAAGATCCTGCGCCCTGGCATCCTGAATTAACGACTCGCCTAACATGTCGCGCAGCCAGCTCACCGTCCACATGCCTTTGCGAATACCGTAACCTTCATACAGCAATGTTTGCGGAATAGAAGACATAATCGGCCAGTACGCCACCGGATCTTTCGGCAAGGCTTTGCCGTTCATCATCAATGCGATGTAAGTGCCAAGAGAAATTACCGCAGTTTCATCATCCAGTAATCCGGCCCCCAGAGCTTCTACCGGTTTATCACTGGTGGTACAAACAACCGGCAGTCCTGCCGGGAAATGTGTCGCCAGTGCGGCTTGTGGTGTGATCTGTCCAAGGACGGTGCCAGGCATTTGCACATCAAACAGCATATGACGGGGGATATTAAACTTATCCATTACCGCAGCATCTTCACTCCATGCCCAGGTCTTATAATCCACCGGCCACTGACCAAAATAGTTGGCGATATTGTCTTTAAACTCGCCGGTTAAGCGATGCGTCAGATAACCCGAAAAAGAGGTGACATAGGCCACGTCAGGATTAGTGTGTTCGTAGGGACGCGTTACGCGTGCATCCTGCCAGCTAATCAATGGCGCAGCTGGCGTGCCATCGGCTTTCAATAACGCACGGCAGCAACGGATGGATCCCAGACCAATACCGACAATATCTTCTTTATTCCCGGCAAACTGACTCATCAAATCGTGACCGGCAAAACATAATGATGCCCATAAATCGTCGTCAGGATGTTCTGCGGTATCGGCATCTGGCGTGTGCATCGGCTGCAATAAACCTTTGCCTTCGCAAACCACGTTACCTTCCAGATCGTACATCACCACTTTTGTGCTCTGACTTCCGCCATCAATCCCTATGATGTATTTCTTCGACATGATTTTTCTCCTGTAATTTTCCTGGCTTACTTGCTGCTAGCCATTGCGGGGGCGCTATCAGCAGTACGAATTTTTTGGAACAGCAAAAAGGTAAAGACAATCACCATGGCAAGCGCCGCCATGCCCATCAGCCACATATTGCGGTAGGCTTCTGCTGCGGGCAGGGTGTCTTGCCAGTGGCCGATAATTGGGTAAACGAAGACATCCGGCAGGAATCCAATCACCGAGCAAATACCTACCGTGGTGCCCATAATGTAAGACGGTGTTCTCGCTTCGCCAGGGCAGGCCCAGTACAGCCCGCGTGAGGCGTAACAGGTGAATCCCAGCAGTAAAATCAGGCCAATCCCCATCGCGACCGATTGCGGGTTAGAGTTCGTGACGAGCAGGGCAGTTAACGCCAGCAGGCCGAGTACGGAAAGGATTTGGATCACGCGGGTAGGGGATTTCACTTTGCTGTAGGTGGTGATTATGCCGCCAAGTGGGCCGCACAGCGCGCGGAAGATTTTGTTGATCACAATCCCCATGTAGCTCGCCGCCACCAGCGACATGCCGTACATTTCGGTCAGATAGTTGGTGGAGTAACTCAGAATGGCGTAGATGGTGAAGACACCAAAAATCACCATGCTGCAATACCAGGTGGTACTGATACGCAAAACGGCCAGGATATCGCTAAGCTGGAATGACTGTTTTTCTTCGTTATTGGCACTGCGCAGGTTGTTGTTATCGCTAACAAAAAACCAGCACAGAAGCCCCAACAAGATGTAAACCACACTGTAGATGATAATGACCGTTTTCAGGCTGGCGCTGTCATCCGGTGCAAAGCGAGAAAAGACCCACATGGTAAACACCGCCAGCGACATTACACCGACGCCGCGCAGCCCTTCCATCCAGCCCATAATTTTCCCTTGCTCGCTA
Source organism: Escherichia sp. WS1152 (assembly GCF_046487665.1). Classification (NCBI taxonomy): domain Bacteria; kingdom Pseudomonadati; phylum Pseudomonadota; class Gammaproteobacteria; order Enterobacterales; family Enterobacteriaceae; genus Escherichia; species Escherichia sp. WS1152. The sequence goes on along the minus strand of NZ_JBJQJA010000006.1, from coordinate 191,444 downwards.
TGATCGCCAAGCAACGATGCGGCTTTAATCGACACCGACCACAGCATTAAAATCGTCGTTATCGCAAAGGCGACCTGAATACAGAGCATTACCCACAGCGGTGGATACGTTGCCATTAACAGACCCAGTAATCCGGTAATGATCATCGCGGAAGTAATCATTTTGCGATGTGAGAATTTATCAGCAATAACGCCGCTGGGGGCATAAAGAATAATAGCTGCAATACCAAAGGTACTCATTATTAAACCTATCTCGGTATTGCTGAATCCCATAAATTTCGCCATGGGAATTTGATAAATATAACGTAAATAAGCCAGGTCGAAACTAACGCCGCCGCTAAAACTAATTATCGCGAGGGTTATCCAACGGCGATATGAGTTGTGTTGCATATCGTATTCCCATTTGTAATAGACAAAAAAAAGAGAAAAGTAAGCCGCCCTTTCAGGTGGATTACTTTTCTCAGGTCTCTAGTAATTGAAATAATAAATAACATGGAAAGCAGAGGTGTTGTGTGAGAGTAATCACGCTTCTGCTTTTTAAAACTATTTGATAATGCGAATATCACACTGTGATTACGATCACATTAGCAGTTATGCCCTTATGCTAAAAATTATCTCCAGTTACCAGAGATAATGAGAAAGGTAACTTCCCTCTCGCGGGGGAAGTTACCTTTCTTTTTTTTTGCCTTACGGAAATTGGAGCTAACTATGTCAATCGAATCTCTCAATGCGTTCTCAATGGATTTTTTCTCCCTGAAAGGTAAAACCGCAATTGTTACCGGCGGGAATAGCGGTTTAGGCCAGGCATTTGCCATGGCGTTGGCCAAAGCAGGCGCAAATGTCTTTATTCCTAGCTTCGTCAAAGATAACGGCGAAACAAAGGAAATGATTGAAAAACAGGGTGTTGAAGTTGATTTTATGCAGGTGGATATCACCGCAGAAGGCGCGCCGCAGAAGATTATCGCTGCTTGCTGTGAGCGTTTCGGAACAGTTGATATTCTGGTTAACAATGCCGGTATTTGTAAGCTGAATAAGGTGCTGGACTTTGGTCGAGCCGACTGGGACCCGATGATTGATGTGAACCTGACCGCCGCATTCGAGTTAAGCTACGAAGCGGCAAAAATTATGATCCCGCAGAAAAGCGGTAAAATTATTAATATCTGTTCATTGTTCTCTTACTTAGGTGGACAATGGTCACCTGCATATTCTGCCACTAAACATGCTCTTGCCGGATTCACCAAAGCTTATTGTGATGAACTAGGTCAATATAATATTCAGGTAAATGGTATCGCCCCTGGCTATTATGCAACAGATATTACGCTGGCGACACGCAGTAATCCAGAAACCAATCAGCGCGTTCTTGATCATATTCCGGCAAACCGTTGGGGCGATACTCAGGATTTAATGGGCGCAGCCGTGTTTCTCGCAAGTCAGGCATCGAATTATGTCAACGGGCATTTATTAGTGGTCGATGGCGGTTATTTAGTGCGCTAACCCATAACGGTGGTTTCTGTTTTCTCTTATTAATGATTATTCCATTTTTATTATCAGGAAGGAATTACTATGTCTTTATCTCGCGCAGCGATTGTCGACCAGCTAAAGGAAATTGTTGGTGCAGATCGCGTAATTACCGATGAAACAGTATTAAAGAAGAACAGTATTGACCGTTTTCGTAAATTTCCGGATATTCATGGCATTTATACTTTGCCGATTCCGGCAGCGGTCGTAAAACTCGGTTCCACAGAACAAGTCTCCCGTGTGCTGAATTTTATGAATGCGCACAAAATTAACGGTGTGCCGCGTACCGGTGCTTCCGCCACCGAAGGTGGGCTGGAAACTGTTGTAGAAAACTCGGTGGTGCTCGACGGCTCCGCCATGAATCAAATCATTAATATTGATATTGAGAATATGCAGGCGACGGCGCAATGTGGCGTTCCCCTGGAAGTGCTGGAAAACGCGTTGCGTGAAAAAGGTTACACCACGGGGCATTCTCCGCAGTCAAAGCCGCTGGCGCAGATGGGCGGCCTGGTAGCAACCCGCAGTATCGGGCAGTTCTCCACACTCTACGGCGCAATCGAAGATATGGTCGTTGGTCTGGAAGCAGTATTGGCTGATGGCACCGTCACACGCATTAAAAACGTGCCACGCCGCGCGGCTGGCCCGGACATTCGTCACATCATCATCGGCAACGAAGGTGCATTGTGCTATATCACTGAAGTAACAGTGAAAATCTTTAAATTCACCCCGGAAAACAACCTCTTCTACGGCTATATCCTGGAAGACATGAAAACCGGCTTCAACATCCTGCGTGAAATCATGGTGGAAGGGTATCGTCCGTCGATCGCTCGTTTGTATGACGCTGAAGATGGCACCCAACACTTCACCCATTTTGCCGACGGAAAATGTGTGCTGATCTTTATGGCTGAAGGTAACCCTCGCATTGCGAAGGCGACGGGCGAAGGGATTGCGGAAATCGTTGCCCGCTACCCGCAGTGCCAGCGCGTGGACAGCAAACTGATCGAAACCTGGTTTAACAACCTGAACTGGGGACCGGATAAAGTGGCTGCCGAACGTGTGCAAATCCTCAAAACCGGCAACATGGGCTTTACCACTGAAGTGTCCGGCTGCTGGAGCTGCATCCACGAAATCTACGAAAGCGTTATTAACCGTATTCGTATCGAGTTCCCGCACGCCGACGACATCACTATGCTGGGTGGTCACTCCTCTCATAGCTATCAGAACGGCACCAACATGTACTTCGTCTACGACTACAACGTTGTCAACTGTAAGCCGGAAGAGGAAATCGACAAGTACCACAATCCGCTCAACAAAATCATCTGCGAAGAAACCATTCGCCTCGGCGGTTCGATGGTGCACCACCACGGCATTGGTAAACATCGCGTTCACTGGAGCAAGCTGGAACACGGCAGCGCGTGGGCGTTGCTGGAAGGGCTGAAAAAGCAATTCGATCCTAACGGCATTATGAATACGGGTACTATCTATCCGATTGAAAAATAATGTGTCAGGCAGCGTTCCGCGATGATGGGGCGTTGCCTTTTCGGCTTCTCAGGCGAGAAGCCGTTCTTATTACCGGACAATGAAGGGGTAAAGATGAACACTTCACCGGTGCGAATGGATGATTTACCGCTTAACCGTTTTCACTGTCGAATTGCTGCGCTCACTTTCGGCGCACACCTGACCGACGGTTATGTTCTCGGCGTCATTGGTTACGCCATTATTCAACTTACGCCCGCCATGCAACTGACGCCGTTTATGGCGGGAATGATCGGCGGCTCGGCGCTCCTTGGTTTGTTTCTTGGCAGCCTGGTTCTTGGGTGGATCTCCGACCATATTGGTCGGCAAAAAATCTTCACCTTCAGCTTTTTGCTGATTACGCTCGCTTCGTTCCTGCAATTTTTTGCCACCACGCCAGAGCATCTTATTGGACTGCGCATTTTGATCGGCATTGGTCTGGGAGGCGATTACTCAGTAGGTCACACCTTGCTGGCTGAATTTTCCCCGCGCCGCCATCGCGGTGTTTTGCTGGGCGCATTCAGCGTGGTGTGGACCGTAGGCTATGTGTTAGCAAGTATTGCCGGACATCACTTTATTAGCGAAAGCCCGGAGGCCTGGCGCTGGCTGCTGGCATCGGCAGCTATGCCCGCGTTGTTGATTACGTTATTACGCTGGGGAACGCCAGAATCGCCACGCTGGCTACTGCGCCAGGGGCGTTTTGCAGAAGCTCACGCTATCGTGCATCGCTATTTTGGTCCCCATGTTTTACTGGGCGATGAAGTGGCAACGGCGACCCATAAACACATCAAAACCTTGTTCTCTTCGCGCTACTGGCGGCGCACGGCGTTTAACAGCGTCTTCTTTGTCTGCCTCGTAATCCCATGGTTTGTGATTTATACCTGGCTGCCAACTATCGCCCAGACTATTGGTCTAGAAGATGCGCTGACTGCCAGCCTGATGCTTAATGCGTTGTTAATTGTGGGCGCGCTGCTGGGATTAGTTCTGACGCACCTGCTGGCACATCGCAAATTTTTGCTGGGAAGTTTTTTGCTGCTGGCGGCAACGCTGGTAGTAGTGGCCTGTTTGCCTTCCGGCAGTTCATTAACGCTGCTGCTTTTTGTTCTCTTCAGCACCACCATTTCGGCAGTCAGTAATCTGGTGGGCATTTTGCCTGCGGAAAGTTTTCCTACTGACATTCGCTCGCTGGGCGTCGGTTTTGCCACCGCCATGAGCCGGTTGGGCGCGGCGGTAAGTACTGGCCTGCTGCCGTGGGTGCTGGCGCAGTGGGGAATGCAAGTTACCTTATTGATCCTGGCGGCAGTGTTGTTGGTTGGTTTTGTTGTGACCTGGCTATGGGCACCAGAAACCAAAGCACTCCCGCTGGTGGCGGCGGGAAATGTAGGAGGTGCGAATGAACATTCTGTTAGCGTTTAAAGCCGAACCGGATGCCGGAATGCTGGCGGAAAAAGAGTGGCAGGCGGCGGCTCAGGGTAATAGCGGACCGGATGTTTCGCTACTGCGAAGTTTACTCGGTGCTGATGAACAGGCTGCCGCCGCGCTGCTGTTGGCGCAGAGAAAAAACGGTACGCCGATGTCTTTAACCGCGTTGAGCATGGGGGATGAACGGGCGTTACACTGGCTGCGCTATCTCATGGCTCTTGGGTTTGAGGAAGCTGTATTGCTGGAGACGGCGGCAGATCTGCGCTTTGCGTCGGAATTTGTCGCTCGCCATATTGCCGAATGGCAGCGTCAGAATCCGCTGGATCTGATAATTACCGGCTGCCAAAGCAGCGAAGGGCAGAATGGGCAAACGCCATTTTTGCTGGCGGAAACGCTGGGCTGGCCCTGCTTCACCCAGGTGGAGCGTTTCACTCTCGACGCGCTGTTTATCACCCTCGAACAGCGTACTGAACATGGGCTGCGCTGTTGCCGGGTTCGCTTGCCTGCGGTGATTGCCGTGCGCCAGTGCGGTGAAGTGGCCTTGCCAGTACCGGGAATGCGCCAGCGAATGGCTGCGGGGAAAGCGGAAATTATCCGTAAAACTGTTGCTGCCGAATTGCCAGCGATGCAGTGTCTGCAACTGGCAAGAGCAGAGCAACGACGCGGAGCGACGCTGATTGATGGGCAAACGGTAGCAGAAAAAGCGCAAAAGCTATGGCAGGACTATTTACGCCAAAGGATGCAGCCATGAATATCGCAATTGTGACAATAAATCAGGAGAATGCCGCAATAGCAAGCTGGCTGGCGGCGCAGGATTTCAGCGGTTGTACCCTGGCGCACTGGCAGATTGAACCTCAGCCCGTAGTGGCGGAACAGGTGCTGGATGCGCTGGTGGAACAGTGGCAGCGAACGCCTGCGAACGTTGTTCTCTTTCCGCCGGGAACGTTTGGCGATGAACTGTCGACCCGGCTGGCCTGGCGTTTACATGGTGCAAGCATCTGCCAGGTGACTTCGTTAGAGATTCCAACCGTAAGCGTGCGCAAATCCCACTGGGGAAATGCGCTAACGGCGACGCTGCAAACAGAAAAACGCCCGCTATGCCTTTCCCTGGCGCGTCAGGCGGGAGCAGCGAAAAACGCCACGTTGCCCTCTGGAATGCAACAACTGAACATTGTCCCGGGTGCGCTTCCGGACTGGCTGGTTAGCATAGAGAACCTGAAAAATGTTACCCGCGACCCATTAGCTGAGGCCAGACGGGTGTTGGTGGTGGGGCAGGGCGGAGAGGCAGATAACCAGGAAATCGCTATGCTGGCAGAAAAGCTGGGAGCCGAAGTGGGCTACAGTCGGGCGCGAGTGATGAACGGTGGCGTTGATGCTGAAAAAGTGATTGGTATTTCCGGACATCTGCTGGCACCTGAGGTGTGTATTGTTGTTGGCGCTTCTGGCGCAGCAGCGTTAATGGCGGGCGTACGCAATAGCAAGTTTGTGGTGGCGATTAATCATGACGCCAGCGCAGCGGTATTTTCACAGGCAGATGTTGGCGTGGTTGATGACTGGAAAGTGGTGCTGGAGGCACTGGTGACAAACATTGACGCAGATTGCCAATAACGTGTTGCCGGATGATCCTGCCTACGGTTCTGGACTGGGGACCTGTAGGCCTGATAAGACGCGTTAAGCGTCGCATCAGGCGCTGAATGTCGGATGTGGCGTGCGGCCTACAAATCAAACCAAATTCAATTGGTTACGATTATCCCGTCAAAGCAATTTTTTCGCTAACGTCCAGACTCCGGTATTCGTGGTGGAAAGCGCCACGACACCCGCGTTAATCGCATTACGCGCATCTTCTTCATCGCATACCAGCCCGCCAGCAATCAGCGGTTGGCGGATTTTTTCCGTCACCCAGCCCAGCACTTTGGGCATGCAGCCTGGCAGGATCTCAATACAATCCGGATTCGATTGCGCAACTTGCTTATCAATGTTGTGAAACGAAATCGAATCAACAATAAACAGGCGATGAATACAGAAAAAACCTTCCGCTCTTGCCGCTTTCAACATTGAGGCTTTGGTACTGATAATGCCGTCCGCCTCGGTCACCAGTTTCAAAAACTGAATCACGACTTCTTTATTTGACGCGCCTTCCAGCAAATCAACATGAATAAAAGCATATTTCCCGGCGTTCTTAATCTTTTTAACGATATTACTGATGGTGCAGATATTGCCGTACAACACGGAAATAAACTGGCATTCAGAGTCGATTGCCAGTTGTAGGCTGGCATTATCTTTAACGGCAGCAATCACCGGATTCTGGCGGAGCAGGTGTAAGAGGGGCATAAATTATCCTTATTATTTATCCAAAACGGTAGGTGATGCCGAATCCGGAAGGCGGATAGCGCCACTGTTGTAGTGTTGATTCGTCGCACAGCAAACGGCAGGTGCCACACTCCAGGCAACTGCGATAGTCAATACGTAAGTCACCTTCCGGTGTGAGCGAAAAAAGACCTGCCGGACAGGCGTTAATCAACCGTTCTGCCGTCTGGCGCTCAACGGAGTCAGCCGGAACAATATGTGGCGCATCAGCAGCGCGCCAGAGATTACGGGCTACAGACATCGCAGACTCCTGATAACGTCGCCCGCCAGATGCCACAGGCCGTGACGACGTAAATGACGCCAGAATAACTGGCGCAGCGGTGGAACAGGTTTATCACCCTGATCCCATAAATCGCGGGAAATATCCTGCATTAACGCAGGCCACGCCCAATACCAGCCAGGGCGTTGCAAAAGCGCCGGAACATGCTGATAACGCTGTAGAACATCCCACAGCAGGCTGCGCTCGACGTTGTGATGATAAAGCGGAAACAGATTTTGCGGCTCGCAGTGCTGGCAGGCGCTTATCAGCGTTTGTGCCGCCGCCTGTGCGCCAGTCAGCGCCATATCCATGCCGCGCACGGAGATTCCGGTATTGACGCAACTGCGTAACGCATCGCCCACCAGCAGCCAGCCGTTACCGGCGTATTGCACTGGCATACTGTGCAAGCCACCTTCTGGCACCAGATGCGCACCATACTCCAGTGATTCCGTGTTTTTGATAAGCGGGCGCACTGCCGGATACGTTTTAAAGCGAGCCAGCAGCTCGCTTGCCGGAACACGACTTTGCGTAAGGGAAGAGAGCGGGCAAACAATCCCTAACGAGAGCGTTTGTTGATTAGTATAAAGAAATGCGCCGCCGGGAAAGTCATCACAGATTCCGCCGCTGAACAGCAACGCTGCGCCTTCGTTATTCTCCAGATGAAAACGTTCTTCAATAGCGGATGTTTCCAGCGACAGCACTTCTTTGATCCCCAACGCCATCGCTTCGCCAGCAGGACGAGTCACTAATCCGTGACGTTCAGCCAGGACGCTGTTGGCACCTTCTGCCAGCACCACATAACGGGCGCGGAGAATATCGTCACCACAAATGACACCACACACTCTGCCGTTTTCTTCATACAGTGCATCCACCGTCGCTCCGGGGATACATTCGACACCTTCTTTTTCGGCTTCGGCAACCAGCCACGGATCGAACCGTGCACGTAATACACTCCAGGATTCACCGCCGGGCTGTAAGCTGGAAAACGTCGTTGCGCCATCCGGCGTTAACAGGGAAAGGCTTTCGTGAGTGATGCGTCGTTCAAGAGGCGCGGTCAGATGAAACTGAGGGAGGAGTTCCGCGAGTGCATGGGTATATAACCGCCCGCCGGAAAGATTTTTGCTGCCGGGGATTTCAGCGCGTTCCAGTAACAAAACGGATAAACCCGCTCGCGCGCAGCGTAACGCGCAAGCGGTGCCTGCAATACCGGCACCAATAATAATAATGTCGCAGTCGTCTTCCATGTCATGCCCCAGATATCCTGAACACAACACCCTAACATAGCGTTACTTAAGGGAAATTGACCGCCGACACACTCTTATCATTCGCCGCGATAGATACAACCAGCGGTGCAGGTTTCTTTTACCATCACCGCACTTAACAGCGGCACAACGGGTTTAACCTGATCCCAAATCCATTTTGCTAAAACTTCGCTGGTCGGGTTTTCCAGACCTGGAATATCATTGAGATAATGGTGATCGAGGCGCTCATAAGTTGGCTTAAACGCCGCTTTCAGTTCAGCGAAATCGATAATCCAGCCCGTATGCGGATCGACTTCCCCGGTAATTTCCAGTCGCACCATAAAGGAATGCCCGTGCAGGCGACCACATTTATGCCCTTCCGGGACGTGTGGTAAGCGGTGAGCGGCTTCGAAGGTGAAATCTTTAAATAACGTGGTGGACATCATAATTTCTCTACAGGACGATAAAACCGCCGTAGAGTACCGGAAAGGCTGTTTTTTCGCATTATCTAAAACGACTTTGTTGCGCAAAATCGCTGATTTATCTTAATGATTGGCTAAATTCATTTGTTTTTCATTAGGTTGGTTAATCTATTTTGTTGTTAAAGACTATTGCTAAAACAGGTTAGTCGATTTGGTTATTAGTTATCGCTATCCCGTCTTTAATCCACACCGTTCACCCCGTTAACCTTACCTTCTCTTCTGTTTTATGGGCGCTGACAGGGCGCAGAAACAGCTTTGCTTACTGGAACATAACGACGCATGACGACACAGGTCCCACCTTCCGCGTTGCTTCCGTTGAACCCGGAGCAACTGGCACGCCTTCAGGCGGCCACGACCGATTTAACTCCCACCCAGCTTGCCTGGGTTTCTGGCTATTTCTGGGGCGTGCTCAATCAGCAGCCTGCTGCGCTTGCAGCGACGCCAGCGCCAGCCGCAGAAATGCCGGGTATAACTATTATCTCTGCTTCGCAAACCGGCAATGCGCGCCGGGTTGCTGAAGCATTACGCGATGATTTATTAGCAGAAAAACTGAACGTTAAGCTGGTGAACGCGGGCGACTATAAATTCAAACAAATCGCCAGCGAAAAACTGCTCATCGTAGTGACGTCAACGCAAGGGGAAGGGGAACCGCCGGAAGAAGCCGTCGCGCTGCATAAGTTCCTGTTCTCCAAAAAAGCGCCGAAGCTGGAAAATACCGCTTTTGCCGTGTTTAGCCTCGGCGATAGTTCTTATGAATTTTTCTGCCAGTCCGGGAAAGATTTCGACAGCAAGCTGGCGGAACTGGGCGGTGAACGCCTGCTCGACCGTGTCGACGCCGACGTTGAATACCAGGCTGCTGCCAGCGAGTGGCGCGCCCGCGTGGTTGATGCGCTTAAATCGCGTGCGCCTGTCGCGGCACCTTCGCAATCCGTCGCTACTGGCGCGGTAAATGAAATCCACACCAGCCCGTACAGCAAAGACGCGCCGCTGGTGGCTAGCCTCTCTGTTAACCAGAAAATTACCGGGCGTAACTCTGAAAAAGACGTTCGCCATATCGAAATTGACTTAGGTGACTCGGGCCTGCGCTATCAGCCGGGCGACGCGCTGGGCGTGTGGTATCAGAACGATCCGGCACTGGTGAAAGAACTTGTCGAACTGCTGTGGCTGAAAGGCGATGAAACTGTCACCGTTGACGGCAAAACGCTGACCCTGCGCGAAGCGCTACAGTGGCACTTCGAACTGACGGTTAACACCGCCAATATCGTTGAGAACTATGCCACGCTTACCCGCAGTGAAACGCTGCTGCCGCTGGTGGGCGATAAAGCGAAGTTGCAGCATTACGCCGCGACCACGCCGATTGTCGATATGGTGCGTTTCTCTCCGGCACAGCTTGATGCTGAAGCGCTGATTAACCTGCTGCGCCCGCTGACGCCGCGCCTCTATTCCATCGCCTCATCGCAGGCTGAAGTGGAAAGTGAAGTGCACGTCACCGTTGGTGTCGTTCGTTATGACATTGAAGGCCGCGCCCGTGCGGGTGGTGCCTCCAGCTTCCTCGCGGACCGCGTGGAAGAAGAGGGTGAAGTCCGCGTCTTTATCGAACATAACGATAACTTCCGCCTGCCCGCTAACCCGGAAACCCCGGTGATTATGATTGGCCCAGGCACCGGTATCGCGCCGTTCCGCGCCTTTATGCAGCAACGTGCTGCCGATGAAGCACCGGGTAAAAACTGGCTGTTCTTTGGCAACCCGCATTTTACGGAAGATTTCCTCTACCAGGTGGAGTGGCAGCGCTACGTCAAAGAGGGTGTGCTGACGCGGATCGATCTCGCCTGGTCGCGCGATCAAAAAGAAAAAGTTTACGTACAAGACAAACTGCGCGAACAGGGCGCGGAGCTGTGGCGCTGGATCAATGACGGTGCCCACATTTATGTCTGCGGCGACGCTAATCGCATGGCGAAAGACGTTGAGCAGGCACTTCTGGAAGTGATTGCCGAATTTGGTGGCATGGACACCGAAGCGGCGGATGAATTTTTAAGTGAGCTGCGCGTAGAGCGCCGTTATCAGCGAGATGTCTACTAATGAGCGAAAAACATCCAGGGCCTTTAGTGGTTGAAGGAAAACTGACAGACGCCGAGCGCATGAAGCTTGAAAGCAACTACCTGCGCGGCACCATTGCGGAAGATTTAAACGACGGCCTGACCGGCGGCTTTAAGGGCGATAACTTCCTGCTGATCCGCTTCCACGGCATGTATCAGCAGGATGACCGCGACATCCGCGCCGAACGTGCTGAACAGAAGCTGGAGCCGCGCCACGCGATGCTGCTTCGCTGTCGTCTGCCGGGGGGAGTGATTACCACTAAACAGTGGCAGGCGATCGACAAATTTGCCGGTGAAAACACCATCTATGGCAGCATTCGCCTGACCAACCGCCAGACGTTTCAGTTCCACGGCATTCTGAAAAAGAACGTCAAACCGGTGCACCAGATGCTGCACTCGGTCGGTCTTGATGCGCTGGCGACCGCTAACGACATGAACCGTAACGTACTCTGCACCTCGAACCCTTACGAGTCGCAGCTGCACGCAGAAGCGTACGAGTGGGCGAAGAAAATCTCTGAACATCTGCTGCCTCGTACCCGCGCGTATGCGGAGATCTGGCTCGATCAGGAAAAAGTCGCCACCACTGATGAAGAACCGATCCTCGGCCAGACCTACCTGCCGCGTAAATTCAAAACCACGGTAGTGATCCCGCCACAGAACGATATCGATCTGCACGCCAACGACATGAACTTCGTGGCGATCGCCGAAAACGGCAAGCTGGTGGGCTTTAACCTGTTGGTGGGCGGTGGGCTTTCTATCGAACACGGCAACAAGAAAACCTACGCCCGCACGGCGAGTGAGTTTGGCTATCTGCCGCTAGAGCATACGCTAGCGGTGGCGGAAGCCGTCGTGACAACTCAGCGTGACTGGGGTAACCGAACCGATCGTAAAAATGCCAAAACCAAATACACGCTGGAGCGAGTGGGAGTTGAGACGTTTAAAGCGGAAGTGGAGCGTCGCGCGGGGATCAAATTTGAACCGATCCGTCCGTATGAGTTCACCGGACGTGGAGATCGTATTGGCTGGGTTAAGGGCATTGATGATAACTGGCACCTGACGCTGTTTATCGAAAATGGTCGCATCCTTGATTATCCGGGGCGTCCGCTGAAAACCGGCCTGCTGGAGATCGCGAAGATCCACAAAGGTGATTTCCGCATTACGGCGAACCAGAATCTGATCATCGCCGGTGTGCCGGAAAGCGAGAAAGCGAAGATCGAGAAGATCGCCAAAGAGAGCGGGTTAATGAATGCCGTCACGCCGCAGCGTGAAAACTCAATGGCCTGCGTCTCGTTCCCGACTTGCCCGCTGGCGATGGCGGAAGCGGAGCGTTTCCTGCCGTCTTTTATCGACAACATCGATAATTTAATGGCGAAACATGGTGTCAGCGATGAGCATATCGTGATGCGTGTAACAGGCTGCCCGAACGGTTGTGGTCGCGCGATGCTGGCGGAAGTGGGCCTGGTGGGTAAAGCGCCGGGTCGCTACAACCTGCATCTTGGCGGCAACCGTATTGGGACACGTATCCCACGGATGTATAAAGAAAACATCACCAAGCCGGAAATCCTGGCGTCGCTTGATGAACTGATAGGGCGCTGGGCGAAAGAGCGCGAAGCGGGTGAAGGCTTCGGCGACTTTACGGTGCGTGCGGGCATCATTCGCCCGGTGCTCGATCCGGCGCGCGATTTGTGGGATTAACCATCAGCCCGGTCTTGTAGGCCTGATAAGACGCGTGAGCGTCGCATCAGGCAAGGCAAACAGTGAGGAATCTATGTCCAAACTCGATCTAAACGCCCTGAACGAACTGCCGAAGGTAGATCGCATTCTGGCGCTGGCGGAAACTAACGCCCAACTGGAAAAACTGGACGCTGAAGGCCGCGTAGCCTGGGCGCTGGATAATCTGCCCGGTGAATATGTGCTTTCTTCCAGCTTCGGCATTCAGGCGGCGGTGAGCCTGCATCTGGTGAATCAGATTCGCCCGGATATTCCAGTGATCCTCACCGATACCGGTTACTTGTTCCCGGAAACCTACCGCTTTATCGATGAGTTAACGGACAAACTCAAGCTCAACCTGAAAGTGTACCGTGCTACCGAAAGCGCAGCCTGGCAGGAAGCACGCTACGGAAAACTGTGGGAACAGGGCGTTGAAGGCATTGAAAAGTACAATGACATCAACAAAGTCGAACCGATGAACCGGGCGCTGAAAGAACTTAACGCGCAAACGTGGTTTGCTGGCCTGCGCCGTGAACAATCCGGCAGCCGCGCCAATTTACCGGTGCTGGCAATTCAGCGTGGCGTATTTAAAGTGCTGCCGATTATCGACTGGGATAACCGAACGATATATCAGTATCTGCAAAAGCATGGCCTGAAATATCACCCATTATGGGACGAAGGATATTTATCGGTGGGCGATACCCATACAACCCGTAAATGGGAACCCGGCATGGCGGAAGAAGAAACGCGTTTCTTTGGCTTAAAAAGGGAATGTGGGTTACACGAAGGGTAAATATTGCCGGATAAATTAAACGCCTCTGTCAGAAATGATGGGGGCGTTTTTATTTTGCGAGCAGCATTCCTGATTTTAAACGTGAACGCCGCTGGAAGAATTATCAGGTATAGAATGGCGTCGGGTGCTTGAGGCTGTCTGGCGTTAAGCATTCGCGAGGTTCCAGATGGACAAAAGCCCCAGGCGATATTTCTATCAACCTGAGGCTCGCGTTCGAACGTAGCAATTCGGATGTTAGTCTCTTCTTTGCAGGGAGGCAAGACATGTGTATATCACTGTAATTCGATATTTATGAGCAGCATCGAAAAATAGCCCGCTGATATCATCGATAATACTAAAAAAACAGGGAGGCTATTAATGGAACCTTTTAAATATATATGCCATTACTGGGGAAAATCCTCAAAAAGCCTGACGAAAGGAAATGATATTCATCTGTTAATTTATCATTGCCTTGATGTTGCTGCTGTTGCAGATTGCTGGTGGGATCAATCAGTCGTACTGCAAAATACTTTTTGCCGAAATGAAATGCTATCAAAACAGAGGGTGAAGGCCTGGCTGTTATTTTTCATTGCTCTTCATGATATTGGAAAGTTTGATATACGATTCCAATATAAATCAGCAGAAAGTTGGCTGAAATTAAATCCTGCAACGCCATCACTTAATGGTCCATCAACACAAATGTGCCGTAAATTTAATCATGGTGCAGCCGGTCTGTATTGGTTTAACCAGGATTCACTTTCAGAGCAATCTCCCGGGGATTTTTTCAGTTTTTTTGATGCCGCTCCTCATCCTTATGAGTCCTGGTTTCCATGGGTAGAGGCCGTTACAGGACATCATGGTTTTATATTACATTCCCAGGATCAAGATAAGTCGCGTTGGGAAATGCCAGCTTCTCTGGCATCTTATGCTGCGCAAGATAAACAGGCTCGTGAGGAGTGGATATCTGTACTCGAAGCATTATTTTTAACGCCAGCCGGGTTATCTATAAACGATATACCACCTGATTGTTCATCACTGTTAGCAGGTTTTTGCTCGCTTGCTGACTGGTTAGGTTCCTGGACCACAACGGATACCTTTCTTTTCAAAGAAGATGCACCTTCAGGAATACAAGCGCTAAGAACATATTTTCAGGATAGACAGCAGGATGCGTGTCGGGTACTGGCGCTGAGTGGCCTTGTATCAAATAAGCGTCGTTATGACGGTGTACATGCCTTACTGGACAATGGCTATCAACCAAGACAATTACAGGTGTTGGTCGATGCTCTTCCTACAGCTCCCGGGCTGACGGTGATTGAGGCACCTACGGGATCAGGTAAAACCGAAACAGCGCTGGCCTATGCCTGGAAACTTATTGACCAACAACTTGCGGAGAGTGTTATTTTTGCCCTCCCTACACAAGCTACTGCAAATACAATGCTCAGCAGAATGGAAGCGAACGCGAGCCGTTTATTTACCTCCCCAAATCTTATTCTTGCTCATGGTAATTCACGTTTTAACCACCTTTTTCAATCAATAAAATCACGCGCATTTACTGAGCAGGGGCAAGAAGAAGCGTGGGTTCAGTGTTGTCAGTGGTTGTCACAAAGCAATAAGAAAGTGTTTCTTGGGCAAATCGGCGTTTGCACTATTGATCAGGTGTTGATATCGGTATTGCCAGTTAAACACCGCTTTATCCGTGGTTTGGGAATTGGTCGAAGTGTTTTAATTGTTGATGAAGTTCATGCTTACGACACCTATATGAACGGCTTGCTGGAGGCAGTGCTCAAGGCTCAGGCTGATGTGGGAGGGAGTGTTATTCTTCTTTCCGCAACCCTACCAATGAAACAAAAACAGAAACTTCTGGATACTTATGGTCTGCATACAGATCCAGTGGAAAATAACTCCGCATATCCACTTATTAACTGGCGAGGTGTGAATGGTGCGCAACGTTTTGATCTGCCAGCTCATCCAGAACAACTCCCGCCCCGCTTTTCGATTCAGCCAGAACCTATTTATTTAGCTGACATGTTACCTGACCTTACGATGTTAGAGCGAATGATCGCAGCGGCAAACGCGGGTGCACAAGTCTGCCTCATTTGCAATTTGGTTGACGTTGCACAACTATGCTTCCAACGGCTAAAGGAACTAAATGACACGCAAGTAGATATAGATTTGTTTCATGCGCGCTTTACGCTGAACGATCGTCGTGAAAAAGAGAATCGTGTCATTAGCAATTTCGGAAAAAATGGGGAGCGAAATGTTGGACGAATACTTGTCGCCACCCAGGTCGTGGAACAATCACTCGATGTAGATTTTGATTGGTTAATTACCCAGCATTGTCCCGCTGATTTGCTTTTCCAACGATTAGGCCGTTTACATCGCCATCATCGTAAATATCGTCCCGCCGGTTTTGAGATTCCTCTGGCAACCGTTTTGCTGCCTGATGGCGAAGGTTACGGACGACATGAGCATATTTATAGCAACGTTAGAGTCATGTGGCGGACGCAGCAACATATTGAGGAACTTAATGGAGCATCCTTATTTTTCCCTGATGCCTACCGGCAATGGCTGGATAGCATTTACGATGATGCTGAAATGGATGAGCCAGAATGGGTCATCAAAGGCATGGATAAGTTTGAAAGCGCTGAGTGTGAAAAGAGGTTCAAGGCTCGCAAGGTTCTGCAGTGGGCTGAAGAATATAGTTTGCAGGATAACGATGAAACCATTCTTGCGGTAACGAGGGATGGGGAAATGAGCCTGCCATTATTGCCTTATGTACAAACGTCTTCAGGTAAACAACTGCTCGATGGCCAGGTCTACGAGGACCTAAGTCATGAACAGCAGTATGAGGCTTTAGCACTTAATCGCGTCAATGTGCCATTTACCTGGAAACGTAGTTTTTCTGAAGTAGTCGATGAAGATGGGTTACTTTGGCTGGAAGGAAGGCAGAATCAGGATGGATGGATCTGGCAGGGTAACAGTATTGTTATTACCTACACTCGGGATGAAGGGATGACCAGAGTCATCCCTGCAAATCCCAAATAACTTCGGGAATGATTGGTATCAATGACGATAACAAGA
The DNA here is from genome assembly GCF_046487665.1 of Escherichia sp. WS1152. Lineage (NCBI taxonomy): Bacteria > Pseudomonadati > Pseudomonadota > Gammaproteobacteria > Enterobacterales > Enterobacteriaceae > Escherichia > Escherichia sp. WS1152. The sequence continues at coordinate 174,982 of NZ_JBJQJA010000006.1, read as the reverse complement.
CCAATAACGGTTTATCCCTACTTAAGTAGGGAAGGTGCACAATGTACATCTTCTTTTAATTTCCCGGTATGAGATTTTATATTCGCAGTATGAATATTTTATGTAATAAAATTTATGGTAATTATTATAACTAAAAGTTTCTTTGATAATAAAACGAATAACTTGCAGATTTGAAATGCATGCATTATTGTCTTTAAACAATTCAACACATCTTAATATATGTATAGGTTAATTGTATTAAACCAATGAATATATTTTTGCAGTGAATGTGATTATTGAATTAATTACGCCGTATTTTTTCTTTGTTTTTACCGATAACGGAAGTGTGCCGACGTATAGAAATGCAGGAGAAATGTCGGAGCATATGAAGGAGAACAAATGAATTTGCTTATTGATAACTGGATCCCTGTACGCCCGCGAAACGGGGGGAAAGTCCAAATCATAAATCTGCAATCGCTATACTGCAGTAGAGATCAGTGGCGATTAAGTTTGCCCCGTGACGATATGGAACTGGCCGCTTTAGCACTGCTGGTTTGCATTGGGCAAATTATCGACCCGGCAAAAGATGACGTTGAATTTCGACATCGCATAATGAATCCGTTCACTGAAGATGGGTTTCAACAACTCATCGCGCCGTGGATAGATATGTTCTACCTTAATCACGCAGAACATCCCTTTATGCAGACCAAAGGTGTCAAAGCAAATGATGTGACTCCAATGGAAAAACTGTTGGCAGGGGTAAGCGGCGCGACGAATTGTGCTTTTGTCAATCAACCGGGTCAGGGTGAAGCATTATGTGGTGGATGCACTGCGATTGCGTTATTCAACCAGGCGAATCAGGCACCTGGTTTTGGTGGTGGCTTTAAAAGTGGTTTACGTGGAGGAACACCTATAACCACCTTCGTACGTGGGATCGATCTTCGCTCGACGGTGTTACTCAATGTCCTCACAATACCTCGTCTTCAAAAACAATTTCCCAATGAATCACATACGGAAAACCAACCTACCTGGGTTAAGCCTGTCAAACCCAATGAATCTGTGCCAGCTTCGTCAATTGGCTTTGTCCGCGGCTTATTCTGGCAACCAGCGCATATTGAATTATGCGACCCCATTGGGATTGGAAAATGTTCTTGCTGTGGGCAGGAAAGCAATTTGCGTTATACCGGTTTTCTTAAGGAAAAATTTACCTTTACAGTTAATGGGCTATGGCCCCATCCGCATTCCCCTTGTCTGGTAACAGTCAAGAAAGGGGAGGTTGAGGAAAAATTTCTTGCTTTCACCACCTCCGCACCATCATGGACACAAATCAGCCGAGTTGTGGTAGATAAGATTATTCAAAATGAAAATGGAAATCGCGTGGCGGCGGTTGTGAATCAATTCAGAAATATTGCGCCGCAAAGTCCTCTTGAATTGATTATGGGGGGATATCGTAATAATCAAGCATCTATTCTTGAACGGCGTCATGATGTGTTGATGTTTAATCAGGGGTGGCAACAATACGGCAATGTGATAAACGAAATAGTGACTGTTGGTTTGGGATATAAAACAGCCTTACGCAAGGCGTTATATACCTTTGCAGAAGGGTTTAAAAATAAAGACTTCAAAGGGGCCGGAGTTTCTGTTCATGAGACTGCAGAAAGGCATTTCTATCGACAGAGTGAATTATTAATTCCCGATGTACTGGCGAATATTAATTTTTCCCAGGCTGATGAGGTAATAGCTGATTTACGAGACAAACTTCATCAATTGTGTGAAATGCTATTTAATCAATCTGTAGCTCCCTATGCACATCATCCTAAATTAATAAACACATTAGCGCTTGCCCGCGCCACGCTATACAAACATTTACGGGAGTTAAAACCGCAAGGAGGGCCATCAAATGGCTGATGAAATTGATGCAATGGCTTTATATCGAGCCTGGCAACAACTGGATAATGGAGCATGTGCGCAAATTAGACGTGTTTCAGAACCTGATGAATTACGCGATATCCCTGCGTTTTATAGGCTGGTGCAACCTTTTGGTTGGGAAAACCCACGTCACCAGCAGGCTCTTTTGCGCATGGTGTTTTGCCTGAGCGCAGGAAAGAATGTCATCCGACATCAGGACAAAAAACCGGAGCAAACAACAGGTATCTCGTTGGGAAGAGCTTTAGCCAATAGTGGAAGAATTAACGAGCGCCGTATCTTTCAATTAATTCGGGCTGACAGAACAGCCGATATGGTCCAGTTACGTCGATTACTTACTCACGCCGAACCCGTACTTGACTGGCCATTAATGGCCAGGATGTTGACCTGGTGGGGAAAGCGCGAACGCCAGCAACTTCTGGAAGATTTTGTATTGACCACAAACAAAAATGCGTAAGGAAACCTTTCTATGTCTAACTTTATCAATATTCATGTTCTGATCTCTCACAGCCCTTCATGTCTGAACCGCGACGATATGAACATGCAGAAAGACGCTATTTTCGGCGGGAAAAGACGAGTAAGAATTTCAAGTCAAAGCCTTAAACGTGCGATGCGTAAAAGTGATTATTACGCACAAAATATTGGTGAATCCAGTCTCAGAACAATTCATCTTGCACAATTACGTGATGTTCTTCGGCAAAAACTTGGTGAACGTTTTGACCAAAAAATCATCGATAAGACATTAGCGCTGCTCTCCGGTAAATCAGTTGATGAAGCCGAAAAGATTTCTGCCGATGCGGTTACTCCCTGGGTTGTGGGAGAAATAGCCTGGTTCTGTGAGCAGGTTGCAAAAGCAGAGGCTGATAATCTGGATGATAAAAAGCTGCTCAAAGTTCTTAAGGAAGATATTGCCGCCATACGTGTGAATTTACAGCAGGGTGTTGATATTGCGCTTAGTGGAAGAATGGCAACCAGCGGCATGATGAGTGAGTTGGGAAAAGTTGATGGTGCAATGTCCATTGCGCATGCGATCACTACTCATCAGGTTGATTCTGATATTGACTGGTTCACCGCTGTAGATGATTTACAGGAACAAGGTTCTGCACATCTGGGAACTCAGGAATTTTCATCGGGTGTTTTTTATCGTTATGCCAACATTAACCTCGCTCAACTTCAGGAAAATTTAGGTGGTGCCTCCAGGGAGCAGGCTCTGGAAATTGCAACCCATGTTGTTCATATGCTGGCAACAGAGGTCCCTGGAGCAAAACAGCGTACTTATGCCGCTTTTAACCCTGCGGATATGGTAATGGTTAATTTCTCCGATATGCCACTTTCTATGGCAAATGCTTTTGAAAAAGCGGTTAAAGCGAAAGATGGCTTTTTGCAACCGTCTATACAGGCGTTTAATCAATATTGGGATCGCGTTGCCAATGGATATGGTCTGAACGGAGCTGCTGCGCAATTCAGCTTATCTGATGTAGACCCAATTACTGCTCAAGTTAAACAAATGCCTACTTTAGAACAGTTAAAATCCTGGGTTCGTAATAATGGCGAGGCGTGAACATGAGATCTTATTTGATCTTGCGGCTTGCTGGGCCAATGCAAGCCTGGGGGCAGCCGACCTTTGAAGGAACGCGACCTACCGGAAGATTTCCGACCCGAAGCGGGTTATTAGGGCTACTCGGGGCTTGTCTTGGGATCCAACGTGATGATACTTCTTCATTACAGGCGTTATCAGAGAGTGTGCAATTTGCAGTGCGCTGCGATGAACTCATTCTTGACGATCGTCGTGTGTCTGTAACGGGGTTGCGTGATTACCATACAGTCCTTGGAGCGCGAGAAGATTACCGTGGTTTGAAAAGTCATGAAACGATTCAAACATGGCGCGAATATTTATGTGATGCCTCCTTTACCGTCGCTCTCTGGTTAACACCCCATGCAACGATGGTTATCTCAGAACTTGAAAAAGCAGTATTAAAGCCTCGGTATACACCCTACCTGGGGCGGAGAAGTTGCCCACTAACACACCCGCTTTTTTTGGGGACATGTCAGGCATCGGATCCTCAGAAGGCGCTATTAAATTATGAGCCCGTTGGCGGCGATATATATAGTGAGGAATCAGTTACAGGGCATCATTTAAAATTTACGGCGCGCGACGAACCGATGATCACCTTACCTCGACAATTTGCTTCCCGAGAATGGTATGTGATTAAAGGAGGTATGGATGTATCTCAGTAAAGTCATCATTGCCAGGGCCTGGAGCAGGGATCTTTACCAACTTCACCAGGGATTATGGCATTTATTTCCAAACAGACCGGATGCTGCTCGTGATTTTCTTTTTCATGTTGAGAAGCGAAACACACCAGAAGGCTGTCATGTTTTATTGCAGTCAGCGCAAATGCCTGTTTCAACTGCCGTTGCGACAGTCATTAAAACTAAACAGGTTGAATTTCAACTTCAGGTTGGTGTTCCACTCTATTTTCGGCTTCGGGCAAATCCGATCAAAACTATTCTCGACAATCAAAAGCGCCTGGACAGTAAAGGGAATATTAAACGCTGTCGGGTTCCGTTAATAAAAGAAGCAGAACAAATCGCGTGGTTGCAACGTAAATTGGGCAATGCGGCGCGCGTTGAAGATGTGCATCCCATATCGGAACGGCCACAGTATTTTTCTGGTGATGGTAAAAGTGGAAAGATCCAAACGGTTTGCTTTGAAGGTGTGCTCACCATCAACGACGCGCCAGCGTTAATAGATCTTGTACAGCAAGGTATTGGGCCAGCTAAATCGATGGGATGTGGCTTGCTATCTTTGGCTCCACTGTGATTGAGGTGTAATAAAATGGCTTGGCTTCCCCTTAACCCCATTCCACTCAAAGATCGCGTCTCCATGATCTTTCTGCAATATGGGCAGATCGATGTAATAGATGGCGCGTTTGTACTTATCGACAAGACAGGGATCCGCACTCATATTCCTGTTGGCTCGGTTGCCTGCATCATGCTGGAACCTGGTACACGGGTTTCGCATGCAGCTGTTCGCTTGGCTGCGCAAGTTGGAACATTGTTGGTATGGGTGGGGGAAGCGGGCATTCGTGTTTATGCTTCTGGTCAGCCTGGTGGTGCGCGTTCAGATAAGCTGCTCTATCAGGCAAAACTTGCTCTGGATGAAGATTTGCGTCTGAAGGTCGTACGTAAAATGTTTGAACTTCGGTTTGGAGAACCTGCGCCTGCCCGGCGCTCCGTAGAGCAACTCAGAGGTATAGAAGGCAGTCGCGTGCGGGCACCCACGCACTTCTGGCGAAGCAATACGGCGTGACATGGAATGGACGTCGCTACGATCCGAAAGACTGGGAAAAGGGCGATACGGTCAACCAATGCATTAGCGCTGCAACTTCCTGTTTATACGGCGTAACTGAAGCAGCGATACTTGCAGCTGGTTATGCACCAGCTATTGGGTTTGTGCATACAGGAAAGCCTCTTTCCTTTGTTTACGATATTGCAGACATCATTAAATTTGACACTGTTGTACCGAAAGCTTTTGAGATAGCGCGTCGTAACCCTGGTGAGCCGGACCGGGAAGTCCGTTTGGCGTGCAGGGATATTTTTCGCAGTAGTAAAACATTAGCCAAATTGATTCCGCTTATAGAGGACGTGCTTGCTGCTGGAGAAATACAACCGCCGGCCCCACCTGGAGATGCACAGCCTGTTGCCATTCCGCTTCCTGTTTCACTGGGAGATGCAGGCCATCGGAGTAGCTGAAATGAGTATGTTGGTCGTGGTCACTGAAAATGTACCTCCGCGCTTACGAGGTAGATTAGCCATCTGGTTGTTGGAGGTACGTGCAGGGGTATATGTAGGTGATGTATCCGCAAAAATTCGTGAAATGATCTGGGAACAAATAGCTGGACTGGCGGAAGAAGGCAATGTAGTGATGGCATGGGCAACGAATACGGAATCGGGATTTGAGTTCCAGACATTTGGGGTAAACAGGCGTACCCCGGTAGATTTGGATGGTTTAAGGTTGGTGTCTTTTTTACCTGTTTGAAAACAAAGAATTAGCTGATCTTTAATAATAAGGAAATGTTACATTAAGGTTGGTGGGTTGTTTTTATGGGAAAAAATGCTTTCAGAACAAATGTATACTTTTAGAGAGTTCCCCGCGCCAGCGGGGATAAACCGCATTTAATGCAAAACTAATTGCACAATAAATAGAGTTCCCCGCGCCAGCGGGGATAAACCGGCGATAAACCTCCTCATCGCTGATATCAATAAGAGTTCCCCGCGCCAGCGGGGATAAACCGATAAAGGCTCGGCGGCGCAAAAAATGGCACGGGAGTTCCCCGCGCCAGCGGGGATAAACCGCTCTCGTTGTTGTGCCTCAGTACCGGTGCGCGGAGTTCCCCGCGCCAGCGGGGATAAACCGCACACCGGTGCGACGGGAAACGTTCAGCGGCCGAGTTCCCCGCGCCAGCGGGGATAAACCGGGAATAGTTAATTTCGGTGATGGCTGCGTAAAGAGTTCCCCGCGGCAGCGGGGATAAACCGAGTAATGCTGCGTTGAGATGACCAGGCGGGCTGAGTTCCCCGCGGCAGCGGGGATAAACCGTTGACGCCAGCGGCGACCCGCGCCACGGGCTTGAGTTCCCCGCGCCAGCGGGGATAAACCGTAGCCAGACGTACTCGCAATCTGTCGGCGGTCGAGTTCCCCGCGCCAGCGGGGATAAACCACCAGTTCTCCGTATTCTGTGGTTATCGTTGCTGAGTTCCCCGCGCCAGCGGGGATAAACCGGGAGTTCAGACATAGGTGGAATGATGGACTACGAGTTCCCCGCGTTAGCGGGGATAAACCGCCCGGTAGCCAGGTTTGCAACGCCTGAACCGAGAGTTCCCCGCGCCAGCAGGGATAAACCGGCAACGACGGTGAGATTTCACGCCTGACGCTGGTGTTCCCCGCGCCAGCGGGGATAAACCGGGCGCACTGGATGCGATGATGGATATCACTGAGAATTCCCCGCCCCTGCGGTAGAACACCCAGCTCCCATTTTCCAACCCATCAAGACGCCTTCGCCAGCTCCTTCACCAACGGTAGCATTATCCGCATAACATCACGGCAGCGACGTTCTATTCTTCCAGGAAGTGCCTTATCAATATGTTGTTGATTATCCAGTCTTACGTCATGCCAGCTATTTCCCGCCGGGAAGGCAGGTGTTTTTGCGCGTTGCTGATAACCATCCTTATTCCCAAGATTCCAGTTAGTCGCTTCCACCGAAAGTACAGCAATGCCCGCTTTGTCGAATATTTCTGCGTCATTACAACACCCAGTGCCTTTCGGATAATTTTTATTCAAACCCGGATTGGTCGTTGCGGCAATTCCATGACTACGCGCAATTGCCAGCGCCCTGTCGCGCGTTAATTTCCTTACTGCTTCAGGGGTTTTTACACCGCTGTTGAAATACAATTTATCGCCAACAATTAAGTTATCGAGATTAATCACCAGCAGCGTATTTTTCTTTTCGGTGTCACTCATCCGCTTGAGTAAATTCTCAGCGCCTAATTTCCCTTCCTCTTCGCCGCTGGTCGCCACAAATCGAATACCATACTCGGTAGGCGTATTTTTCAGGCGTTCTGCCAATTCCAGCATGACACCTAAACCTGCGGCGTTATCATCCATTCCTTGTAACGTCAGCCCGCCGAGATTGGCATCGGCGTCAGCATCGCTCAGCGGGGCGTAAGTATCCAGATGCGCCATAATGATGATCTGCTGCGGGGCTTTGCCTTCATGAGCGGCAATCACCGTACTTCCCGTCACGTTATGCCAGCTCTTACGATTATCGCGGGCGGTATAAATATACCGACTATTAAATGTCCGAATATCACTGCGATAACCCATTTGCTGAAACTGTTGGCGAATATAATCGGCAGATAACATTTCTGCAGGAGTTCCGGTCATGCGTCCCGGAAAGAAAGTAGCAATATGTCGTGCCTGAGTATTAGCAAAATCGCCAGGTTTAGGTGACGAGGCGTGTACGGGGAGAATAAAGCATACGCCGAGCGCCAAGGCAGCGGTACGGTGGCGCAATGCGGAAAACATAGTGAGTCCTTAAATACCATGCAAATTTTTTTACCGCCATAGTATGAAACTGCCGCTGCGCTAAAACAATTTCAAATCTTCCTAAACGCCCGAAATCCGGTGCCTTAAGCACTTTTTGATATTAGCTTTGCCAAATCGTTATTCCGTTAAGGAACTACTCATTCTAATTGGTAATTTCATTCGTTCTCTTACGCTCCCTATAGTCGAAACATCTGATGGCAAGAAAATAGCGGTATTGCAAAGGAACGGTTATGGATCAAAAACGACTTACTCACCTGCGGCAACTGGAGGCGGAAAGCATCCACATTATTCGCGAGGTGGCGGCAGAATTCTCAAATCCGGTGATGCTCTACTCTATCGGTAAAGATTCCAGCGTCATGCTGCATCTGGCGCGCAAGGCGTTTTATCCAGGTACGCTGCCTTTCCCGTTGCTGCATGTTGATACCGGCTGGAAATTCCGCGAGATGTATGAGTTCCGCGATCGTACTGCTAAAGCCTACGGCTGCGAGCTGCTGGTGCATAAAAACCCGGAAGGCGTGGCGATGGGGATTAATCCATTCATACACGGCAGCGCGAAACATACCGATATTATGAAAACTGAAGGCCTGAAACAGGCCCTGAACAAATACGGTTTTGATGCCGCCTTCGGTGGTGCGCGCCGTGACGAAGAGAAATCCCGCGCAAAAGAGCGAATCTACTCTTTCCGTGACCGCTTCCATCGCTGGGATCCGAAAAATCAGCGCCCGGAGCTGTGGCACAACTACAACGGGCAAATTAACAAAGGCGAAAGCATCCGCGTCTTCCCGCTCTCTAACTGGACCGAGCAGGATATCTGGCAATACATCTGGCTGGAAAATATCGACATTGTGCCGCTGTATCTCGCTGCGGAACGTCCGGTTCTGGAACGCGACGGTATGTTGATGATGATTGATGACAACCGTATCGACCTGCAACCGGGCGAAGTGATCAAAAAACGGATGGTGCGTTTCCGTACGCTGGGCTGCTGGCCGCTGACCGGTGCGGTGGAGTCAAATGCACAAACACTGCCGGAAATCATCGAAGAGATGCTGGTTTCCACCACCAGTGAACGTCAGGGTCGCGTGATTGACCGCGACCAGGCTGGTTCTATGGAGCTGAAAAAACGTCAGGGGTATTTTTAAGATGAACACCGCACTTGCACAACAAATCGCCAATGAAGGCGGCGTCGAAGCCTGGATGATTGCGCAACAACATAAAAGCCTGCTGCGTTTTCTGACCTGTGGTAGCGTCGATGACGGCAAAAGTACCCTGATTGGTCGTCTGCTGCACGATACCCGCCAAATCTATGAAGATCAGCTCTCATCGCTGCATAACGACAGCAAACGACACGGTACCCAGGGCGAGAAACTGGATTTGGCGTTGCTGGTGGATGGCCTGCAAGCTGAACGCGAACAGGGTATTACTATCGACGTGGCTTACCGTTATTTCTCTACCGAGAAGCGTAAATTTATTATCGCCGACACCCCCGGGCACGAGCAGTATACCCGCAATATGGCGACCGGCGCCTCAACGTGTGAGCTGGCGATCTTATTGATCGACGCCCGTAAAGGCGTGCTCGATCAAACCCGTCGTCACAGTTTTATCTCCACGCTGCTGGGGATCAAACATCTGGTCGTAGCGATCAACAAAATGGATCTGGTGGATTACAGTGAAGAGACATTCACCCGCATTCGTGAAGACTACCTGACTTTCGCCGAACAGTTACCTGGCAATCTGGATATTCGCTTTGTGCCGCTCTCTGCGCTGGAAGGCGACAACGTGGCTTCGCAAAGTGAAAGTATGCCGTGGTACAGCGGTCCGACACTGCTCGAAGTGCTGGAAACCGTGGAGATCCAGCGAGTGGTGGATGTCCAGCCAATGCGCTTCCCAGTGCAGTACGTTAACCGCCCAAATCTCGATTTTCGTGGCTACGCCGGAACGCTGGCATCCGGTCGCGTGGAAGTCGGGCAACGTGTAAAAGTGCTGCCCTCTGGTGTGGAATCAAACGTCGCGCGGATCGTGACTTTTGATGGTGATCGCGAAGAAGCCTTTGCCGGAGAAGCGATCACCCTGGTGCTGACGGATGAGATCGACATCAGCCGTGGCGATCTGCTGCTGGCGGCAGACGAAGCGTTACCAGCTGTGCAGAGCGCGTCGGTGGATGTGGTATGGATGGCGGAACAGCCGCTTTCCCCGGGCCAGAGTTATGACATCAAAATTGCCGGTAAGAAGACGCGTGCTCGTGTTGATGGCATTCGTTATCAGGTTGATATTAATAACCTTACCCAACGCGAAGTTGAAAACCTGCCGCTGAACGGCATCGGCCTGGTGGATCTCACTTTTGACGAGCCACTGGTGTTAGATCGTTATCAGCAAAACCCGGTTACCGGTGGGCTGATTTTTATCGATCGCCTGAGCAATGTGACCGTAGGTGCCGGTATGGTGCATGAGCCAGTTAGCCAGGCAACTGCTGCGCCATCTGAATTTAGTGCATTCGAACTGGAATTGAATGCCCTGGTTCGCCGCCACTTTCCACACTGGGGCGCGCGCGATTTGCTGGGGGATAAATAATGGCGCTGCATGACGAAAACGTCGTCTGGCATAGCCATCCGGTCACTGTGCAACAACGCGAGCTACACCACGGTCATCGTGGTGTAGTGCTGTGGTTTACCGGCCTCTCCGGGTCCGGTAAATCAACGGTCGCCGGGGCGCTGGAGGAGGCGTTACATAAACTCGGCGTTAGTACGTATCTGCTGGATGGCGATAATGTTCGCCACGGATTATGCAGCGATCTCGGTTTTAGCGATGCCGATCGTAAAGAGAATATCCGTCGCGTCGGTGAAGTGGCGAATTTGATGGTTGAAGCCGGACTGGTGGTGCTGACCGCATTTATCTCGCCACACCGCGCCGAACGCCAGATGGTTCGCGAACGCGTAGGAGAAGGGCGCTTTATCGAAGTGTTTGTCGATACGCCGCTGGCGATTTGCGAAGCCCGCGATCCAAAAGGCTTATATAAGAAAGCGCGTGCCGGTGAACTGCGCAACTTTACGGGAATAGATTCCGTTTACGAAGCGCCTGAATCGGCAGAAATTCATCTCAATGGTGAACAATTAGTAACAAATTTGGTACAGCAATTATTAGATCTGTTGAGACAGAACGATATTATCAGATCCTGAGACACCACCGGGTTTCCATGCCCGGTTCGTCAAAGTAACAGGATCAAATATGCGTAATAGCCATAACATTACACTAACAAATAACGACAGCCTTACTGAGGATGAAGAAACCACATGGTCACTGCCTGGTGCCGTGGTCGGTTTTATCTCCTGGTTATTTGCGCTGGCGATGCCGATGTTGATTTATGGCTCTAACACGCTGTTCTTCTTTATCTACACCTGGCCTTTCTTTCTGGCACTGATGCCTGTCGCGGTAGTGGTGGGGATTGCGCTGCATTCATTGATGGACGGAAAGCTACGCTACAGTATTGTTTTCACCCTGATGACAGTAGGCATTATGTTTGGCGCACTGTTTATGTGGCTACTGGGCTAATTTGTACTTTCCCGTCTCCTCTGTTCATAATTCAAACCGTAACTAATAATGAGATTATGTTCTGCACGCCCTGGGTATACGTAACAATGGACAAATGTGGTACATTTGCCCGCGTTGTCGCGGTATCCCCAACAGAGGATGTAGAGTCGTCTTCGGATGCATGGGATGATGATGCCGTTTTTCAGGGGGCAGGATGGGTAAACTAACGCTGCTGTTGCTGGCTATTCTGGTCTGGCTACAGTATTCGCTGTGGTTCGGTAAGAACGGTATACATGACTATACCCGCGTCAATGATGATGTGGCGGCACAGCAAGCTACAAACGCGAAACTTAAAGCGCGAAACGATCAACTTTTTGCCGAAATTGACGATCTCAATGGCGGCCAGGAGGCGCTCGAAGAGCGTGCGCGTAATGAACTCAGCATGACCAGGCCGGGCGAAACTTTTTATCGTCTGGTACCTGACGCGTCGAAGCGCGCACAGTCTGCGGGGCAAAACAATCGATAAATCAGCCCGGGAATTAACATGGCAACCACTCATTTGGATGTTTGCGCCGTGGTTCCGGCGGCCGGATTTGGCCGTCGAATGCAAACGGAATGTCCTAAGCAATATCTCTCAATCGGTAATCAAACCATTCTTGAACACTCGGTGCATGCGCTGCTGGCGCATCCCCGGGTGAAACGTGTCGTCATTGCCATAAGTCCTGGCGATAGCCGTTTTGCACAACTTCCTCTGGCGAATCATCCGCAAATCACCGTTGTAGATGGCGGTGATGAGCGTGCCGATTCCGTGCTGGCAGGTTTGAAAGCCGCTGGCGACGCGCAGTGGGTATTGGTGCATGACGCCGCTCGTCCTTGTCTGCATCAGGATGACCTCGCGCGATTGTTGGCGTTGAGCGAAACCAGCCGCACGGGAGGGATCCTAGCAGCACCAGTGCGCGATACTATGAAACGTGCCGAACCGGGCAAAAATGCCATTGCTCATACCGTTGATCGCAACGGCTTATGGCACGCGCTGACGCCGCAATTTTTCCCTCGTGAGCTGTTACATGACTGTCTGACGCGCGCTCTAAATGAAGGCGCGACTATTACCGACGAAGCCTCGGCGCTGGAATATTGCGGATTCCATCCTCAGTTGGTCGAAGGCCGTGCGGATAACATTAAAGTCACGCGCCCGGAGGATTTGGCACTGGCCGAGTTTTACCTCACCCGAACCATCCATCAGGAGAATACATAATGCGAATTGGACACGGTTTTGACGTACACGCCTTTGGCGGTGAAGGCCCAATTATCATTGGTGGCGTACGCATTCCTTACGAAAAAGGATTGCTGGCGCATTCTGATGGCGACGTGGCGCTCCATGCGTTGACCGATGCATTGCTTGGCGCGGCGGCGCTGGGGGATATCGGCAAACTGTTCCCGGATACCGATCCGGCATTTAAAGGTGCCGATAGCCGCGAGCTGCTACGCGAAGCCTGGCGTCGTATTCAGGCGAAGGGTTATACCCTTGGCAACGTCGATGTCACTATCATAGCTCAGGCACCGAAGATGTTGCCGCACATTCCACAAATGCGCGTGTTTATTGCCGAAGATCTCGGCTGCCATATGGATGATGTTAACGTGAAAGCCACTACTACGGAAAAACTTGGATTTACCGGACGTGGGGAAGGGATTGCCTGTGAAGCGGTGGCGCTACTCATTAAGGCAACAAAATGATTGAGTTTGATAATCTCACTTACCTCCACGGTAAACCGCAAGGCACCGGGCTGCTGAAAGCCAATCCGGAAGACTTTGTGGTGGTGGAAGATTTGGGCTTTGAGCCTGATGGTGAAGGTGAGCATATTCTGGTTAGAATCCTCAAAAACGGCTGCAATACCCGTTTTGTGGCGGATGCACTGGCGAAATTCCTGAAAATTCATGCCCGTGAAGTCAGCTTTGCTGGGCAAAAAGACAAACATGCTGTTACAGAACAGTGGTTATGCGCTCGCGTGCCGGGCAAGGAAATGCCCGATCTGAGCGCCTTTCAATTGGAAGGCTGCCAGGTACTGGAGTATGCGCGGCACAAGCGCAAGCTGCGTTTAGGGGCGCTGAAAGGTAACGCCTTTACCCTGGTTCTGCGCGAAGTGAGCAATCGCGATGACGTTGAACAACGTCTGATCGATATTTGCGTAAAAGGTGTACCGAACTACTTCGGTGCCCAACGTTTTGGGATTGGCGGTAGCAACTTGCAGGGCGCGCTGCGCTGGGCGCAAACCAATACTCCGGTGCGCGATCGCAATAAACGGAGTTTTTGGTTGTCGGCAGCCCGCAGTGCGTTGTTTAATCAGATTGTTGCTGAGCGCCTCAAAAAAGCAGACGTTAATCAAGTTGTTGACGGCGATGCGCTACAATTAGCCGGACGTGGTAGCTGGTTTGTAGCAACCACCGAAGAATTGGCGGAATTACAGCGTCGCGTCAACGATAAAGAGCTGATGATAACCGCCGCATTGCCGGGCAGTGGCGAATGGGGAACTCAGCGTGAAGCGCTGGCATTCGAACAAGCAGCTGTCGCCGCAGAAACTGAATTACAAGCTTTACTGGTGCGCGAAAAAGTTGAAGCCGCGCGCAGAGCGATGCTGCTGTATCCGCAACAATTAAGCTGGAATTGGTGGGATGACGTCACCGTAGAGATCCGTTTCTGGCTTCCGGCGGGTAGTTTTGCAACCAGCGTTGTCAGGGAACTTATCAACACAACAGGTGATTATGCGCATATTGCTGAGTAATGATGACGGGGTACATGCACCCGGTATACAAACGCTGGCAAAAGCCTTGCGTGAGTTTGCTGACGTTCAGGTGGTCGCCCCCGATCGTAACCGCAGCGGCGCTTCAAATTCTCTGACACTGGAATCCTCCCTGCGCACGTTTACCTTTGAAAATGGTGATATTGCTGTGCAAATGGGAACCCCGACCGATTGCGTCTATCTTGGCGTGAATGCTCTGATGCGTCCGCGCCCGGACATTGTTGTATCCGGAATTAACGCCGGGCCGAATCTGGGGGATGATGTTATTTATTCCGGTACGGTAGCCGCCGCGATGGAAGGCCGTCATTTAGGTTTTCCGGCGCTTGCCGTCTCGCTTGACGGGCATAAACATTACGACACTGCCGCGGCGGTAACCTGTTCAATTTTGCGCGCACTGTGTAAAGAGCCGCTGCGCACCGGGCGTATTCTTAATATTAACGTTCCGGATTTACCCTTGGATCAAATCAAAGGTATTCGCGTGACGCGCTGCGGTACACGACATCCGGCAGATCAGGTGATCCCGCAGCAAGATCCGCGCGGCAATACGCTGTACTGGATTGGCCCGCCGGGCGGTAAATGTGATGCCGGTCCGGGGACCGATTTTGCTGCGGTAGATGAGGGCTATGTCTCCATCACGCCGCTGCATGTGGATTTAACTGCGCATAGCGCGCAAGATGTGGTTTCAGACTGGTTAAACAGCGTGGGAGTTGGCACGCAATGGTAAGCAGACGCGTACAAGCACTTCTGGATCAATTACGTGCGCAAGGTATTCAGGATGAGCAGGTGCTGAATGCACTTGCCGCCGTGCCGCGTGAAAAATTCGTTGATGAAGCGTTTGAACAAAAAGCCTGGGACAATATCGCTTTGCCGATAGGTCAGGGGCAGACAATTTCGCAGCCGTATATGGTGGCGCGAATGACCGAATTACTCGAGCTGACGCCGCAGTCGCGGGTGCTGGAAATTGGCACCGGTTCGGGATATCAAACGGCAATCCTGGCGCATCTTGTCCAGCATGTTTGCTCGGTCGAACGGATTAAAGGTTTGCAGTGGCAGGCGCGTCGCCGCCTGAAAAATCTTGATTTACATAATGTTTCAACCCGCCATGGCGATGGATGGCAAGGTTGGCAGGCACGTGCGCCGTTTGACGCTATCATTGTTACGGCGGCACCGCCGGAAATTCCAACTGCGCTAATGACGCAGCTGGACGAAGGCGGGATTCTCGTCTTACCCGTAGGGGAGGAGCACCAGTATTTGAAACGGGTGCGTCGTCGGGGAGGCGAATTTATTATCGATACCGTGGAGGCCGTGCGCTTTGTCCCTTTAGTGAAGGGTGAGCTGGCTTAAAACGTGAGGAAATACCTGGATTTTTCCTGGTTATTTTGCCGCAGGTCAGCGTATCGTGAACATCTTTTCCAGTGTTCAGTATGGTGCCTTGCACGGTAATTATGTCACTGGTTATTAACCAATTTTTCCTGGGGGATAAATGAGCGCGGGAAGCCCAAAATTCACCGTTCGCCGCATTGCGGCTTTGTCACTGGTTTCGCTATGGCTGGCAGGCTGTTCTGACACTTCAAATCCACCGGCACCGGTCAGCTCCGTTAATGGCAATGCGCCTGCAAATACCAATTCTGGTATGTTGATTACGCCGCCGCCGAAAATGGGGACGACGTCTACAGCGCAGCAACCGCAAATTCAGCCGGTACAGCAGCCACAAATTCAGGCTACTCAACAACCGCAAATCCAGCCAGTGCAGCCAGTAGCTCAGCAGCCGGTACAGATGGAAAACGGACGAATCGTCTACAACCGTCAGTATGGGAACATTCCGAAAGGCAGTTATAGCGGCAGTACATACACCGTGAAAAAAGGCGACACACTTTTCTATATCGCCTGGATTACTGGCAACGATTTCCGTGACCTTGCTCAGCGCAACAATATTCAGGCACCATACGCGCTGAACGTTGGTCAGACCTTACAGGTGGGGAATGCTTCCGGTACGCCAATCACTGGCGGAAATGCCATTACCCAGGCCGACGCAGCAGAGCAAGGAGTTGTGATCAAGCCTGCACAAAATTCCACCGTTGCTGTTGCGTCGCAACCGACAATTACGTATTCTGAGTCTTCGGGTGAACAGAGTGCTAACAAAATGTTGCCGAACAACAAGCCAACTGCGACCACGGTCACAGCGCCTGTAACGGTACCAACAGCAAGCACAACCGAGCCGACTGTCAGCAGTACATCAACCAGTACGCCTATCTCCACCTGGCGCTGGCCGACTGAGGGCAAAGTGATCGAAACCTTTGGCGCTTCTGAGGGGGGCAACAAGGGGATTGATATCGCAGGCAGCAAAGGACAGGCAATTATCGCGACCGCAGATGGCCGCGTTGTTTATGCTGGTAACGCGCTGCGCGGCTACGGTAATCTGATTATCATCAAACATAATGATGATTACCTGAGTGCCTACGCCCATAACGACACAATGCTGGTCCGGGAACAACAAGAAGTGAAGGCGGGGCAAAAAATAGCAACCATGGGTAGCACCGGAACCAGTTCAACACGCTTGCATTTTGAAATTCGTTACAAGGGGAAATCCGTAAACCCGCTGCGTTATTTGCCGCAGCGATAAATCGGCGGAACCAGGCTTTTGCTTGAATGTTCCGTCAAGGGATCACGGGTAGGAGCCACCTTATGAGTCAGAATACGCTGAAAGTTCATGATTTAAATGAAGATGCGGAATTTGATGAGAACGGAGTTGAGGTTTTTGACGAAAAGGCCTTAGTAGAAGAGGAACCCAGTGATAACGATTTGGCCGAAGAGGAACTGTTATCGCAGGGAGCCACACAGCGTGTGTTGGACGCGACTCAGCTTTACCTTGGTGAGATTGGTTATTCACCACTGTTAACGGCCGAAGAAGAAGTTTATTTTGCGCGTCGCGCACTGCGTGGAGATGTCGCCTCTCGCCGCCGGATGATCGAGAGTAACTTGCGTCTGGTGGTAAAAATTGCCCGCCGTTATGGCAATCGTGGTCTGGCGTTGCTGGACCTTATCGAAGAGGGCAACCTGGGGCTGATCCGCGCGGTAGAGAAGTTTGACCCGGAACGTGGTTTCCGCTTCTCAACATACGCAACCTGGTGGATTCGCCAGACGATTGAACGGGCGATTATGAACCAAACCCGTACTATTCGTTTGCCGATTCACATCGTAAAGGAGCTGAACGTTTACCTGCGAACCGCACGTGAGTTGTCCCATAAGCTGGACCATGAACCAAGTGCGGAAGAGATCGCAGAGCAACTGGATAAGCCAGTTGATGACGTCAGCCGTATGCTTCGTCTTAACGAGCGCATTACCTCGGTAGACACCCCGCTGGGTGGTGATTCCGAAAAAGCGTTGCTGGACATCCTGGCCGATGAAAAAGAGAACGGTCCGGAAGATACCACGCAAGATGACGATATGAAGCAGAGCATCGTCAAATGGCTGTTCGAGCTGAACGCCAAACAGCGTGAAGTACTGGCACGTCGATTCGGTTTGCTGGGGTACGAAGCGGCAACACTGGAAGATGTAGGTCGTGAAATTGGCCTCACCCGTGAACGTGTTCGCCAGATTCAGGTTGAAGGCCTGCGCCGTTTGCGCGAAATCCTGCAAACGCAGGGGCTGAATATCGAAGCGCTGTTCCGCGAATAAGTAAGCATCTGTCAGAAAGGCCAGTCTCAAGCGAGGCTGGCCTTTTTCTTTTGTTTGGGAAGCTTGTGTTTTTGTCGCCTGGATAAGACACGTCAGCGTCCTACCCGGCAATTTGCATCCTATGTGTTCATCATCTTGCGCACCAGCTGCACAAACAGCTCCTGCTCTTCTGCACTCAAACGCCCCAAAAATTCCTCATCCACGCTGTCACCAATCGGTATCGCCGCAGCAAGTATCTTTTCTCCTTCGGCAGTCAGCCAGACAAAGCGACGCCGCTTGTCAGCGGCATCATGTTCACGTCTGACTAAGCCACGATTCTCCATTCTTGCCAACATTTCTGCCAACGTTGCTTTGGTGCTGACTGCTGCTTCTATCAGTGCCACCTGTTCGATACCAGGCTTATCAGCAATGGCGCGCATCACCGCATACTGTGGTTTGGTCAGGTCAGGTAACTCGTGCTGCCAGCGAGCCGTGTGCTGCTGAAAAAGCTGTCGTAACTGATGGAACGCTTTATTTCGTAACGCCATGTAAACTCCGGGCAAACTATCTGCCGCTATCATAGCGGTTTTTCAGTGACGAAGGGGATGTTGTTACTTTTCAGTGCTTGCCGCAATGAGAACAGAGGCGTATTTTAATAATAACGTTCGTATACGAACAATTAAGAGAGTAAGCAATGAAACTGATCGTCGGTATGACAGGGGCTACCGGTGCGCCTCTTGGTGTGGCATTACTGCAAGCGCTGCGGGAGATGCCGAATGTCGAGACTCATCTGGTGATGTCGAAGTGGGCGAAAACCACCATTGAACTGGAAACGCCTTACAGCGCCCGCGATGTTGCTGCCCTCGCTGACTTCAGCCATAACCCGGCGGATCAGGCGGCGACCATCTCCTCAGGTTCCTTTCGTACCGACGGCATGATCGTTATTCCGTGCAGTATGAAAACGCTCGCCGGTATCCGCGCTGGTTACGCTGATGGCCTGGTAGGGCGCGCGGCGGACGTCGTGCTCAAAGAAGGCCGCAAACTGGTGCTGGTGCCGCGTGAAATGCCGCTTAGCACCATCCATCTCGAAAATATGCTCGCACTTTCACGCATGGGCGTGGCGATGGTGCCGCCGATGCCTGCCTTTTATAACCATCCCGAAACGGTAGATGACATTGTCCACCATGTAGTAGCCCGCGTGCTGGATCAATTTGGCCTCGAACATCCCCACGCCAGGCGCTGGCAAGGATTGCCGCAGGTCCGGAATTTTTATCAGGAGAATGAATAATGGCATTTGATGATTTACGCAGCTTTTTACAGGCGCTTGATGACCACGGCCAGTTACTGAAAATCAGCGAAGAGGTGAACGCGGAACCGGATCTGGCTGCCGCTGCCAACGCCACCGGGCGTATCGGCGATGGTGCACCGGCGCTGTGGTTTGATAATATTCGCGGTTTTACCGATGCCCGCGTGGCGATGAATACCATCGGTTCCTGGCAGAACCACGCGATTTCCCTGGGCCTGCCGCCAAACACCCCGGTTAAAAAACAGATTGATGAGTTTATCCGCCGCTGGGATAACTTCCCGATCGCCCCGGAGCGCCGCGCCAATCCAGCCTGGGCGCAGAACACCGTCGATGGTGACGAGATTAATCTGTTCGATATCCTGCCGCTGTTTCGTTTAAACGACGGTGATGGCGGTTTCTATCTCGACAAAGCGTGCGTGGTTTCCCGCGATCCGCTCGACCCGGATAACTTCGGCAAGCAGAACGTCGGCATCTACCGCATGGAAGTGAAGGGCAAGCGTAAGCTCGGCCTGCAACCGGTGCCGATGCACGATATCGCCCTGCATCTGCATAAAGCAGAAGAGCGCGGTGAAGATCTACCTATTGCGATCACGCTCGGTAACGATCCGATCATCACGCTGATGGGCGCAACGCCACTGAAATACGATCAGTCTGAGTATGAAATGGCAGGCGCGCTGCGTGAAAGCCCGTACCCGATCGCCACCGCCCCGCTGACCGGTTTTGATGTGCCGTGGGGTTCAGAAGTGATCCTCGAAGGGGTCATCGAAAGCCGTAAACGCGAAATTGAAGGGCCGTTCGGTGAGTTTACCGGACACTACTCCGGCGGGCGTAACATGACCGTGGTGCGCATCGATAAAGTCTCTTACCGCACCAGGCCGATTTTCGAATCGCTGTACCTCGGCATGCCGTGGACCGAAATCGACTACCTGATGGGGCCAGCCACCTGTGTGCCGCTGTATCAGCAACTTAAAGCCGAGTTCCCGGAAGTACAGGCGGTGAACGCCATGTACACCCACGGCCTGCTGGCGATTATCTCCACCAAAAAACGCTACGGCGGCTTTGCCCGCGCGGTGGGCCTGCGTGCGATGACCACGCCGCACGGTCTGGGCTACGTAAAGATGGTGATTATGGTCGATGAAGACGTTGACCCGTTCAACCTGCCGCAGGTGATGTGGGCGCTCTCCTCGAAAGTAAATCCGGCAGGGGATTTGGTGCAGTTGCCGAATATGTCCGTGCTGGAACTCGACCCTGGCTCAAGCCCGGCGGGGATCACCGACAAGCTGATTATCGACGCCACCACGCCTGTCGCCCCGGACAACCGTGGTCACTACAGCCAGCCGGTGGTGGATTTGCCGGAAACCAAAGCCTGGGCTGAAAAACTGACCGCTATGCTGGCCGCACGTAAATAAGGAGAACAAGATGATTTGTCCACGTTGTGCCGATGAACAGATTGAAGTGATGGCGAAATCGCCGGTGAAAGATGTCTGGACGGTATATCAGTGCCAGCATTGCCTTTATACCTGGCGCGATACCGAACCGCTGCGCCGTACCAGCCGCGAACATTATCCCGAAGCGTTCCGCATGACGCAGAAAGATATTGATGACGCGCCAATGGTGCCGAGCATCCCGCCGCTGCTGGCGGAAGGTAAGCGCTAATAAAAAGTGCCGGGTAGTGGCTTTGCTTTACCCGGCCTCATTACTTTATTTTATAAAATGACAGCCGCCCGCTTTTCGGCGATCCGGTATCAATATAAATCTGGTTAGCGAACGTCTGAATGTTATCAAACATCATATGTCCAAATATAAAATAATCAGCGCCGTTTATTTGTTGTAACTCGCCATTAAGCGATTTCTGCACACGATCAACAGGCCAGAGTAATTCGCTCTCCGCTATTTCTTTACCAAAGAGATATTCACTCCCCGGATAATCTGCATGTGCGATGACATATTTTATGTTGTCGTTAGTGATTTCAATAATATGTGGAAGGTGATGGAATTTCAGCAACAGATCTGTAGCTTCTTTTTGCTCTGAATCATTTAAATCGAAAAACCAGTCACCACCGCTGGCAAGCCACATATTGCCATCGCCGGTCGCGAACGCATCCAGCGCCATTGCTTCGTGGTTGCCTTTAACGGAGATAAACCAGGGCTGGTTTAGCAGGCGCAGGACGTTAAGACTCTCCGGCCCACGATCAATATTATCGCCGACAGAAATAAGTAAGTCGGTTTCGGGGAAAAAAGAGAGTTGATGTAAGCGGGATTGTAATAACTGATATTCACCATGAATATCACCAACGACCCATATATGGCGATAGTGATGGGCATTGATTTTTTGATAGCGTGTAGATGGCATGGTTTTACCCTGTAAAATAAGCTTTCCTATTATACAGGGTATTTTTATTTGATTCGTCAGTTATCGTTAATATTCCCGATAGCAAAAGACTATCGGGAATTATTATTACACCAGACTCTTCAGGCGATAAATCCATTCCAGCGCCTGACGCGGGGTGAGTGAATCCGGATCGAGGTTTTCCAGTGCCTCGACCGCAGGCGAGGTTTCTTCCGGTACGGACAGCAAAGACATTTGTGTACCATCCACTTGCGTAGCGGCGGCGTTCGGCGAAATGCTTTCCAGCTCACGCAGTTTTTGCCGTGCGCGCTTAATCACCTCTTTTGGCACGCCCGCCAGAGCTGCAACCGCCAGGCCGTAGCTTTTGCTCGCCGCGCCATCCTGCACGCTATGCATAAAGGCAATGGTGTCGCCGTGCTCCAGTGCATCGAGATGCACGTTGGCGACGCCTTCCATTTTCTCCGGTAACTGGGTCAGCTCGAAATAGTGGGTAGCAAACAGCGTCAATGCCTTAATCTTATTCGCCAGATTTTCCGCGCACGCCCATGCCAGTGACAGACCATCGTAAGTGGACGTTCCACGCCCGATCTCATCCATTAACACCAGACTGTATTCGGTGGCGTTATGTAAAATATTGGCGGTTTCAGTCATCTCCACCATAAAGGTTGAGCGCCCGGAAGCCAGGTCATCTGCCGCGCCTACGCGGGTAAAGATGCGATCGATAGGTCCAATCTCGACTTTTTGTGCCGGTACATAGCTGCCGATGTAGGCCATCAGCGCAATCAGTGCGGTCTGGCGCATATAGGTACTTTTACCGCCCATGTTCGGGCCGGTAATAATCAACATCCGGCGCTGCGGTGACAGATTCAGCGGGTTGGCGATAAATGGCTCGTTCAGCACCTGTTCAACCACCGGATGGCGGCCTTCGGTAATGCGAATGCCCGGTTTATCAATAAAGGTCGGGCAGGTGTAGTTCAGGGTATAGGCCCGTTCCGCCAGGTTCACCAGCACGTCGAGTTCCGCCAGCGCGCTCGCGCTCTGTTGCAACGCTTCCAGATGCGGCAACAGCAGGTCGAACAACTCTTCATAAAGCTGTTTTTCCAGTGCCAGTGCTTTGCCTTTTGAAGTGAGGACTTTGTCTTCGTACTCTTTCAGCTCTGGAATAATGTAACGCTCGGCGTTTTTCAGCGTCTGGCGACGCATGTAGTTGATGGGTGCCAGATGGCTTTGTCCACGGCTGATTTGAATGTAGTAGCCGTGCACCGCATTAAAGCCAACTTTCAGCGTGTCCAGGCCGGTACGTTCACGCTCGCGGACTTCCAGACGCTCCAGATAATCGGTCGCGCCGTCAGCCAGCGCACGCCACTCATCCAGCTCTTCGTTATAGCCCGATGCGATAACACCACCGTCGCGTACCAGCACCGGCGGTGTGTCGATGATTGCTCGCTCCAGCAGATCGCGCAGCTCGGCAAACTCGCCCATCTTCTCACGCAGCGCCTGTACCGGTGCACTATCGACAGTTTCTAACTGCGCACGCAGCTCCGGCAGTTGCTGGAAAGCGTGGCGCATACGGGCCAGATCGCGTGGGCGAGCAGTTCGTAAAGCCAGACGTGCCAGAATACGTTCCAGGTCGCCGACCTGACGCAGTACCGGCTGTAGCCCGGCGGTGAAATCCTGCAATGCGCCAATAGTTTGCTGGCGCTCAAGCAACACGCGGGTATCGCGCACTGGCATATGCAGCCAGCGTTTCAGCATACGGCTGCCCATCGGCGTGACGGTGCAGTCGAGCACAGAAGCCAGCGTATTTTCCGCACCACCCGCCAGGTTCTGGGTGATTTCCAGATTACGACGCGTCGCGGCATCCATAATGATGCTGTCCTGCTCACGTTCCATGGTGATGGAACGAATATGCGGCAGAGTCGTACGTTGGGTATCTTTCGCATACTGCAACAGACAACCGGCAGCACAAAGTCCGCGCGGCGCGTTCTCGACGCCAAAACCGACCAGATCGCGGGTGCCAAATTGCAGATTCAACTGCTGGCGCGCGGTGTCGATTTCAAACTCCCACAGCGGGCGACGGCGCAGGCCGCGACGGCCTTCAATCAGCGACATCTCGGCGAAATCTTCTGCATACAGCAGTTCCGCCGGATTAGTGCGTTGCAATTCTGCCGCCATCGTTTCGCGGTCGGCCGGTTCGCTAAGGCGAAAACGCCCGGAACTGATATCCAGCGTCGCGTAGCCGAAACCTTTGCTGTCCTGCCAGATAGCCGCCAGCAGGTTGTCCTGACGCTCCTGCAACAGGGCTTCATCGCTGATGGTGCCTGGCGTAACGATACGCACAACTTTGCGCTCAACCGGACCTTTGCTGGTCGCCGGATCGCCAATTTGTTCGCAGATGGCAACGGACTCGCCCTGATTCACCAGTTTGGCGAGGTAGTTTTCCACCGCATGGTAGGGGATCCCCGCCATCGGGATCGGCTCTCCCGCTGAAGCACCTCGTTTGGTCAGTGAAATATCCAGCAGTTGCGACGCGCGTTTTGCGTCGTCATAAAACAGTTCATAAAAATCACCCATCCGGTAAAACAGCAGGATCTCGGGATGCTGGGCTTTCAGCTTGAGATACTGCTGCATCATGGGCGTATGGGCGTCGAAATTTTCTATTGCACTCATGGGGTTATGTCCGGTTCCCTGATATTAAATGGGGTGTGATGGTTTTTATTTTCGTTGTAATCACATAAGGCGCACATGATACCGGAGTTAATCATTTCAGGGGAAGAAGCGAACGGCGAGTTCTTGATGCTGGTTCCGGGAAAGATGCTGTTTTGCAGCTTTTGCGTGATGCTTATGAAGCAAGTACGCAAAATTGTATCGGTTGGCGAACCCTTCTTCTTTAGAGTCATAGTGCCCTTTAAGATTAAGTTGTAATATAAATGCATCTTAATGAGGTGGAGGCATCATGTCCGGCAAGCGTATCTCTCGTGAAAAACTGACGATTAAAAAAATGATCGATCTTTATCAAGCGAAATGCCCGCAGGCGTCAGCGGAGCCGAAGCATTACGAGGCGTTGTTTGTTTACGCGCAAAAGCGGCTGGATAAATGTGTGTTCGGCGAAGAGAAGCCAGCCTGTAAGCAGTGTCCGGTGCACTGTTACCAGCCTGCAAAGCGTGAAGAGATGAAACAGATTATGCGTTGGGCCGGGCCGAGAATGCTGTGGCGTCATCCGATCTTAACCGTGCGTCATCTCATCGATGACAAGCGTCCGGTGCCAGAACTGCCGGAAAAATATCGTCCGAAAAAACCTCGTGAATAGTATGCCGGACAGTCAGATCTGTCCGGCAATTTGCAGTTAAATCAATGCCGATTTATCAATTCCCAGTCGCTTCATCCGTGACAGCAGGGTCGTGCGTTTCAGCCCCAGACGTTGCGCAGCGCCTTTAGGCCCGGCAACCACGCCGTTAGTTTCTTTCAGCACGCGAACAATCAACTGATATTCATCTTCGCCCTCCTGAGCGACAACCGTTGCGGCAGGCGGCGTTTCAGGCTCCGGTAAAGCAATATCTGGCAATGACAGCTGCAGCACGTTGCCGCGTGTTAGCAATACCGCGCGCTCAATGACGTTTTCCAGTTCGCGTACGTTACCCGGCCACTCCATATTGCTCAAGGTGCGCAACGTCTCGGCAGGAATGCTGTCGATATTGCGCCCCAGACGACGGGCAATTTTGAAGGTAAAGGCTTTCGCCAGCAGCGGAATATCTTCCGGACGCTCGCGTAGTGGCGGAAGGTGAATCGGGAATACGTTCAGGCGGTAATAGAGATCGCTACGGAACTCACGGTCGGCGACCATTTTTTTCAGATCGCGGTTAGTCGCGGCGATTAGACGCACGTCCGTCTGAATGATTTTGTTGCTGCCGAGGCGTTCAAACTCCTGTTCCTGCAATACACGCAGCAACTTCGGCTGTAACTCCAGTGGCATATCGCCCACTTCGTCGAGGAACAGGGAGCTTTTATCCGCCAGTTCAAAACGACCGATACGCTGGGCGCTGGCACCGGTAAAAGCCCCACGCTCATGACCAAACAGATCGCTCTCCAGCAATCCGGCAGGCATCGCCGCGCAGTTCATTTTGACCATGCGGCGATTATTACGCCCACTGAGATTATGGATAGCACGGGCAATCAGCTCTTTACCCGTGCCAGTTTCACCGAGGATCAGCACGGTACTGTCACTTTGCGCCACCATTTCAACTTGTTTAAGCACGCTGTACATGGCTTCGCTGCGGCCAATAATCTCGCCAAATTCACTATCAACATTGTTGAGCTGCTCGGTCAGGGCGAGGTTTTCATCAACCAGCCGTTCTTTCAGACGATGGATTTCCTGATAGGCGAGGGCGTTATCGACAGCGATTGCCACACGTTCGGCAATCTGGCGCAGTAAATTCAGATTGGTAGTGGTAAACACTTTCTCTTCACATTGCGCCAGTTTCAGCACGCCCAGCATGGTGTCGCCAGACATCAGCGGTAACAGGCACAAGGTTTGAATCTGGTTGCCCCAGGTATCGAACAACATGCGTTCATACGGGGCTAAATCATCCCGCTCGTGGAGATTAATCAGCAGCATCTCTTTACTTTTGAACACGCGTTCGGTGAGGGTTCCGGCTTCATCGACTTCGCTCTGTTCGTGGGCGGGATGCTGTTTATCAAGATAGTGAGTGGAGTAGATGTTGAGTTTGTTTTTACGGTGGCTGCGTAAGACGATACTGATATCGTCAATATCGAAATAGTAATGGATTTCTTTGGCGACTTCGCTGACCAGTTCGTCCATATCCAGGCGGGAAAGCACCGCGTTGGTGATGGCGACCAGGATGCGGAAGTTATCGCGTTCCCGGCATAACAACTCATAGTCGACATTGTTAACGACGCGGCTCTGGATTTGTTCGGTGACGACAGAAACGATCTGCGTAAATGTTTGCAGACGATTGAACTCTTTTTCGCTCCAGGGGCGATCGTCATAACGAATAAATTCACAGCCACCAAAAATATGCCCTTCCGCCGCCAGTGGCATCAGGCAATAGTGACCAAATTTGGGGTATAGCCCACCTGCGGCCAGCTGCGGCCAGGTTTCACAAAATTCTTCGTAACTGCAATGCAGCGTATCAGGGCGCGACAAAATGCTGCGTACCGGACCGTGTGCCAGAACAGTTTCGTCTTCATATTTAATGGGGGTGTCTTTTTCACGCGATGCGTAATAAGACGCACGTTGAGTCTGCGCTTGCCACAACACAATAGCCGCGTTGTCGGCGAGCGCAGAACGCTTTACCAGTTGCGAAAGAGCCTCACACAGCGAGGCCAGATCGGGCTGCTGCAATAGTGTCCGAGTGATGTCGAACAACCCTTGCTGTCCGAGATCACTCATCGGTGTATATGACATTTTGTTCTTCCAGGAAAGCACCGCAAAGCGGTGCAAAAGGTCATTGACTAACTATAGGAGATTTAGAATTTTATTAGCATATACGCGGAAGCGGTTCGGCGTGTGGTAAATCGAGGGTTCGTTTCACGCCATATAGACCGGCAAGACGAACACCTTTACGTTCCACCACTTCACCAATCAGCGCCGCGTCTTTCCCCAGTGGATGGGAATGTAACGCTGCCAGCACTTGCTCTGCCGCGTTGCGTTCAACGGCGATCACCAGTTTGCCTTCGTTGGCAAAGTTCAGGGCGTCCAGTCCCAGCAATTCGCAAACGCCGCGCACGGCAGGTTTAACCGGCAGCGCTGATTCAGAAATTTCAATACCGCAACCGCAGGCTGCCGCGAACTCATGAACCACCGCGTTTACACCACCACGGGTGGCATCACGCAGCGCTTTCACGCCGGGAATGTCACGCAGCGTCTGAATAAGCGGCGTCAGCACCGCGCAGTCGCTGACCAGTTCGCCATCCAGCCCCAGCTGCTCACGCAGGTTAAGGATAGTCGCCCCGTGGTCGCCGAGTGTACCGCTCACCAGCAATACATCGCCTGCGGTTAGCGTCTGTGCGCCCCAGTGAATATTCGCCGGAATTGCGCCCATGCCCGCGGTGTTGATAAACAGTTTATCTGCCGCGCCGCGCTGCACCACTTTAGTATCGCCAGTAACGATGGCAATGCCTGCCGTGCGGGCGGTTTCTGCCATGCTGGTCACTACGGCTTTCAGTGTCTCCATCGGCAATCCTTCTTCGAGGATAAAGCCACAGGAGAGATAGCGCGGAATAGCGCCACTGACCGCAACGTCATTGGCGGTGCCGCAAATCGCCAGCTTGCCGATATTACCGCCAGGGAAGAACAGCGGGTCAATAACGTAACTGTCGGTGGAGAACGCCAGACGGTCGCCTTCCGCTACCAGCTGCGCCAGATCAAGACGTGCCTGATCTTCCTGCTCTGCCAGCCACGGGTTGGCAAAGGCTTCCATAAACAGGCTGTTGATTAATTGCTGCATCGCCTGGCCGCCGCTGCCGTGGGCGAGTTGGATATTATTCACGCTTCACTCTCCTGCTGACGATACTGATACCACGCGGCGCACGCTCCTTCGGAGGAAACCATCAGCGCACCAAACGCGGTTTGAGGATTACAGGTGTTACCAAACAGCGGGCATTGATGCGGCTTACATTTGCCCGTCAAGACTTCGCCACAACGCGCGCGCGGGTCATCGCAGACCTGCTGCGGTGCCGGGCGGAAATGTGCTTCGGCATCGAATCGTTGATAATCCGGCGTCAGGTGCACGCCAGAAGATTCAATCACGCCTAAGCCGCGCCATTCGCTGTCGCCGTTGACACAGAACACATCGGCAATCGCCTGTTGCGCCAGCAGGTTACCGGCATCCGGTACCACCCGACGATACTGATTCTCTACCTTGCTGTGGGCCGCTATTTTCTGCTCCACCAGCATCACCACGCCTTGCAGTAGATCAAGGGGTTCGAAACCAGCGACCACCAGCGGACGATGAAAATCGCTGGCGATAAAATTATAGGCATCAGTGCCGATAACCATACTAACGTGGCCCGGCGCGAGGAACGCGTCGATACCGTTATCCGGCTGTTCCAGCAAACTGCGAAGCGTCGGGATAAGCGTAATGTGCTGGCAGAAGAAGTAAAAATTCTGCACATCACGCGCTTTCGCCTGTTGCAGAGTGATAGCGGTGGTCGGCATGGTGGTTTCAAAACCTAAGCCGAAGAACACCACTTTGCGGGTTGGATTCTCCTGCGCCAGTTTCAACGCATCCATCGGCGAATAGACGATGCGCACATCGGCACCGCGTGCTTTTGCCTGCAACAGCGATCCCTGTTTCCCCGGCACGCGCATGGCGTCGCCAAAGGTACAGAAGATGACTTCCGGATGGCTGGCAATCTCCACGCAGGTGTCGATTCTGCCCATCGGCAGTACGCACACCGGGCAACCCGGACCGTGGATAAACTCAACGTTTTCCGGCAGTAACTGGTCGAGGCCGAATTTAAAAATGGCGTGGGTATGACCACCGCACACTTCCATAATCCGCAGAGGGCGTTCGGCGGTGTAAGAGAGATGTGAAGCACGTTCGCGCAGATGCTCAATTAACTGCATCACCTGTTCCGGCGCGCGATATTCATCAACAAAACGCATTATTTTTCCTCGCCATACAACAGCGCGCCGACATCCGGCTCAACGTCAAACATGTTTTGTAAGGCGTCGAGAGTGTCGCGTGCTTCGGCTTCATTAATTACGCTCATGGCAAAGCCAACGTGTACCAGTACCCACTGGCCCACGCGCGGCTGACCGTTTTCATCGCAGCTGCCGACTAACGTTAAATCGACATCGCGCTGAATGCCGCAGACGTCGACTTTCGCCTGGTTGCCGTCAATGGTGCGGATCTGGCCGGGAACGCCTATGCACATCGCTGTGTCTCCAGCCAGTTCAGCCACTGGTCCATCCCTTCGCCGCTGGTGGCGGAAATAAGGATGATTTCAATTTCTGGATTGACTTCGCGGGCGCAGGCGATGCACTTCTCAACGTCAAAGTTGAGATACGGCAACAGGTCAACTTTGTTGAGCAGCATCAGCGAGGCGGCGGCAAACATATGCGGATATTTCAGCGGTTTGTCTTCACCTTCGGTAACGGAAAGCACCGCCACTTTGTGTTTTTCACCGAGATCGAAGCTCGCCGGGCATACGAGGTTGCCAACGTTTTCGATAAACAGAATACCGTTATCGTCCAGTGGCAGGCGCGGTGCGGCGTCAGCAATCATCTGTGCGTCAAGATGGCAGCCTTTACCGGTATTCACCTGAATCGCTGGTGTGCCGGTAGCGCGAATGCGTGCGGCATCGTTCACGGTTTGCTGGTCACCTTCAATAACCGCGCACGGAACGCTGTCTTTCAGGCGCATTAAGGTTTCCGTCAGCAGGGTGGTTTTACCGGAACCAGGGCTGGAAACCAGGTTGAGCACCAGTTGCTTGCGGGCAGCAAAGCGCGCGCGGTTGCGTTCAGCCAGACGGTTGTTTTTGTCCAGCACGTCAATTTCGACTTCCAGCATCCGGCGCTGGCTCATGCCCGGTGCGTGAGTGCCCGCTTCGCCATGACCGTAATGCAGGTCGCCTTCTTCAGTCTGGCTGGGGGTAAATTCAGGCGCTTTAATGCCGGTGATTTTCATCTTCGGGCGTGCCGCCGGGGCAAATGGCGCGCTACGAAACGCGGAATGAGGGTTATGTTCATCACCCTCGATATACAGGTTGCCTTCACCGCAACCGCATGTTGTACACATCGCTCACTCCTGGTCTATTTCTATCCGCCGAATCTGTAAACCGTCGTCTGCCACAATCTGTAGCATGTCACCATGACACTGTGGACAGCGGCGGACGCGCTGGGTCAGTAGCGTCACATACTGTTGGCATGTTTCACACCAGCATTCGGCCTCTTGTTCTTCGAGGTGCAGTTTACAACCTTCCGCCACGCTGCCGCGGCAAACCAGATCAAAACAAAAGGCAAGAGAGCTGGTTTCGACACAAGAAAATGCGCCAATTTTGAGCCAGACCCCAGTTACGCGTTTTGCGCCGTGTTTTGCGGCCTGCTGTTCGATCAAT
Source organism: Escherichia sp. WS1152 (assembly GCF_046487665.1). Classification (NCBI taxonomy): domain Bacteria; kingdom Pseudomonadati; phylum Pseudomonadota; class Gammaproteobacteria; order Enterobacterales; family Enterobacteriaceae; genus Escherichia; species Escherichia sp. WS1152. Next base: position 144,251 of record NZ_JBJQJA010000006.1, on the reverse strand, counting down.
TCCAGTGCCCGTTGGCAGAGGGTTATTTCGTGCATATCGCCTCCCATTAACTATGGCCAGCTACAAGCAATAATTGTGCCAGTATTGATTATCCCTGCGGTGAATAATGTCGATGATGTCGAAATGACACGTCGACACGGCGACGAAATTCATCTTTAGCTTAAAAATCGTTTTAATAACAATGAATTAAAAGTTGGCACAGAAAATGCTTAAAGCTGGCATCTCTGTTAAACGGGTAACCTGACAATGACTATTTGGGAAATAAGCGAGAAAGCCGATTACATCGCACAGCGGCATCGTCGCCTACAGGACCAGTGGCACATCTACTGCAATTCGCTGGTTCAGGGGATCACGTTATCGAAAGCGCGCCTGCATCACGCCATGAGCTGCGCGCCGGACAAAGAACTCTGTTTCGTCCTTTTTGAACATTTTCGTATTTACGTCACCCTGGCGGATGGCTTTAACAGCCACACCATCGAGTATTACGTCGAAACAAAAGAGGGCGAAGACAAACAGCGGATTGCGCAGGCGCAACTGAGCATTGACGGCATGATTGATGGCAAGGTCAACATCCGCGATCGCGAACAGGTTCTGGAACACTATCTCGAAAAAATCGCTGGCGTTTACGACAGCTTATACACCGCTATTGAAAACAATGTGCCGGTGAATTTAAGCCAACTGGTAAAGGGACAAAGCCCGGCAGCATGAGCTGAGGCTTTGCCCGTTTTGCAGGCGTTACGCCTGTTTGGGGATGGGCGTGTCGATGAGTGTCGAAAATGACATTTCATCGGCATGTTTTCGTCAAAAATGACAATCACCTGAGGAATGCCTGGTGAATCGTTTTGTAATTGCTGACTCCACGCTCTGTATCGGCTGCCACACCTGTGAGGCCGCCTGTTCAGAGACGCATCGCCAGCACGGCCTGCAATCAATGCCGCGCCTGAGAGTGATGCTAAATGAAAAAGAATCTGCGCCGCAGCTCTGTCACCACTGTGAAGATGCACCCTGCGCGGTGGTCTGCCCGGTTAACGCCATCACCCGCGTTGATGGGGCCGTGCAGTTGAATGAAAGCCTGTGCGTAAGCTGCAAACTGTGCGGCATCGCCTGCCCGTTTGGCGCAATCGAATTTTCCGGCAGCCGTCCGCTGGATATTCCGGCAAACGCCAATACCCCGAAAGCGCCACCGGCACCGCCTGCTCCGGCGCGTGTCAGCACATTGCTTGACTGGGTGCCAGGTATTCGCGCGATCGCCGTCAAATGTGACCTTTGTAGCTTTGATGAACAAGGTCCGGCCTGCGTGCGGATGTGCCCGACTAAAGCCCTGCATCTGGTGGATAACACCGATATCGCCCGCGTCAGCAAACGTAAGCGTGAGCTGACCTTTAACACGGACTTTGGCGATCTCACCTTGTTTCAGCAGGCTCAAAGTGGAGAGGCTAAATGAGCGCAATTTCCCTGATCAATAGCGGCGTGGCGTGGTTTGTCGCCGCCGCTGTTCTGGCATTTCTCTTTTCTTTTCAAAAGGCGCTAAGCGGCTGGATAGCCGGAATTGGCGGCGCGGTTGGTAGTCTGTATACGGCAGCCGCGGGCTTCACTGTACTGACTGGCGCGGTTGGCGTGAGCGGTGCGCTGTCGCTGGTAAGCTACGATGTGCAAATCTCTCCGCTTAACGCGATTTGGCTGATTACGCTCGGTCTGTGCGGTCTGTTTGTCAGCCTCTACAACATTGACTGGCATCGCCACGCGCAGGTGAAGTGCAACGGCTTGCAGATCAATATGTTGATGGCTGCCGCCGTCTGCGCCGTCATCGCCAGCAACCTCGGCATGTTCGTGGTAATGGCTGAAGTCATGGCCTTGTGTGCGGTGTTCCTTACCAGCAACAGCAAAGAGGGCAAACTGTGGTTTGCGCTGGGGCGTCTTGGCACTCTGCTGCTGGTGATTGCTTGCTGGCTGCTGTGGCAGCGTTATGGCACGCTGGATCTGCGCCTGCTGGATATGCGTATGCAACAGCTGCCGCTCGGTTCCGATATCTGGCTGCTCGGTGTGATTGGCTTTGGCCTGCTGGCCGGGATTATTCCGCTGCACGGCTGGGTGCCGCAGGCACATGCTAACGCCTCTGCGCCAGCTGCCGCGTTGTTTTCTACGGTAGTCATGAAAATTGGCCTGCTGGGCATTTTAACCCTGTCACTGCTGGGCGGTAATGCACCGCTGTGGTGGGGGATCGCGCTGCTGGTGCTCGGTATGATCACCGCGTTTGTCGGCGGTCTGTATGCGTTGATGGAACATAATATCCAGCGTCTACTGGCTTACCACACCCTGGAAAATATCGGCATTATCCTGCTGGGGCTGGGCGCTGGCGTAACGGGTATCGCGCTCGAACAACCGGCGCTGATTGCTCTTGGCCTGGTCGGTGGTCTGTACCATCTGCTTAACCATAGCCTGTTCAAAAGCGTACTGTTCCTCGGGGCGGGGAGCGTCTGGTTCCGTACCGGTCATCGCGATATCGAAAAACTCGGTGGTATTGGCAAGAAAATGCCGGTTATCTCCATCGCTATGTTAGTCGGGCTGATGGCAATGGCTGCACTGCCGCCGCTGAACGGTTTTGCCGGGGAATGGGTTATCTATCAATCCTTCTTCAAACTGAGCAATAGTGGCGCGTTTGTTGCCCGTCTGCTGGGGCCGCTGCTCGCTGTGGGTCTGGCAATTACCGGTGCGCTGGCGGTGATGTGTATGGCGAAAGTCTATGGCGTCACGTTCCTCGGCGCGCCGCGTACCAAAGAAGCCGAAAACGCCACCTGTGCACCGCTCCTGATGAGCGTAAGCGTAGTGGCACTGGCGATTTGCTGCGTAATTGGCGGTGTTGCTGCGCCGTGGCTACTGCCGATGCTCTCTGCTGCTGTACCTCTGCCGCTGGAGCCTGCTAACACCACCGTTTCTCAACCGATGATCACGTTGCTGCTGATTGCCTGCCCGCTGCTGCCATTCATCATTATGGCGATTTGCAAAGGCGATCGTTTGCCATCGCGTTCCCGCGGCGCGGCCTGGGTGTGCGGCTACGACCACGAAAAATCAATGGTGATTACCGCTCACGGTTTTGCCATGCCGGTGAAACAGGCGTTTGCGCCGGTGCTGAAACTGCGCAAATGGCTGAATCCGGTGTCGCTGGTGCCGGGCTGGCAATGCGAAGGCAGTGCGTTGCTGTTCCGCCGGATGGCGCTGGTTGAACTGGCGGTACTGGTGGTGATTATTGTTTCACGAGGAGCCTGAGAATGAGTGTTTTATATCCGTTAATTCAGGCGCTGGTGTTATTTGCCGTTGCGCCGCTGCTCTCCGGTATTACCCGCGTGGCGCGCGCCCGCTTGCATAACCGTCGCGGGCCGGGCGTGTTGCAGGAGTATCGCGACATTATCAAACTGCTGGGTCGCCAGAGCGTTGGCCCGGATGCCTCCGGCTGGGTGTTCCGCCTGACGCCGTATGTGATGGTGGGCGTCATGCTGACTATCGCTACTGCGCTGCCGGTGGTGACCGTTGGTTCTCCGCTGCCGCAACTGGGTGATTTGATCACCTTACTGTATCTCTTTGCCATCGCGCGTTTCTTCTTTGCCATTTCCGGTCTGGATACCGGTAGCCCGTTTACTGCTATCGGCGCGAGCCGTGAAGCGATGCTTGGCGTGCTGGTCGAACCGATGCTGCTGCTTGGTCTGTGGGTTGCCGCACAGGTTGCCGGTTCCACCAACATCAGCAACATCACCGACACCGTTTATCACTGGCCGCTGAGCCAGAGCATCCCGCTGGTGCTGGCGCTTTGTGCCTGTGCGTTCGCCACTTTTATCGAAATGGGCAAACTGCCGTTCGACCTGGCGGAAGCCGAGCAGGAGTTGCAGGAAGGTCCGCTCTCTGAGTATAGCGGCAGCGGCTTTGGCGTCATGAAATGGGGTATCAGCCTGAAACAGCTGGTGGTGCTGCAGATGTTCGTCGGCGTATTTATCCCGTGGGGACAGATGGAAACCTTCACCGCCGGTGGGCTGCTGCTGGCGCTGGTGATTGCCATCGTCAAACTGGTGGTCGGCGTCCTGGTTATCGCGCTGTTCGAAAACAGCATGGCCCGTCTGCGTCTTGATATTACTCCGCGCATTACCTGGGCTGGGTTTGGCTTTGCATTTTTAGCGTTCGTCTCCTTGCTGGCGGCGTGATTAAAGAGAGTTTGAGCATGTCTGAAGAAAAATTAGGTCAACATTATCTCGCCGCGCTGAATGAGGCATTTCCGGGCGTCGTGCTGGACCACGCCTGGCAGACCAAAGATCAGCTGACTGTCACCGTAAAGGTGAACTACCTGCCGGAAGTGGTGGAGTTTCTTTACTACAAACAGGGTGGCTGGCTGTCGGTGCTGTTTGGTAACGACGAACGCAAACTGAATGGTCATTACGCCGTTTACTACGTGCTGTCGATGGAGAAGGGTACTAAGTGCTGGGTAACGGTACGCGTCGAAGTTGACGCCAACAAACCGGAATATCCGTCCGTGACACCGCGCGTTCCGGCGGCGGTATGGGGCGAGCGTGAAGTGCGCGATATGTACGGTTTGATTCCGGTAGGGCTGCCGGATGAACGCCGTCTGGTGCTGCCGGATGACTGGCCGGATGAACTTTATCCGCTGCGTAAAGACAGCATGGATTATCGTCAACGTCCGGCACCGACCACCGATGCTGAAACCTACGAGTTCATCAACGAACTGGGCGACAAGAAAAACAATGTCGTGCCGATTGGTCCGCTGCACGTCACTTCTGACGAACCGGGTCACTTCCGTCTGTTCGTCGATGGCGAAAACATTATCGACGCCGACTACCGTCTGTTCTATGTCCATCGCGGTATGGAAAAACTGGCAGAAACCCGCATGGGTTACAACGAAGTGACCTTCCTCTCTGACCGTGTGTGCGGGATCTGCGGCTTTGCCCACAGCACCGCCTACACCACGTCGGTGGAAAACGCGATGGGTATCCAGGTACCAGAACGCGCGCAGATGATCCGCGCCATTCTGCTGGAGGTAGAACGCCTGCACTCGCATCTGCTCAACCTCGGCCTCGCCTGCCACTTTACCGGCTTCGACTCCGGCTTTATGCAGTTCTTCCGCGTGCGTGAAACCTCCATGAAAATGGCAGAGATCCTTACCGGTGCGCGTAAAACCTACGGCCTGAACCTGATCGGCGGGATTCGTCGCGATCTGCTGAAAGATGACATGATCCAGACCCGTCAACTGGCGCAACAGATGCGTCGTGAAGTGCAGGAGCTGGTGGATGTGCTGCTGAGTACGCCGAACATGGAACAGCGCACTGTCGGCATTGGTCGTCTGGACCCGGAAATCGCTCGCGACTTCAGTAACGTTGGCCCGATGGTCCGCGCCAGCGGTCACGCCCGCGATACCCGCGCCGATCACCCATTTGTCGGCTATGGCCTGCTGCCAATGGAAGTCCACAGCGAGCAGGGCTGCGACGTTATTTCCCGTCTGAAAGTGCGTATCAACGAAGTCTATACCGCGCTGAACATGATCGACTACGGTCTGGATAACCTGCCGGGTGGCCCACTGATGGTGGAAGGCTTTACTTACATTCCACACCGTTTCGCGCTGGGCTTTGCCGAAGCGCCGCGCGGCGATGATATCCACTGGAGCATGACCGGCGACAACCAGAAGCTGTACCGCTGGCGCTGCCGTGCCGCGACCTACGCGAACTGGCCGACCCTGCGCTACATGCTGCGTGGCAATACCGTTTCCGATGCGCCGCTGATTATCGGTAGCCTGGACCCGTGCTACTCCTGTACCGACCGCATGACCGTAGTCGATGTACGTAAGAAGAAGAGCAAAGTGGTGCCGTACAAAGAACTCGAGCGCTACAGCATTGAGCGTAAAAACTCGCCGCTGAAATAAGGAATCGCCATGTTTACCTTTATCAAAAAAGTCATCAAAACCGGCACGGCGACCTCGTCTTATCCGCTGGAGCCGATTGCGGTTGATAAAAACTTCCGTGGTAAGCCAGAGCAGAACCCGCAGCAGTGCATCGGCTGCGCGGCCTGCGTCAATGCCTGCCCGTCAAACGCCTTAACGGTTGAAACTGACCTCGCCACAGGAGAGCTTGCGTGGGAGTTTAATCTCGGGCGCTGCATCTTCTGTGGACGCTGCGAAGAAGTTTGCCCGACGGCGGCGATCAAACTGTCGCAAGAGTACGAACTGGCGGTGTGGAAGAAAGAAGACTTCCTGCAACAGTCTCGCTTCGCGCTGTGCAACTGTCGCGTCTGCAATCGTCCTTTCGCCGTTCAGAAAGAGATCGACTACGCCATTGCGCTGCTTAAGCACAACGGCGACAGCCGCGCGGAAAACCACCGCGAAAGCTTTGAGACTTGCCCGGAATGTAAGCGCCAGAAATGCCTGGTGCCGTCCGACCGTATTGAACTGACTCGCCATATGAAAGAGGCCATCTGATGAGCAATTTATTAGGCCCCCGTGACGCCAACGGCATTCCGGTCCCGATGACGGTGGATGAATCCATCGCCAGTATGAAGGCGTCGTTACTGAAAAAAATCAAACGCTCTGCCTACGTTTACCGCGTGGACTGCGGCGGCTGCAACGGCTGCGAAATCGAAATTTTCGCCACGCTTTCGCCGCTGTTTGATGCAGAACGCTTCGGCATTAAAGTCGTTCCTTCACCGCGTCATGCGGATATTTTACTGTTTACCGGCGCGGTCACCCGTGCAATGCGATCCCCTGCGCTGCGTGCGTGGCAGTCCACGCCGGACCCGAAAATTTGTATCTCCTACGGTGCCTGCGGTAACAGCGGCGGGATCTTCCACGATCTCTACTGCGTGTGGGGCGGTACGGATAAAATCGTCCCGGTGGATGTCTACATTCCGGGGTGCCCGCCAACGCCTGCCGCCACGCTGTACGGCTTTGCAATGGCGCTCGGCCTGCTGGAGCAGAAAATTCACGCCCGTGGCCCGGGTGAGCAGGATGAACAACCGGCGGAGATCCTGCATGGCGATATGGTGCAGCCGCTGCGTGTGAAAGTGGATCGCGAAGCACGCCGCCTGGCAGGTTATCGTTACGGTCGCCAGATTGCCGATGACTTCCTGACACAGTTAGGGCAGGGCGAAGAACAGGTTGCACGCTGGCTGGAAGCGGAAAACGATCCGCGTCTGAACGAGATTGTCAGCCATCTGAATCATGTTGTTGAAGAGGCGCGTATCCGATGAGTGAAAAGGTGGTGTTCAGTCAACTGAGCCGTAAATTTATTGATGAGAACGATGCCACGCCCGCCGAGGCGCAGCAGGTGGTCTATTACAGCCTGGCGATTGGTCACCACCTTGGGGTTATCGATTGCCTGGAAGCGGCGCTCACCTGCCCATGGGATGACTATCTGGCATGGATTGCCACTCTGGAGGCGGGCAGCGAAGCCCGCCGCAAAATGGAAGGCGTACCGAAGTACGGTGAGATCGTCATCGACATTAACCATGTGCCGATGCTGGCCAATGCATTCGATAAAGCCCGGGCAGCGCAAACTTCGCAGCAGCAGGAATGGAGTACAATGCTGTTAAGTATGCTGCATGATATTCATCAGGAAAACGCCATCTATTTGATGGTGAGGAGACTGCGTGACTGACGTTTTACTCTGTGTTGGCAATAGCATGATGGGCGATGATGGCGCAGGTCCGCTGCTGGCGGAAAAGTGCGCCGCCGCGCCGAAAGGTAACTGGGTGGTGATTGATGGCGGTAGTGCACCGGAAAACGACATCGTCGCCATCCGTGAACTGCGCCCTACACGACTGCTGATTGTCGATGCCACGGATATGGGGCTAAACCCCGGCGAAATCCGCATCATCGACCCGGATGATATCGCCGAGATGTTTATGATGACTACCCATAACATGCCGTTGAACTACCTTATCGATCAGTTGAAAGAAGACATTGGCGAAGTGATTTTCCTCGGCATCCAGCCGGATATCGTCGGCTTTTACTACCCGATGACCCAGCCGATTAAAGATGCGGTAGAAACCGTTTATCAACGGCTGGAAGGCTGGGAAGGGAACGGCGGCTTCGCGCAGTTAGCGGTGGAAGAAGAGTAGTTTTTCAATAAGGAATCAGGACAGGGATGTTCTTGATGGGGTGAACCAGCTCTGATGCCAAATGCTAAATTGCCCGATGCGCTGCGCTTATCGGGCCTACATGTCGCACGAACTATGTAGGCCGGATAAGGCGTTCACGCCGCATCCGGCACGGTTGCTTACTCTAAATCCTCACCATTACTGGCAATCACTTTTTTATACCACCAGAATGATTTCTTACGCGTGCGCGTCAGCGTACCGTTGCCTGCGTCGTCACGGTCTACGTAGACAAAACCGTAGCGTTTGCTCATTTCACCCGTTGAGGCGGAAACTAAATCAATACAGCCCCAGGTGGTGTAGCCCATCAGCGGAATGCCATCTGCAATCGCTTCGCCCATTGCGCGGATATGTTCGCGTAAATAGCTGATGCGATAGTCATCGTTAATCTCGCCATTGGCAGCAAGTTCATCTTTTGCGCCGAGGCCGTTTTCCACCAGAAACAGCGGCTTCTGATAGCGGTCGTACATCATGTTCATGGTGATACGCAGACCGAGTGGATCAATTCCCCAGCCCCAGTCGCTTACCTGTAAATATGGGTTACGCAGCGATTTCACCACGTTCGCCGCACTGCTATTGTTGGCGTTCATCTCCGCCGAGGCGCAGCGCGAGGCGTAATAGCTGAAAGAGACAAAATCGACGGTGTTTTTCAGGATTTCATCATCGCCCGGTGCTTTGTCGATGGTTACCCCTTTTTCGCGGAATACGCGGGCAGAGTAAGCCGGATACGCGCCCCGCGCCTGCACATCGATAAAAAACAGGTTTTCCCGGTCTTTCTCCAGCGCCGCCCAGACATCTTCCGGCTTGCAACTGTAAGGGTAGAAGTTGCCGCCCGCCAGCATACAGCCCACCTGATTTTGCGGGTTAACCTCATGGGCGATTTTGGTGGCTAGCGCACTGGCAACCAGCTGGTGATGCGCGGCCTGATATTTCACCTGATCCTGATTTTCACCTTCTTCAAACACCAGACCCGCGCCGGAGAACGGGCTATGCAACATAATGTTGATTTCATTGAAGGTTAGCCAGTATTTCACCAGACCATCAAATGCTTCAAAGCAGGTCCTGGCGTAGCGGCTGAAAAACTCCACCAGCTTGCGGTTACGCCAGGAGCCATATTCGGTGACCAGATGCATCGGCACATCGAAGTGGCACAACGTGACCAGCGGTTCGATACCGTACTTTTTACACTCTTCAAAGACAGAACGGTAAAAAGCAATGCCCTGCTGGTTGGGCGTCAGTTCATCACCCTGCGGGAAGAGGCGGCTCCAGGCAATTGAGGTACGGAACACTTTGAATCCCATCTCTGCCATCAGGGCGATATCTTCTTTATAACGATGATAAAAATCCGTCGCCTCATGGCTGGGATAAAACTCGTCATCGCGCAACTGAAAACGTTTTTCCAGTCCCAGTTTCACCGCCATTCGATGCTCGCCGTGCGGGATCATATCGACCGTGGTCAGCCCTTTGCCACCTTCACGGAACGCACCTTCAGACTGGTTGGCGGCAAGCGCGCCGCCCCATAAAAAACCTTCTGGAAATACTGACATTTTCATCCTCAATTAAGACTTACTTCTTTGGCGACGGTCGGTTGTACGCTCTGATGCTTTCGCGCCTCGGCAGCCGCTTCCTCAACAGGAATATCTTCAAAGCCGAGCAACAGTGTGAGGATAAACGACAGCACCACCGCCAGCGCCATGACCGCGAACACCCAGACGATGCTCATTGGATTCGCCGGATCGAAGAATTGCACGCTGGTAAATAACCCCGGCGCTGCCATTGAGTGGCTGGCAAGCCCCGCCATACCGGCAACCGCGCCGCAAATAAAACCGCTGATAAGACTGGCGATAAGCGGACGTTTCAGGCGGATCGCCACGCCGTATAACGCCGGTTCGGAAATCCCCGCCATAATGGCTGATGCCGCCGCTGCGAGCGCCGTCTGGCGCAGTTCCGGGTTTTTCGTTTTCCACGCCACCGCCAGTGATGAACCGCCCAGCGACAGGTTAGCGCCGATCTCTGACGGCATGACCATCCCTTCTTTGCCGGTTTCGGCAATGGTCTGAATGATGGTTGGCGTAAAGACGCGGTGCATCCCGGTCATTACCAGCAGAGGCCACAGCGCGCCCATAATGGCGACTGAAAGCCAGCCCAGATAACCATGAATGGTGTAAACCAGCGCCGAAATGGCGCTACCGATCCAGATACCAATCGGGCCAATCAGCAGGATTGCCAGCGGTGCGGCAATCAACACAATCAGCATTGGCTTGAGGAAGTTTTTGGTCACCGCCGGTGTAATGCGATCCACCCAGCGTTCGATATATGACAGGCACCAGGTCATCACCAGCGCCGGGATCACCGTGTAGGTGTATTTCACCGCGGTGACCGGGATCAGGGCAAATTCGACATGTTCCCCCTGGGCCGCTTTCGCCATCAGTTCAATAAAACTCGGATGTACCAGCACACCCGCGATGGCAATCGCCAGCGACATATTGGTTTTAAATTTGATGGCGGCAGATGCCGCGACCATTAGCGGCAGGAAGAAGAAAGCACCGTCACCAATCACATTCAGAATGGTTAAGGTCGGCGATCCTTTTGTCAGCACGCCGCTCATCTCGAGGATCATCGCCAGCAGTTTGACCATCGATCCGCCGATAATCGCCGGGATCAGCGGTGACATGGTGCCGATCAGCGCATCGAGGATCCCCGCACCAATGCGACGTAGCGTGAGTTTGGGTTTACCTACGGGCTGTGCGGGCTGCATATCTCCCGGCAGCAGGCTGACGACTTCCTGAAAGGCTTGTGAAACGGTATTGCCGATAATCACCTGACACTGGTTGTCACTACGTACCACGCCGAGCACGCCGGGGATGGTTTTTAACGTCGGGCTGTCGATAAGCTGGTCATCTTTGATAACAAAGCGCAAACGCGTCATACAGTGCGTGACTGCCGAGATGTTATCAACGCCGCCCAGTGCCGCTATCACCGAGCGTGCCAGCGCCGCATAATTTTTGGCCATCGGATTTTATCCTGTTATCAGTAGGGTAGATGTAGTTGTTATCAGTCGACGTGACGGAAAAATGCCGATGCTGAAACGGAATTAGGAAACCGGTTTCACAAAATCATGAATAGTTGTCACTAAATAAGCAAGAGAGTTAATTGTTCATTTTTTATATTTGTGAAACCGGTCACCTGAATATTTTTCCCGCCGATTGCGCAAGGACAATCGGCAAACGGTGCAGTACACTGCGTTGATTGCGTGTAAAGGGATGAAAATGATGACGACGATGCTGGAAGTGGCGAAGCGCGCCGGGGTTTCAAAAGCGACCGTTTCCCGCGTGCTTTCAGGTAATGGCTACGTCAGCCAGGAGACTAAAGATCGCGTGTTTCAGGCGGTAGAAGAGAGCGGTTACCGCCCAAACTTGCTGGCGCGCAATCTGTCGGCGAAGAGTACTCAGACGCTGGGGCTGGTAGTGACCAACACGCTTTACCACGGCATTTATTTTAGTGAATTACTCTTTCATGCCGCGCGAATGGCGGAAGAGAAAGGGCGGCAGTTGCTATTGGCAGATGGTAAACACAGCGCCGAAGAAGAGCGCCAGGCGATTCAGTATCTGCTGGATTTGCGCTGCGACGCCATTATGATTTACCCGCGTTTTTTAAGCGTGGATGAGATCGATGACATCATTGACGCGCACAGTCAGCCGATAATGGTGCTTAATCGCCGCCTGCGCAAAAACAGCAGCCATAGCGTCTGGTGCGATCATAAACAGACCAGTTTTAACGCCGTGGCAGAGTTGATAAACGCCGGGCATCAGGAGATTGCTTTCCTTACCGGCTCGATGGATTCCCCCACCAGCATTGAACGTCTTGCCGGGTATAAAGACGCGCTGTCGCAGCATGGTATTGCGCTCAATGAAAAACTTATCGCTAACGGTAAATGGACACCTGCCAGCGGGGCCGAAGGGGTAGAAATGTTGCTCGAACGTGGGGCTAAATTTAGCGCGTTAGTTGCCAGTAACGACGATATGGCGATAGGTGCGATGAAAGCGTTACACGAGCGCGGCGTAGCGGTGCCAGAGCAGGTGTCAGTTATCGGATTCGATGATATCGCAATTGCCCCCTATATCGTTCCGGCGCTCTCCAGCGTAAAAATTCCGGTGACTGAGATGATTCAGGAAATTATTGGACGGCTGATTTTTATGCTCGATGGCGGGGATTTCTCACCGCCGAAAACCTTCAGCGGAAAACTGATCCGCCGCGACTCACTCATTGCTCTTTCGCGATAAACATTGTCATCACATGTCATCGTCACTAGTGTCGATGACATCTTTTTTCCTGCATTACAGAAATTAATTTCCTTAAATAACAGTGAATTAAAAACTGGCATGATTTGTGAATGTATCGGCGCATTAACTGTCATTGCTGGAGAATTTGATGAACCGTTTCATCATTGCTGACGCGAGTAAATGTATTGGTTGCCGTACCTGTGAAGTGGCGTGCGTGGTTTCTCATCAGGAAAATCAGGACTGTGCATCGCTGACCCCGGAAACATTTTTACCGCGTATCCATGTCATTAAAGGTGTGAACATTTCCACGGCGACAGTTTGCCGTCAGTGTGAAGATGCACCGTGCGCTAACGTCTGCCCGAATGGTGCTATCAGCCGTGATAAAGGGTTTGTTCATGTGATGCAGGAACGTTGCATTGGTTGCAAAACCTGCGTTGTGGCTTGCCCGTATGGCGCGATGGAAGTGGTGGTACGTCCGGTGATTCGCAACAGCGGCGCAGGGCTGAATGTACGGGCTGACAAAGCCGAAGCCAATAAATGCGACCTGTGCAACCATCGTGAAGACGGCCCGGCGTGTATGGCGGCTTGCCCGACCCATGCGCTAATTTGTGTCGATCGCAATAAACTTGAACAACTGAGCGCAGAAAAACGCCGCCGTACGGCGCTGATGTTCTAAAAATCTTACAGAACTGTTCTGGCATCAAAGGAATTCCCGGAAATATTCGTAGAATACGGAGCGGGCGGTATCGCCGACCTGTGACTGCCGGATGCGACGCTGTCGTGTCCGGCTGGGCGGGTTACGCAATTCATGATGGCGGGAATAACTCAATGTCAAAAAACACATCTTGCGGTGTTCAACTGCGTATTCGTGGCAAAGTGCAGGGCGTCGGTTTTCGTCCGTTTGTCTGGCAACTGGCACAGCAATTAAATCTTCACGGCGATGTCTGTAATGACGGCGATGGAGTAGAAGTCCGGCTGCTGGAAGACCCGGAAACGTTTCTTGTTCAATTGCATCAGCACTGCCCGCCGCTGGCGCGTATTGATAGCGTCGAGCGTGAGCCGTACATCTGGTCACAACTGCCCACTGAGTTCACCATCCGCCAGAGCGCGGGAGGTGCCATGAATACGCAAATTGTCCCGGATGCCGCTACTTGCTCTGCTTGCCTTGCCGAAATGAATACCCCAGGCGAACGGCGTTATCGTTATCCATTTATCAACTGTACCCACTGCGGCCCGCGCTTCACCATTATTCGCGCCATGCCTTACGATCGCCCGTTTACCGTGATGGCGGCGTTTCCGCTGTGTCCAGCCTGTGATAAAGAGTACCGCGACCCGCTCGATCGTCGCTTCCACGCCCAGCCGGTGGCCTGCCCGGAGTGTGGCCCGCATCTTGAATGGGTAAGTCATGGTGAACATGCGGAACAAGAGGCGGCATTACAGGCAGCTATCGCACAGCTAAAAGCGGGCAACATTGTCGCCATCAAAGGGATTGGCGGATTTCATCTTGCCTGCGATGCACGTAACAGTAACGCGGTGGCGACACTTCGGGCGCGCAAACATCGCCCGGCGAAACCGCTGGCGGTCATGTTGCCAGTGGCTGACGGTTTACCAGACGCTGCGCGCCAGTTGCTTACCACGCCCGCCGCGCCGATTGTGCTGGTGGATAAAAAATACGTTCCTGAGCTTTGTGATGATATCGCCCCTGGCCTTAACGAAGTCGGGGTAATGTTGCCTGCGAACCCGCTCCAGCATTTGCTGTTACAGGAACTGCAATGCCCGCTGGTGATGACCTCCGGCAACCTGAGCGGTAAACCACCAGCTATCAGCAACGAACAGGCGCTGGCGGATTTGCAGGGCATTGCCGACGGATTCTTGATACATAACCGCGACATCGTGCAGCGGATGGATGATTCGGTGGTGCGCGAAAGCGGCGAAATGCTGCGCCGTTCACGCGGGTATGTGCCGGATGCGCTGGTTTTGCCTCCGGGCTTTAAAAATGTTCCGCCTGTGCTGTGTCTTGGCGCGGATCTGAAAAACACCTTCTGCCTGGTGCGCGGTGAACAAGCGGTGTTGAGTCAGCATCTGGGCGATTTAAGTGACGATGGCATCCAGATGCAGTGGCGCGAAGCGTTACGCCTGATGCAAAACATCTACGATTTCACTCCGCAATACGTTGTGCATGACGTGCATCCGGGCTATGTCTCCAGCCAGTGGGCGAGCGAAATGAATATGCCGACGCAAACGGTGCTGCATCATCATGCCCACGCAGCGGCGTGTCTGGCAGAGCATCAGTGGCCGCTGGATGGCGGTGATGTCATTGCTTTGACGCTCGATGGTATCGGTATGGGGGAGAACGGCGCTTTGTGGGGCGGCGAGTGTCTGCGGGTGAACTATCGCGAATGTGAGCACCTGGGCGGCTTGCCTGCAGTGGCGCTTCCGGGTGGCGATTTGGCGGCGACGCAGCCGTGGCGAAACCTGCTGGTGCAGTGCCTGCGCTTTGTGCCGGAGTGGCAGAATTATTCTGAAACAGCAAGTGTGCAACAGCAAAACTGGAGCGTGCTGGCGCGGGCCATTGAGCGTGGAATTAACGCGCCGCTGGCGTCATCGTGTGGGCGGTTGTTCGATGCCGTGGCGGCGGCACTGGGCTGTGCGCCAGCCACGTTAAGTTATGAAGGTGAAGCGGCTTGTGCTCTGGAGGCACTCGCAGCTTCGTGCCACGGAGTGACGCATCCGGTGACAATGCCGCTGGTGGACAATCAACTGGATCTCGCCACTTTCTGGCAGCAGTGGCTGAACTGGCAGGCACCGGTTAATCAACGCGCGTGGGCGTTTCATGATGCGCTGGCGCAGGGTTTTGCCGCGTTGATGCGTGAGCAGGCCACGATGCGTGGTATCACTACGCTGGTATTTAGCGGCGGGGTTATTCATAACCGTTTGCTGCGTGCACGTCTGGCGCATTATCTCGCTGATTTCACATTGCTCTTTCCACAGAGTTTACCGGCGGGTGATGGCGGTTTGTCTCTGGGGCAGGGGGTTATTGCTGCGGCGCGTTGGTTAGCGGGTGAAGTCCAGAACGGATAAAACGTGTTGCATTTGGACACCATTGCCGGATGCGGCGTAAACGCCTTATCCGGCCTACACATGCGTCCCCGTAGGTTGGATAAGACGCGCCAGCGTCGCATCCGACATTTTAGGCACAGTAGCCCACCTACATAGGCAATGTTTTCAACAATCCAAATGCCTCTTTCATCCGATCCTCACTGACCACAAAGGCGCGAAGCTGGTCAGCATCGTCAACGCCGCGCGCCACCATTCCCTGGCGTTCGGTATTAATTTGCCAGCGTAAATCCTGACGCTGGGTTTCGCCTGCCAGATGCAGCGGTAATTCCGGCGTTTTGATTTTCACCAGCATCGCCGGTAGTTTCAGTGGCGTGTTATTGCCGAGAAGATTTTTTGCCAGCACCATCGCGCTAAGTTGAATCGGCTGGAGGAACGGCAATACCTGACCGTTAATTTCCGCGCAATCGCCCAGCGCGTAAATATCGGCATTACTGGTTTGCAGATAACTATCGACGCAAACGCCGCGATTAATCGTCAGCCCGGCGCGTCGTGCCAGGGCGGTTTCCGGGCGCAGTCCGGTGGCGGCAATTACCGCATCCACTTCGATACTGCGCTGGCGGTCCAGCGTTGCCAGAATGCCAGAATCTGTTTTTTCCAGCCCCTGCAACTGAGATTTCAACAACAGATGAACGCCCATCTCCGTCAACCGATGCTGCAAGCGGCTGCTTACTTCCGGTGGCATTAATGACGCCAGAATACTGGCAGCGTTGTCGATTAGCGTGACCGCTTTGCCTGCACGACAAAAATCCATCGCCAGTTCGCTACCAATCAAACCACCGCCAACAATCAACACGCGTCGGGCATCCCGCAGTTGCGTTTCACAGGCGCGATACTCTTGCTGACTATTTAACGTCAGCATTAACTCACGCCCAGGCACAGGCGGGACAAAGGCACTGGCACCGGTTGCCAGTACTAGCTTGTCGTATTGCCACTGATTATTCTGGCTTTTCACCACACGGGCTTCGGCATCGATATCCGTCACCCAGGTTTGTGGAAACAGGTGCAGATTAAACTGCTCGGCAAATTCACCCGCCGTCTGGCGGGTAAGGTCATCGGCACGTTGCCCCTGACTGATAACATGGCTGAGGTCAGGTTTGTTGTACTCATCCATGCTGTCGGCGGCAATCAGGGTTAATGGAATAGTGGCGTCCTGTTTGCGAATATTTTTCACCAGTTGGCGGGCGGCGAAGCCCGAACCGATGATCACAATGCCGTTACTCATTTTGCCTCCGATGCCAGTTCTTCAAAGACGTCTTTGCCGAGGGAGCATTCCGGGCAGAGGAAGTTATCCGGGACTTCACTCCACGGCGTTCCTGGCGCAACGTCCTGCATTGGCTCGCCTTTTGCCGGATCGTAAATCCACTGGCAGACGCTGCACTGCATCCGTGGGCCGAGGTCAGCCGTCGTGGTGGCAGAGGTTTCTTCTTTAACCACCGTATTCACCGTGCTCTGCGGCAGCGGCGCGAGCGCCCACTGACGGGCGATTTCGCGACCGTGTTCACGACATAACTCCAGAGCGTCCTGGTCTGGTCGCCATTTGGCTTTCAGGCTAAGCGACATTTCGAAACCCGCATCCTGCAGGCGCGTGGAAAGACGATCCACCGCACCGCCGCTCCAGCCGTGAGAGCCGAAAGCACTGGCGCGTTTGTTACGGAAGCGTAAACCAGTCATCTCCTCCACCAGCCCGGCGATTTTCGGCATCATCACGTTATTCATCGTCGAAGTGCCGACCAGCACGCCTTTTGAGCGGAAGACATTGGTCAGGATTTCGTTTTTATCGCTTCGGGCGACGTTGAAAATTTTCACCGCCACGCGTGGGTCGGTTTCCGCAATCCCCTGGGCGATAGCGTCAGCCATCATGCGGGTGTTATTCGACATGGTGTCGTAGAAAATGGTGATTCTGTCTTCCTGATAATCAGCGGCCCACTTCAGGTACAGCTCGACAATTTGCGTCGGGTTATCGCGCCAGACCACGCCGTGGGAGGTCGCTATCATATCGACTGGTAAGTTAAAGCCCAGGATCTCGGTAATTTTCGGCGTTACCAGGCGGCTGAACGGCGTCAGGATATTGGCGTAGTAACGCTGGCACTGCTCGAAAAGCTCCGTCTGATCCACTTCATCGTTGAACAGATGCTCGTCGCAGTAGTGCTGACCGAAAGCATCGTTACTGAACAGCACCGCGTCGCCTGTCAGGTAAGTCATCATGCTGTCCGGCCAGTGCAGCATTGGTGTTTCGACAAAAATGAGCTGTTTGCCGTTGCCGATATCCAGCGTGTCGCCAGTTTTCACCACATTAAAATTCCACTCCGGATGATGGTGATGACCATTTATCGAGTCGATAGCGTTGGCAGTACAGTAGATCGGCGTATCGGGAATTTGCGCCATCAGTTCGGTCAGCGCCCCAGCGTGGTCCTCTTCTGCATGGTTAATCACGATGTAATCGATATCCGCCAGATCGATTTCATTACGCAGGTTCTGCACAAATTCGCGGCTGAATTTATGGTCGACGGTGTCGATCAGCACGTTTTTTTCTTCGCGGATGAGGTAGCTGTTGTAGCTGCTGCCGCGCAGCGTTTTATATTCCGTGCCGTGAAAATCACGCACTTCCCAGTCACGTTGACCCACCCAATGAATGTTATTTTTCACCACAATAGACATAGCAACCTCAATTTATTCAGCGTGTTCTAAAAAGATGTCTTGCTAATTGCAGATTGCGTGCCAGTTTTTTATCTGATTGTTTTTACTCTATAAATAAAATTATGCTCATTAATGAGTAGTCAAAATGACTATCAATCAAATGGTCAATATGACAATATCTATAGTCAAATTGACAGTGAGGCAAAGATGAGTTTTTCCGTTGATGTGCTGGCGAATATCGCCATCGAATTGCAGCGTGGGATTGGTCATCAGGATCGTTTTCAGCGCCTGATCACCACGCTACGTCAGGTGCTGGAGTGCGATGCGTCTGCGTTGCTACGTTACGATTCGCGGCAGTTTATTCCGCTTGCCATCGACGGTCTGGCAAAGGATGTACTCGGTAGACGCTTTGCGCTGGAAGGGCATCCACGCCTGGAAGCGATTGCCCGCGCCGGGGATGTGGTGCGCTTTCCCGCAGACAGCGAATTGCCCGATCCCTATGACGGTTTGATTCCTGGGCAGGAGAGTCTGAAGGTTCACGCCTGCGTTGGTCTGCCATTGTTTGCCGGGCAAAACCTGATCGGCGCACTGACGCTCGACGGGATGCAGCCCGATCAGTTCGATGTTTTCAGCGACGAAGAGCTACGGCTGATTGCTGCGCTGGCGGCGGGAGCGTTAAGCAATGCGTTGCTGATTGAACAACTGGAAAGCCAGAATATGATGCCAGGCGATGCCACGCCGTTTGAAGCGGTGAAACAGACGCAGATGATTGGCTTGTCCCCTGGCATGACGCAACTGAAAAAAGAGATTGAGATTGTGGCGGCGTCCGATCTCAACGTCCTGATCAGCGGTGAGACGGGAACCGGTAAGGAGCTGGTGGCGAAAGCGATTCATGAAGCCTCGCCACGGGCGGTGAATCCGCTGGTCTATCTCAACTGTGCCGCACTGCCGGAAAGTGTGGCGGAAAGTGAACTGTTCGGGCATGTGAAAGGAGCGTTTACTGGCGCAATCAGTAACCGCAGCGGGAAGTTTGAAATGGCGGATAACGGCACTCTGTTTCTGGATGAGATCGGCGAGTTGTCGTTGGCATTGCAGGCCAAGCTGCTGAGGGTGTTGCAGTATGGCGATATTCAGCGCGTTGGCGATGACCGCAGTTTGCGGGTCGATGTGCGCGTGCTGGCGGCGACTAACCGCGACTTACGCGAAGAGGTGCTGGCAGGGCGATTTCGCGCTGACTTGTTTCATCGCCTGAGCGTGTTTCCACTTTCGGTGCCGCCGCTGCGTGAGCGGGGCGATGATGTCATTCTGCTGGCGGGGTATTTCTGCGAGCAGTGTCGTTTGCGGCTGGGGCTCTCCCGCGTGGTATTAAGTGCCGGAGCGCGAAATTTACTGCAACACTATCGTTTTCCGGGGAACGTGCGCGA
This sequence comes from Escherichia sp. WS1152, assembly GCF_046487665.1. Classification (NCBI taxonomy): domain Bacteria; kingdom Pseudomonadati; phylum Pseudomonadota; class Gammaproteobacteria; order Enterobacterales; family Enterobacteriaceae; genus Escherichia; species Escherichia sp. WS1152. The sequence continues at coordinate 124,642 of NZ_JBJQJA010000006.1, read as the reverse complement.
ACTGGAACATGCTATTCATCGGGCGGTAGTGCTGTCGAGAGCCACCCGCAACGGCGATGAAGTGATTCTTGAGGCGCAACATTTTGCTTTTCCTGAGGTGACGTTGCCGACGCCAGAAGTGGCGGCGGTGCCCGTTGTTAAGCAAAACCTGCGTGAAGCGACAGAAGCGTTCCAGCGTGAAACTATTCGTCAGGCGCTGGCACAAAATCATCACAACTGGGCTGCCTGCGCGCGGATGCTGGAAACCGACGTCGCCAACCTGCATCGGCTGGCGAAACGTCTGGGAATGAAGGATTAAATAATCCCGGCCTGATAGAAATCCTGCAGGTTAATTGCGCCGGTGAGTTTGCCGTTTTCATCTACCACCGGTGCGGCAGTGATTTTGCGCTTCATCAGGATCTCTTTGGCGTCGATGGCGCGACTTTGTGCCTGTAATGTGGTGCCGCCTGTCGTCATCGCTTCATTGACTGGCGTGGTGAGTGCGCCGCCGCCAACCAGCCAGCGACGTAAATCGCCGTCGGTAAAGACGCCTTGTACCTGTTGTTGAGCGTCACATACCGCCACCAGCCCCAGACCGGTGCGGCTGAGTTCCAGCATCGCATCCATCACGCTGGCGGTTAACGCCACCTGTGGGATGGCATCGTCACGGCGCATCAGATGATGCACTTTATTCAGCAAGCGAGCGCCCAGTGCTCCAGCAGGGTGGGAGCGGGCAAAATCTTCTTCATTAAATCCGCGCGCCTGCATGACTGCCATCGCCAGCGCGTCACCCATCATCAGGGTATTGACGGTGCTGGAGGTCGGCGCAAGGTGCATCGGGCAGGCTTCGCGTTCTACGGAGATATCCAGCACCGCTTTCGCCGCCAGGCCCAGCGGTGACGTCGGTTTGCCGGTCATCGCCAGCAGCGCGATAGATTTGTCTTCCAGACGCGGAATAATCAGATCCAGTTCCTTCGCCCCACCGGAGTAAGAGATAAACAGCATCACATCGCGGCTTTCGATCATCCCCAGATCGCCGTGCAGCGCTTCTGCCGGATGGACAAAAAAAGCCGGTGTGCCGGTACTGGCAAGCGTTGCGGCGATTTTCTTACCAATGTGGCCCGATTTGCCAATTCCCGAAACCACCACTTTGCCTTCGCAGTGCAGGATGATATTGGCGGCGCGAACAAAATCATCGCCCAGACGTTCCGGTAAACGGCTTGCTTCCTGCAATTCCAGCATTAACGTCTGACGTCCCGCGTTCAGTAGTGCTTCACTCATTGCTCTCTCCGGTTATGATCACATCGATCCCTTTCTCTTCCAGCGCCTGACGAAACGCCGGATCGATATCTGCGTCGGTAATCAGCTTATCGACGCTTTCAAGACTGCAAACTACGTTGGGGCTTTTACGGCCAAACTTTGATGAGTCCGCCATCAAAATCACTTCGCGCGCGGCATTGCACATTGCCTTACTGACGGTATAGACCTCGTTGAAGGTGGTTACGCCCGCATTGAGATCGATGCCGTCAGTACCCATGAATAATTTGTCGAAGGTGAAATGCTCGAAGGCATTCTCTGCCAGCTGCCCGTGAAATGAGGCCGATTTTTTACGAAACGTTCCGCCTGGCATCAGGATAGTTTGTTCGTTATCCAGTTCGGATAGCGCATTGACGATATGCAGGCTGTTGGTCATCACCGTGATGTTATTAAAGCGCGAGAGCAGAGGCACCATCTGCAAAACGGTGCTGCCAGCATCAAGAATGATCGAATCGCCATCATGAATAAAACCAACGGCAGCTTCTGCTATCAGCTCTTTCTTGTGGGTGTTGATGAGTGTTTTATGATCGATAGGCGGATCGGATTCCTCTTTATTCAACACCACTCCGCCATAAGTACGAATGACGGTTCCGGCATGTTCCAGAATGACCAGATCTTTGCGAATGGTTGTGCCTGTGGTGTCAAAGTATTGCGCCAATTCTTCAACCGAGCATTTACCCTGCTTTTGCAGATACTCCAGAATGGCGGCCTGACGCTGACGAGGTTTCATGGGCGTGATTACCTGATTTAGGTTTCAAAATGATAACTTCGCAAGCAAGTAACATTCACAACGAAATTATCCACGTTTCAGTTTAAGCGCCAATGATAGAGCATTCTGTGATAGTGGATCATGGGGAAAGATCACATCGGGCTGTAAATCACCCGCATGCATGCCGGTAATTGCGGGAATTTTTTGCGGTCGGGCGAAGACGGTCAGTCCTTTCATAAACAAGGTGTCGGCGATGCGCTGCTGATCGTCCAGGGCGATGGCGACCACGACCCGCGGTTTAAAGCGCTCGCTGGAACGGCCCACGCCAACCCGCCCTTGCTGGCATAGTGTGTCGAAGGCACGGTTAAAACGAGAAATTTGCCAGCCGCCTAAGGCCAGTTGCGCACACCAGGCGATAACGGCGACAGTGATGAGTGCGGATACCATAACTTTTCCTTAATGTAGTGGCGGAAGTCCTGTAGGCCTGATGAGCGTAGCGCATCAGGCATTCTATTAGTCTCACGGAGATCCTTAACGGATCTCCGCTGTTAATCAGAACATCACCTGACCGCCGGTGACATTGATCGACTGACCAGTGCAGTACGATGCCTTAGGACTGGCGTAGAACAACAGCATATTCAGTACGTCCTGATAATCGCAGCCGCGTTTGAGCGGTACTTTATCGATGTAATACTGCTCGACTTGATCCGGTTTGATACCCAGCTTGGTGGCATATTGTGGCAATAGCGACTGAAACATCGGCGATTTCAGCAGGTTACCTAGCATCAGTGAATGAACCGTAATACCGTACTCCGCCAGATCCAGCGCCAGTGATTGAGTCAGCCCGACGCCACCAAATTTCGCGGCGCTGTAGCCAGAGTTGTGTTTGCTGCCCACTTTGCCGGATTTCGAGTTGATCTGAATAATGCGCCCCTGAATCCCGTCGCGGATCATCAAACGCGAAAATTCACGCGCACACAGGAAATAGCCAACCAGGTTCACCTGTAGCGAACGGTCAAAATCGCCGAGCTGGAAATCGCTGATAAAGGCTGCTTTTGCAATTCCGGCGCTGTAGACCAGTAAATCCACGCGACCAAAGATTTCATCTACCCCACGAGAGAGCGCCAGAACGCTTTGCTCGCTGGTGGCGTCAGCACCAAAACCGTACGCTGTTCCTTCACCATATTCGGCGTTAATTTCTTGTGCCACATTTGCGGCTTTGTCGCTCTGAATATCGACAACCGCGACGCGATACCCCTCGGCAGCCAGACCGTGGCACAGGAACGCGCCTAAGGTTTGCCCACCACCGATGACAACGGCAACCTGATTCATTTTTTACTCCTTAACAGATTCAAACTTCAAAATCGATCCCGGCGCGATATCGTCGGGTACAGGGCCTGCTACATGGACAGTGCCCGGAAATTCCGCTTCGTTTAAACCATCGAAGCGCAGGGTGACATGACCCAGTTCGCGAAGGTTGTCTTCCGCCACGCTGCCAACGGCGGTCACCGGATAGCGATGCTGCCCGAGCGTAAATTGCAAACCGGGATGGAGTGCACCTTTCAACTCGCCGTGGCAATGAATGAAGCAATACTCTTCGAGATCCGCAGGCGCGCCTTCACGAAAGGTGATGAGCATCTGGTCGCTGAGGGCGTCAGTGGCACTCGCGCCGATACGGGTGATGGTGGTCTGATAAATAACGGTCATGTTTCAGCCTCTATTGATAGATAAAACCGGAGACAAACCAGGCGATCAGTACAGTCGGTGCGCCGGTTAAAAAGCGGCTCACCAGAACAGAAGGGACACCGACGCGAACCGTGTCCTGACGGGCTTCCGCCAGCGACAAACCGACTGGAATGAAGTCGCAGGCCGCCTGCGCGTTGATGGCAAACAGTGCAGGTAAAGCCAGATGCGGCGGAATATTGCCGAGACCAATCTGCACGCCAATCAATACGCCGATAACCTGTGCGATAACTGCGCCTGGGCCCAGGAAAGGTGAAAGCAGTGGGAAGGAGCAGATGAGCGCCAGCATGACCAGACCCAGTGGATGGCTCGCCAGCGGAGCAAGGCCGTGGGCAATCCAGTCACCAAGGCCAGAAGCCATAATGATGCCAATGAGCGCCGAAACGAATGCCATAAACGGCAGAATGGTTTTTAATACAGTGTCGATGGTGTCACGACCAGATTGAAACAACACGGCTACGGCAGAACCCATACCCATTCCCACCTTCGCCAGTAAACCATCGCTTTGTTCGGTGATTTTCTTGCTGGTGTCATAGTCACGGCCTACGGAAGAGGGTTGTGGTGTCGCATCACCCACTACAGTGATGTTTTCTTCTTTTACACCAGAGACATAAATATCTTCCACAATGTACTGCGCCAGTGGACCGGACTTGCCCGTCGAGTGGATATTAATGGTGGGAATACGTCGTTTCGGATAGATGCCGCAGCGTAATGTGCCGCCACAGTCGATTACCGCAATGCCAATTTCTGCCTCCGCGGGTTCACCTTCTTTAAATCCGTCAATAGCCTGCCAGCCAGTAAGCTGTGCCAGTTTGTCGACAATCGCAGGCCGGGTACCGGCGGTGATATAGACGATTTTTTTGCCCGGCGTGGCTTCCAGCTCAAGCGGGCCGCCCCAGCCACCCGTTCCTTTTTCGATCCGAATACGCGTCATGATGTTGCTCCTGCCAGATGAACTTTTTGTTCAAGTTGAATGCCCATCTTTTTCTCAAAAATAGCGGTGGTCAGATCGGTCACCCAGCCGCGGAAGAAGTTGGTGACCAGACCAACCAGCAGATAGCTCACCGCCAGTGGGCCAAGTGGCAGGTTCAGCGTTGTCAGACCGCTGGCAATGCCAAGATAAACAAACAGTTCGCCAGGGTTGATATGGGGAAAGAGGCCATTCATTGAGTGGCAGCTATAAGAGGCCGCCGCGTAGTAGCTGGGTTTGTACTTTTCCGGCATAAAGCGACCCAGGCTTAAGGTCATCGGATTGCAAAAGACAAACGTGCCAATGCACGGTAACAGCAGGTAACGGGAAACAGGGTTACCGGCGCAACGTTGAGCAAAACGTTCAATACGATGCTGACCGATAAAATTAATCAGTGCGTTCATGATAACCAGCAGGCTAATCAACAGCGGAAGAATGCCGGTCACCATCCCGGTAAACACCTCTCCGCCCTTTTGGAACAGCCCGATAAACCACTCTGCACCATGAGTAATGGTTTCTATCATTGTTCTCTCCTTCAGGATTTATTGTTTTATTACCAAACGGCAACCTAATCTAATCAGATTGAAAGATTTAAAAGTGTTATTTTGATCGCAAAATGAAAGATAAATATTTTAATTTGAAAGTTTGAGTAAAAGGATAGCGAGGAGAATGAGTTGAGTTATGTAAAGTCCGTATCGGGCAGTGACTACCGCTTCCTTGTGCGGGGCGTGATGCTTTACCATACTTGCCCCTGGTTGAATCTGTTAAATGGACCCCTCATGTTCAAGCGTCGTTATGTAACATTGCTTCCCCTTTTTGTGTTGCTTGCCGCCTGTAGCAGCAAGCCAAAACCTACTGAGACTGAAACGACCACCGGAACGCCGTCTGGCGGCTTCCTGCTTGAGCCGCAGCACAATGTGATGCAGATGGGCGGCGATTTCGCTAATAACCCGAATGCCCAGCAGTTCATCGACAAAATGGTGAACAAACACGGTTTCGATCGTCAGCAGTTGCAGGAAATTCTCTCCCAGGCGAAACGTCTGGATTCGGTACTGCGGCTGATGGATAACCAGGCACCAACGACATCGGTGAAACCGCCATCAGGTCCGAACGGCGCATGGCTGCGTTATCGCAAAAAATTTATTACGCCGGACAATGTACAGAACGGTGTGGTTTTCTGGAATCAGTATGAAGATGCGTTGAATCGCGCGTGGCAGGTGTATGGCGTACCGCCGGAAATTATCGTCGGGATTATCGGCGTTGAAACCCGCTGGGGGCGCGTGATGGGGAAAACTCGCATCCTCGATGCGCTGGCAACGCTGTCATTTAACTACCCACGCCGCGCGGAGTATTTCTCTGGCGAGCTGGAAACCTTCCTGTTGATGGCGCGCGACGAGCAGGACGATCCGCTCAATCTGAAAGGTTCCTTTGCCGGGGCGATGGGCTACGGACAGTTTATGCCGTCGTCTTACAAACAATATGCAGTGGATTTCAGCGGCGATGGGCATATCAACCTGTGGGAGCCGGTTGATGCGATCGGTAGCGTGGCGAACTATTTCAAAGCGCACGGCTGGGTGAAAGGCGATCAGGTCGCGGTAATGGCAAACGGTCAGGCTCCAGGCTTGCCAAATGGCTTCAAAACCAAGTACAGCATTTCGCAGCTTGCCGCGGCAGGTTTAACGCCACAGCAGCCGCTGGGCAACCATCAACAAGCCAGCCTGCTGCGTCTGGATGTCGGTACCGGTTACCAGTACTGGTACGGTATGCCGAACTTCTACACCATTACCCGTTATAACCACAGCACCCATTACGCAATGGCGGTCTGGCAGTTAGGACAAGCCGTGGCGCTGGCGCGCGTGCAGTAACTATTTGCAAGAGGGGGCGTGAGCTTCCCTCTGGCTAATCAGCTTTTTTCTGAATCCTCCTCGTAAAATTGCAACGCCAACACCATCTTCCTGACGAAAGTGCTATCTTGTCCGGCATAAATTTTTGACTGACAGAGGTTGTGATGACTGACAGTGAACTGATGCAGTTAAGCGAACAGGTTGGGCAGGCGCTGAAAGCCCGTGGCGCAACCGTAACAACTGCTGAGTCTTGTACCGGCGGTTGGGTAGCGAAAGTGATTACCGATATTGCCGGCAGTTCCGCCTGGTTTGAACGCGGATTTGTCACCTACAGTAACGAAGCGAAAGCGCAAATGATCGGCGTACGCGAAGAGACGCTGGCGCAGCATGGCGCGGTGAGCGAACCCGTCGTGGTGGAAATGGCGATAGGCGCACTGAAAGCGGCTCGTGCTGATTACGCCGTGTCTATTAGTGGTATCGCCGGGCCGGATGGCGGCAGTGAAGAGAAGCCTGTCGGCACCGTCTGGTTTGCTTTTGCCACTGCCCGCGGTGAAGGCATTACCCGGCGGGAATGCTTCAGCGGCGACCGTGATGCGGTGCGTCGTCAGGCTACTGCGTATGCATTGCAGACCTTGTGGCAACAATTTCTACAAAACACTTGATACTGTATGAGCATACAGTATAATTGCTTCAACAGAACATATTGACTATCCGGTATTACCCGGCATGACAGGAGTAAAAATGGCTATCGACGAAAACAAACAGAAAGCGTTGGCGGCAGCACTGGGCCAGATTGAGAAACAATTTGGTAAAGGCTCCATCATGCGCCTGGGTGAAGACCGTTCCATGGATGTGGAAACCATCTCTACCGGTTCGCTTTCACTGGATATCGCGCTTGGGGCAGGTGGTCTGCCGATGGGCCGTATCGTCGAAATCTACGGACCGGAATCTTCCGGTAAAACCACGCTGACGCTTCAGGTGATCGCCGCAGCGCAGCGTGAAGGTAAAACCTGTGCGTTTATCGATGCTGAACACGCGCTGGACCCAATCTACGCACGTAAACTGGGCGTCGATATCGACAACCTGCTGTGCTCCCAGCCGGATACCGGCGAGCAGGCACTGGAAATCTGTGACGCCCTGGCGCGTTCTGGCGCAGTAGACGTTATCGTCGTTGACTCCGTGGCGGCACTGACGCCGAAAGCGGAAATCGAAGGCGAAATCGGCGACTCTCACATGGGCCTTGCGGCACGTATGATGAGCCAGGCGATGCGTAAGCTGGCGGGTAACCTGAAGCAGTCCAACACGCTGCTGATCTTCATCAACCAGATCCGTATGAAAATTGGTGTGATGTTCGGTAACCCGGAAACCACTACCGGTGGTAACGCGCTGAAATTCTACGCCTCTGTTCGTCTCGACATCCGTCGTATCGGCGCGGTGAAAGAGGGCGAAAACGTGGTGGGTAGCGAAACCCGCGTGAAAGTGGTGAAGAACAAAATCGCTGCGCCGTTTAAACAGGCTGAATTCCAGATCCTCTACGGCGAAGGTATCAACTTCTACGGCGAACTGGTTGACCTGGGCGTAAAAGAGAAGCTGATCGAGAAAGCAGGCGCGTGGTACAGCTACAAAGGTGAGAAGATCGGTCAGGGTAAAGCGAATGCAACTGCCTGGCTGAAAGATAACCCGGAAACCGCGAAAGAGATCGAGAAGAAAGTACGTGAGTTGCTGCTGAGCAACCCGAACTCAACGCCGGATTTCTCTGTAGATGATAGCGAAGGCGTAGCAGAAACTAACGAAGATTTTTAATCGTTCGTTATTGATGATAATAGATAATGTGTGCACGGACGGTCCCCTCGCCCCTTTGGGGAGAGGGTTAGGGTGAGGGGAACAGGCCAGCACTGGCGTGAAAAATTACTCTCACCTCGATCCTCTAACGAATTGGGCCTGCGGGAACATTCTGCACACTCATTGACTATTAAATCTGTTTATCAGCAAAACCTGGGTCGCATCTGCGGCCCTTTTGCTTTTTTAAGTTGTAAGGATATGCCATGACAGAATCAACGTCCCGTCGCCCGGCATATGCTCGCCTGTTGGATCGTGCGGTACGCATTCTGGCGGTGCGCGATCACAGTGAGCAAGAACTGCGACGTAAACTCGCGGCACCGATTATGGGCAAAAATGGCCCGGAAGAGATTGATGCCACGGAAGAAGATTACGAGCGCGTTATTGCCTGGTGCCATGAACATGGCTATCTCGATGACAGCCGATTTGTTGCGCGCTTTATCGCCAGCCGTAGCCGCAAAGGTTATGGACCTGCGCGTATTCGCCAGGAACTGAATCAGAAAGGTATTTCCCGCGAAGCGACAGAAAAAGCGATGCGTGAATGTGACATCGACTGGTGCGCACTGGCGCGCGATCAGGCGACGCGAAAATATGGTGAACCTTTGTCAACTGTCTTTTCAGAAAAAGTTAAGATCCAGCGTTTTCTGCTCTATCGTGGCTATCTGATGGAAGATATCCAGGATATTTGGCGAAATTTTGCCGACTGAACGCATACGGTATTTTACTTCCCAGTCAAGAAAACTTATCTTATTCCCACTTTTCAGTTACCAGCCCGGCGGTTAAGACACGCTGGAGCTGGTGGCGATATTTCGTTAGCTTGATTTCAGGATAATTATGAGCAAGAGCACCGCTGAGATCCGTCAGGCGTTTCTCGACTTTTTCCATAGTAAGGGACATCAGGTAGTTGCCAGCAGCTCCCTGGTACCCCATAACGACCCAACTTTGTTGTTTACCAACGCCGGGATGAACCAGTTCAAGGATGTGTTCCTTGGGCTCGACAAGCGTAATTATTCCCGCGCTACCACTTCCCAACGCTGTGTGCGTGCGGGTGGTAAACACAACGACCTGGAAAACGTCGGTTACACCGCGCGTCACCATACCTTCTTCGAAATGCTGGGCAACTTCAGCTTCGGCGACTATTTCAAACACGATGCCATTCAGTTTGCATGGGAACTGCTGACCAGCGAAAAATGGTTTGCCCTGCCGAAAGAGCGTCTGTGGGTTACCGTCTATGAAAGCGACGACGAAGCCTACGAAATCTGGGAAAAAGAAGTCGGGATCCCGCGCGAACGTATTATTCGCATCGGCGATAACAAAGGTGCGCCATACGCATCTGACAACTTCTGGCAGATGGGTGACACTGGTCCGTGCGGCCCGTGCACCGAAATCTTCTACGATCACGGCGACCACATTTGGGGTGGCCCTCCGGGAAGTCCGGAAGAAGACGGCGACCGCTACATTGAGATCTGGAACATCGTCTTCATGCAGTTCAACCGCCAGGCCGATGGCACGATGGAACCGCTGCCGAAGCCGTCTGTAGATACCGGTATGGGTCTGGAGCGTATTGCTGCGGTGCTGCAACACGTTAACTCTAACTATGACATCGACCTGTTCCGCACGTTGATCCAGGCGGTAGCGAAAGTCACTGGCGCGACCGATCTTAGCAATAAATCGCTGCGCGTAATCGCTGACCACATTCGTTCTTGTGCGTTCCTGATCGCGGATGGCGTAATGCCGTCCAATGAAAACCGTGGTTATGTACTGCGTCGTATCATTCGTCGCGCAGTGCGTCACGGTAATATGCTCGGCGCGAAAGAAACCTTCTTCTACAAACTGGTTGGTCCGCTGATCGACGTTATGGGCTCTGCGGGTGAAGACCTGAAACGCCAGCAGGCGCAGGTTGAGCAGGTGCTGAAGACTGAAGAAGAGCAGTTTGCTCGTACTCTGGAGCGCGGTCTGGCGTTGCTGGATGAAGAGCTGGCAAAACTTTCTGGTGATACGCTGGATGGTGAAACTGCTTTCCGTCTGTACGACACCTATGGCTTCCCGGTTGACCTGACGGCTGATGTTTGTCGTGAGCGCAACATCAAAGTTGACGAAGCTGGTTTTGAAGCTGCAATGGAAGAGCAGCGTCGTCGCGCGCGCGAAGCCAGCGGCTTTGGTGCCGATTACAACGCAATGATCCGTGTTGACAGTGCATCTGAATTTAAAGGCTATGACCATCTGGAACTGAACGGCAAAGTGACCGCGCTGTTTGTTGATGGTAAAGCGGTTGATGCCATCAATGCAGGCCAGGAAGCTGTGGTCGTGCTGGATCAAACGCCATTCTATGCGGAATCCGGCGGTCAGGTTGGTGATAAAGGCGAACTGAAAGGCGCTAACTTCTCCTTCGTGGTGGAAGATACGCAGAAATACGGCCAGGCGATTGGTCACATCGGTAAACTTGCTGCGGGTTCTCTGAAAGTGGGCGACGCTGTGCAGGCTGATGTTGATGAGGCTCGTCGCGCCCGTATTCGTCTGAATCACTCCGCAACGCACCTGATGCATGCTGCGCTGCGCCAGGTTCTGGGTACTCATGTATCGCAGAAAGGTTCACTGGTTAACGACAAGGTGCTGCGCTTCGACTTCTCACACAACGAAGCGATGAAACCAGAAGAGATTCGTGCGGTCGAAGACCTGGTGAACGCACAGATTCGTCGCAATTTGCCGATCGAAACCAACATCATGGATCTCGAAGCGGCGAAAGCGAAAGGTGCGATGGCGCTGTTCGGCGAGAAGTATGATGAGCGCGTACGCGTGCTGAGCATGGGCGATTTCTCCACCGAGCTGTGTGGCGGTACTCACGCCAGCCGCACTGGTGATATTGGTCTGTTCCGCATCATCTCTGAATCGGGTACTGCTGCAGGCGTTCGTCGTATCGAAGCGGTAACCGGAGAAGGTGCTATCGCCACCGTTCATGCAGACAGCGATCGCTTAAGCGAAGTCGCGCATCTGCTGAAAGGCGATAGCAATAATCTGGCTGATAAAGTGCGCTCAGTACTGGAACGTACGCGTCAGTTAGAAAAAGAACTACAACAGCTTAAAGAACAAGCTGCCGCACAGGAGAGCGCAAATCTTTCCAGTAAGGCAATTGATGTTAATGGTGTTAAGCTGTTGGTTAGCGAGCTTAGCGGTGTTGAGCCGAAAATGTGGCGTACCATGGTTGACGATTTAAAAAATCAGCTGGGGTCGACAATTATCGTGCTGGCAACGGTAGCCGAAGGTAAGGTTTCTCTGATTGCAGGCGTATCTAAGGACGTCACAGATCGTGTGAAAGCAGGGGAACTGATTGGTATGGTCGCTCAGCAGGTGGGCGGCAAGGGTGGTGGACGTCCTGACATGGCGCAAGCCGGTGGTACGGATGCTGCGGCCTTACCTGCAGCGTTAGCCAGTGTGAAAGGCTGGGTCAGCGCGAAATTGCAATAATATAAGCGTCAGGCAATGCCGTGGACTCGCTTCACGGCATTCGCATTAACGCTATCGACAACGATAAAGTCAGGTTGAAGTTGTGTATATCGGCTAAACTTAGGTTTAACAGAATGTAATGCCATGACTGCTTAGATGTAATGTGTTTGTCATTGCTTACTTTTTGGCGTTATATGATGGATAATGCCGGGATACAGAGAGACCCGACTCTTTTAATCTTTCAAGGAGCAAAGAATGCTGATTCTGACTCGTCGAGTTGGTGAGACCCTCATGATTGGGGATGAGGTCACCGTGACAGTTTTAGGGGTAAAGGGCAACCAGGTACGTATTGGCGTAAATGCCCCGAAGGAAGTTTCTGTTCACCGTGAAGAGATCTACCAGCGTATCCAGGCTGAAAAATCCCAGCAGTCCAGTTACTAATCTTTCCGCGTCTCATCTTTATCGGTGAGACGCACCCTCAAAATTTCTCCTTCACTCTATAGTCTTTTCGCTTTACTCCCGTTCATTCAACTTAAGTCTCCATATTTTTTACATTACTGCTATCTGTCAGACCTCCGTTTTTCTGTTGATAAAACACTCTTTTTGACGTTTTTACAGACTAATTGAGCGTGAAGTGTGCAAACGATAAAAGTGTGGGAAAAATTGTTTGACTTATAAGTCTCAGAAAGTAATATGTGCGCCACGCAGCGACGATGAGCGATAAACAAGTTCTTCGAAGCACTCGTAAGAGGCGTGTGGTGAGGTGGCCGAGAGGCTGAAGGCGCTCCCCTGCTAAGGGAGTATGCGGTCAAAAGCTGCATCCGGGGTTCGAATCCCCGCCTCACCGCCATTTGCATCCGTAGCTCAGCTGGATAGAGTACTCGGCTACGAACCGAGCGGTCGGAGGTTCGAATCCTCCCGGATGCACCATATTCTCCGTAACTTTCAGCGATGAAGGTATGGAAGAGGTGGCGGTACTAACCGCAGGCACCAGGGAGGATAACGTTGCTTTAGCAACGGCCCGAAGGGCGAGCCGCAAGGCGAGTAATCCTCCCGGATGCACCATCTCTTACTTGATACGGCTTTAGTAGCGGTATCAAAAAATCTGCAGTAAAGTAAGTTTCCCGATGCATCCGTAGCTCAGCTGGATAGAGTACTCGGCTACGAACCGAGCGGTCGGAGGTTCGAATCCTCCCGGATGCACCATCTCTTACTTGATATGGCTTTAGTAGCGGTATCAATATCAGCAGTAAAATAAATTTCCCGATGCATCCGTAGCTCAGCTGGATAGAGTACTCGGCTACGAACCGAGCGGTCGGAGGTTCGAATCCTCCCGGATGCACCATATTCTCCGAAATCTTCAGCAATGAAGATATCGAAGAGGTAGCGGAATTAACCGCAGGCACCAGGGAGGATAACGTTGCGCCAGCAACGGCCCGAAGGGCGAGCCGCAAGGCGAGTAATCCTCCCGGATGCACCATCTCTTACTTGATATGGCTTTAGTAGCGATATCAATATCAGCAGTAAAATAAATTTTCCCGATGCATCCGTAGCTCAGCTGGATAGAGTACTCGGCTACGAACCGAGCGGTCGGAGGTTCGAATCCTCCCGGATGCACCATATTCTCCGAAATCTTCAGCAATGAAGATATCGAAGAGGTAGCGGAATTAACCGCAGGCACCAGGAAGGATAACGTTGCTTTAGCAACGGCCCGAAGGGCGAACGCCAGTGAGTCATCCTCCCGGATGCACCATCTTCTCCAAAAAATTTCCTTCAAAAATATCTCATTTCTAAATAACTACTTTATCCATTTCCTGAATTTTCTTCTCCTTCGCCATCAGCGACAAAATCAAGCAATTACGCTAAAGTAGCGTCATATTTTTCGACTTGCGAGAAGACCATGTACGAGCGTTATGCAGGTTTAATTTTTGATATGGATGGCACAATCCTGGATACGGAGCCTACGCACCGTAAAGCGTGGCGCGAAGTATTAGGGCACTACGGTCTTCAGTACGATGTTCAGGCGATGATTGCGCTTAATGGATCGCCCACCTGGCGTATTGCTCAGGCAATTATTGAGCTGAATCAGGCCGATCTCGACCCGCATGCGTTAGCGCGTGAAAAAACAGAAGCAGTAAGAAGTATGCTACTGGATAGTGTCGAGCCGCTTCCTCTTGTTGAAGTGGTGAAAAGTTGGCATGGTCGTCGCCCAATGGCTGTAGGAACGGGGAGTGAAAGCGCCATCGCTGAGGCATTGCTGGCTCACCTGGGATTACGCCGTTATTTTGACGCCGTCGTCGCTGCCGATCACGTCCAACACCATAAACCTGCGCCAGACACATTTTTGTTGTGCGCGCAGCGTATGGGCGTGAAACCGACACAGTGTGTGGTCTTTGAAGATGCCGATTTCGGTATTCAGGCGGCCCGTGCAGCAGGCATGGACGCTGTGGATGTTCGCTTGCTGTGAGTGAAGCGTTATCGCTTTTCTCGTTGTTTGCCAGTAGTTTTCTCAGCGCTACACTATTACCCGGCAACTCCGAAGTCGTGCTGGTGGCAATGTTGCTTTCCGGGATCAGTCATCCCTGGGTTTTAGTTTTAACAGCAACAATGGGTAATAGCCTTGGAGGGTTAACTAACGTTATCCTTGGGCGTTTCTTTCCATTGCGTAAAACATCGCGCTGGCAAGAGAAAGCTACCGGCTGGCTGAAACGCTATGGTGCAGTCACGCTATTATTAAGCTGGATGCCCGTGGTTGGCGATTTACTGTGTCTGTTAGCGGGATGGATGCGCATCTCCTGGGGGCCAGTAATCTTTTTTTTGTGCCTTGGTAAAGCGTTACGCTATGTTGCAGTTGCAGCAGCGACCGTTCAGGGCATGATGTGGTGGCACTAATTGTAGGCCTGCACATATGGTCACCATTACAGTTATGCTAATTAAAACGATTTTGACAGGCGGGAGGTCAATTTGATCCCGGACGTATCACAGGCGCTGGCCTGGCTGGAAAAACATCCTCAGGCGTTAAAGGGGATACAGCGTGGGCTGGAGCGCGAAACTTTGCGTGTTAATGCTGATGGCACACTGGCAACAACAGGTCATCCTGAAGCATTAGGTTCCGCACTGACGCATAAATGGATTACTACCGATTTTGCGGAAGCATTGCTGGAATTCATTACACCAGTGGATGGTGATATTGAACATATGCTGACCTTTATGCGCGATCTGCATCGTTATACGGCGCGCAATATGGGCGATGAGCGGATGTGGCCGTTAAGTATGCCATGCTACATCGCAGAAGGTCAGGACATCGAACTGGCACAGTACGGCACTTCTAACACCGGACGCTTTAAAACGCTGTATCGTGAAGGGCTGAAAAATCGCTACGGCGCGCTGATGCAAACCATTTCCGGCGTGCATTACAATTTCTCTTTGCCAATGGCATTCTGGCAAGCGAAGTGCGGTGATATCTCGGGCGCTGATGCCAAAGAGAAAATTTCTGCGGGCTATTTCCGCGTTATCCGCAATTACTATCGTTTCGGTTGGGTCATTCCTTATCTGTTTGGTGCATCTCCGGCGATTTGTTCTTCTTTCCTGCAAGGAAAACCAACGTCGCTGCCGTTTGAGAAAACCGAGTGCGGTATGTATTACCTGCCGTATGCGACCTCTCTTCGTTTGAGCGACCTCGGCTATACCAATAAATCGCAAAGCAATCTTGGTATTACCTTCAACGATCTTTACGAGTACGTAGCGGGCCTTAAACAGGCAATCAAAACGCCATCGGAAGAGTACGCGAAGATTGGTATTGAGAAAGACGGTAAGAGGCTGCAAATCAATAGCAACGTGCTGCAGATTGAAAACGAACTGTACGCGCCGATTCGTCCAAAACGTGTTACCCGCAGCGGCGAGTCGCCTTCTGATGCGCTGTTACGTGGCGGCATTGAATATATTGAAGTGCGTTCGCTGGACATCAACCCGTTCTCGCCGATTGGTGTAGATGAACAGCAGGTGCGATTCCTCGACCTGTTTATGGTCTGGTGTGCGCTGGCTGATGCACCGGAAATGAGCAGTAGCGAACTTGCCTGTACACGCGTTAACTGGAACCGGGTGATCCTCGAAGGTCGCAAACCGGGTCTGACGCTGGGTATCGGCTGCGAAACCGCACAGTTCCCGTTACCGCAGGTGGGTAAAGATCTGTTCCGCGATCTGAAACGCGTCGCGCAAACGCTGGATAGCATTAACGGCGGCGAAGCGTATCAGAAAGTGTGTGATGAACTGGTCGCCTGCTTCGATAATCCCGATCTGACTTTCTCTGCCCGTATCTTAAGGTCTATGATTGATACTGGTATTGGCGGAACAGGCAAAGCGTTTGCTGAAGCGTACCGTAATCTGCTGCGTGAAGAGCCGCTGGAAATTCTGCGCGAAGAGGATTTTGTAGCCGAGCGCGAGGCATCTGAACGCCGTCAGCAGGAAATGGAAGCCGCAGATACCGAACCGTTTGCGGTGTGGCTGGAAAAACACGCCTGACAGAAAAGAAAAAGGCCACTCGTGAGTGGCCAAAATTTCATCTCTGAATTCAGGGATGATGATAACAAATGCGCGTCTTTCATATACTCAGACTCGCCTGGGAAGAAAGAGTTCAGAAAATTTTTAAAAAAATTACCGGAGGTGGCTAAATGCCGTTGTTAGATAGCTTCACAGTCGATCATACCCGGATGGAAGCGCCTGCAGTTCGGGTGGCGAAAACAATGAACACCCCGCATGGCGACGCAATCACCGTGTTCGATCTGCGCTTCTGCGTGCCGAACAAAGAAGTGATGCCAGAAAGAGGGATCCATACCCTGGAGCACCTGTTTGCTGGTTTTATGCGTAACCATCTTAACGGTAATGGTGTAGAGATTATCGATATCTCGCCAATGGGCTGCCGCACCGGTTTTTATATGAGTCTGATTGGTACGCCAGATGAGCAGCGTGTTGCTGATGCCTGGAAAGCGGCAATGGAAGACGTGCTGAAAGTGCAGGATCAGAATCAGATTCCGGAGCTGAACGTCTACCAGTGTGGCACTTACCAGATGCACTCGTTGCAGGAAGCGCAGGATATTGCGCGTAGCATTCTGGAACGTGACGTGCGCATCAACAGCAACGAAGAACTGGCGCTGCCGAAAGAGAAGTTGCAGGAACTGCACATTTAGTCAGTAAACTATCTTCACAATTAATTGAAAAAAGCCAGTTCAAATGAACTGGCTTAGTTGTACTTAGTGCGCACCGCCTCCGCCGCCACCTGCGCCAAAGGGCGGTTTAGCAAACCACACCAGCCCCAGCAAGACGAGGAATATCCCGGCTGACATCCAGAAGATCTCATTTGCGGAAATAATCAGCCCCTGATTGGTGATCTGCTGGGCAATCCAGCCTGATGCCTGCTGTTGCGTCATCCCAAGTCCTTCCAGTTGACTGTACATCGCCTGGGCATTCGGGTTGAACGGGTTTACCGACTCGGTTAACTGCGCATGGTGCATCGACTCGCGGTTGGTCCACATGGTTGTGGTTATCGACGTGCCGATAGACCCCGCCAGCGTACGCGTAAAGTTGGAGAGGCTCGATGCCGCCGCCAGTCGTTCCGGTGGCAAACCAGACAGCGTAATGGTGGTCAGCGGCATAAAGAAGCAGGCCACCGCAAACCCCTGGATAAACTGCGGCCAGGCCGACGCGCCAAAATCCATACCTGGTTCAAAGGTATAGGCACGCCAGTAGAAGCAGACGGCATACATAATAAAGCTGAAGGTTACCAGTCGGCGCATATCCAGTTTATGCGCGAAGCGGCCGATAATCGGCGACAGTATCACTGGAATAATCCCTACCGGCGCAGAGGCCAAACCTGCCCAGGTCGCCGTGTAACCGTAGACCTCCTGCAACAACTGCGGCAGCAGAACAATCGCGCCGAAGTAGAGCATATACGCGAGGCTGATACACAAACAGCCGATGGTGAAGTTGCGCGACTTAAACAACGACAGATCGACTATCGGGTTATCGTCGGTCAGCTCCCAGACAATCAGGAAGCAGATAGCCACCACCGCCACCACGGTAAGGATGATAATTTCCTGTGATGAAAACCAGTCCAGCTCTTTACCGCGGTCGAGCATAATCTGCAGGCTGCCTATACCAATAACCAGCAGTGCCAGCCCCACGGCATCAATCCGCCGCCGTTCGGTGCGGGTTTCGCGTCCGCGCAGAGTTTGCAGTGTCATCAACACCACCGCCACGCCAATCGGCACGTTGATGAAGAATATCCAGCCCCAGTGGTAATTATCGCTGATATACCCGCCGAGGATTGGGCCGCAAATTGGCGCGACAATCACCGTCATCGACCACAACGCCAGCGCGATTGAGCGTTTGGCTGGCGGGTAATTATTCAGCAATAGACTTTGCGAAAGCGGGATCAACGGCCCGGCGACAATCCCCTGAATCACGCGGAAGAAGATCAGCATATTCAGGCTGCTGGAGACACCACACGCCCACGACGCAATAGCAAAGGCGATGGTTGACCAGAGGAACAGTTTCACTTCCCCGACGCGCTTTGCCAGCCAGCCGGTAAGCGGGATCGAGATGGCATTCGCCACCCCGAAAGAAGTGATTACCCACGTTCCCTGGCTGAGCGATGAGCCCAGATTCCCGGCGATAGTGGGGATCGCCACGTTAGCAATGGTGGAGTCCAGCACCTGCATGAATGTCGCTAGTGACAGCGCAATCGTCATAATGACCAGTTGCGCGCCTTCCAGCGGTTTTTGCTGTTGCATCACACGCACCTCTGGATTAGCCAGCGTTAGCTTTTACGATATCGTCGATCAGTTTATTGACAGGTGCCAGGCTGATTTCACGCGCGGTGCTTACCGCTACCGGAGTGGAACGTACTTTATTTGCCAGTACCTGACCGTCACGGTTAGTGGTATTGACGCTCACCAGCGTGGATAAACCGATACGCAGCGGATATTGCTCCAGCTGTTTCTGGTCCAGTTCGATACGCACAGGCAGACGCTGAACGACTTTGATCCAGTTACCGGTCGCATTTTGCGCTGGAAGCAGTGAGAACGCGCTACCTGTGCCCATATCCAGACCAACCACTTTACCGGTGTATTTCACATCATCGCCGTAAATATCGGTGGTGATGGTGACCGGCTGACCGATGCGCATATTGGCAATCTGCGTCTCTTTAAAGTTGGCATCCACCCACATATTGGTGGCTGGAACGACCGCCATCAGCGGCGTCGTTGGGCTAATTTGCGCCCCAGGCTGTACCGCGCGGCGGGAGACATAACCGGTCATCGGACTGACAATACGAGTACGCTCCAGCGCCAGCCAGGCGTTACGTACTTCGGTGGCAGCCTGTTGCACGGCAGGCTGATCTTCCAGTTTAGTCCCCAGAATCATCGCCTGATTGGCATTGTATTGTTGAATCGCGACGTCCAGTTGCGCCTGGGCACTGGTAACGGCGTCGCGGGCGTGTTGCAGCTCTTCGCGACCAATCAGGTTGGCATTGCCCAGCGGCACACGGCGGTTGTAGTCGCTTTGTGCTTTCGCGAGGGCGATTTTTTGCACCTCAATATTCGCCTGCAACTGTTTGCTGTTAATCATCAGCTGGTGGGTTTGGCGAACGCTGGAAGCCAGTGCAGTTTTGGCTTTTTCAAACGCCTGGCGAGCATCTGTCGGGTCGAGAGTGACCAGCACGTCGCCTTCTTTTACAAAATCGGTGTTATCGGCCCAGACTTTCGTCACGCTGCCAGACACCTGAGACATAATTTGAATTTGATTCCCTGCCACGTATGCGTCATCGGTTTCTTCGAAGTGACGCAGTACCAAAAACCAATAAATCCCTATCGCTACGGCAATAATTATAAAGAGCAAGGTGAGAAGGAGGAGCAGACGCTTACGTTTGCCGCTCTTCTTTACCGGTTGCTGCGGGGTTTGAGTCTCCGCATTTGCGCTCATATTGTTCTCCACGATCTTCTTAACTCATCGGCTGAGCCGACCTGCTTGCCAAAAAGGCCAGCATGTTGCGATGCTGGCCAGTCATTTTTTCTTTTATAAATCTGGATTTTTGAGCGAGATGACGCGTTAGCTCATCGCTTCGAGAACCACACCGTCTTGTTCCATCTGGTCGAGACGGGAGAGCAATTTGCGGGTGATTTGCTCGAGCTGATCTTTTTCTGTTGTGCTGAGCGCGGACCAGAGTTGATGCAGGCAGTTATGCTGCGGTGGTAAAACCTCGCGCAAAAACTCGTGACCTTTTTCCGTTAATTGCAGATGCAGGCAGCGGCGATCATTATCGCTTTCACGACGTTCGATCCAACCGCGTTTTTCCAGTTCATCGGCAATACGCGTCGCGTTGGTACGGGATGATCCAAGAGCACAACTTAATTCAGAAGGCTGAATACTGTGGTTTTCCTGAGACTCCAGCGTAATCAACGCCATAAACAACGTCTCGTTAATCCCCTGAGCCTTCAGCATTTTATTGCGGTTCTCCAGCAGCTTGCTTTGCATGTGCATGCAAAGACGAGTCAGAAGGATCTCCTGATAAGGAAAATCTTCGTGGCGGCTGGCGCGAAATTTTAGCATTTGTTCAATGGGCGTAAACGAACTATCCATTTGGGTATGACCTCATTAATTTCAGCCGATATAGTAACGACAGTGACAAATAAAGTAAATGTATTGTTTTAGAAAAATGATTCTTGTGGGTTATATAATCGCCATCACTTTCCAGGCGAGCCCATAGGCCAGCGCACTAAGCAGTGTTGGGATGATAATGCTGCGTGTTTTATAGAAACTGGCACCCAGTACCGCGAAGCCGACCAGCGTGGGCACGAAACGGCGTGTATCGTGCATCACTTCTGGTGCGGTAGAGACAACCAGCAGAGCGCATATCGAGGCGATGCCAATGGTGTCGAGCAAAATACCTACCGCGCCACGTTTGGTTGGGCGGGCATTACCCACACGCAGGCGCAGCGGCAAATAGCGGAAGCAATAATTCGCTGCGCCAACCAGTAACCCAAGCAGCAGAACCTCATAGCTCATCGGGCGCTCCTTGCCAGAATGCCTGGATTAACGCAGTGAGGCAGCCACAGACAATGCCTGCCAGAATGGCGACGGGAATAGAAAATAGCGTTACGCCTGCAAGGGCACCAACTAACGCTGCGGTAACGCAAAGAGATTGTTTGCGCTGGAAAGAGGCGAGCAGGAAACTCATAAAGAGTGCCGGAAGCATAAAACCTAATGCTGCTTCAACGGCGGGATAACCTTGCAGCAAGCCGCTGCCGGAGAATGCCCCTATTACCGTACCAAATACCCACGATGACCATGAACTGAAGGCAATGCCGATCATCCAGTTCTCGCTCCAGCGGCGATTATTGCGTACCAGTTTTGCGGTGGCGGCGGCAAAAACCTCATCCGTCAGGCCAAACGCCCATAGGGCGGTTTTCGATTTTTGCAGACGCTGAATAATACGGCTACGCAGTGACGGGCCATACAACACATGGCGAACATCCATTGCCATGACGGTCAGTGCAGCAACCCACAAACTACTCCCGGCTGCCAGCATCGCGGTAATGACGAACTGGCTCGCGCCTGCATAAATGATGCAGGAGAAAAAAACGCTTTCGAGAGGAGAGAATCCCAGACGGGTCGCATTCAGACCGAACGCAAAGGCCACCGGAATATAACTAATAACAATCGGTAAACTGTCTTTGCATCCTTCCATGAAGGTCGCCGAACCAGGAGCAGGCTGTGGAGTAGGGCTTTCCATAGAGTGTACGCTTAACGATTGTTAATATTATAAATAGACTGAATGAATATCTTAACCTTATCAGACTGATGGGCTTCTTAACACCCTTATAAGTGTAAAGCCACGAAAACGGTTGCTGATTGCTTAATTTGCGGCTTCCTGACGATGAAAACCTCGCCACCAGACCAGTAAGTTAACCAGGGCAATTGTCGCGCCAGCCAGACAAACGCCAGCCCAACCGCCATGTTGCCAGGCTGAGGCTGAAATTAGCGAACCGGCGGCACCGCCAATAAAGTAGCTGGTCATGTAACCTGCAGTCAGGCGATTACGCGCATCAGGATGTATTCGATAAATTACCGTCTGGTTAGTGATATGCACGCCCTGTACGGTGAGGTCCAGCACCAGAATGCCGATAATCAACGCCAGTACGGAAGTGTGACCAAACCAGATTGCCAGCCATGAAAGTAATAGCAGCAGCAGACCGAAAGTTGTGGTGTGGTGCGATTTGCCCTTGTCGGCAAAACCGCCCGCCGGACGAGCGCTCAACGCTCCGGCAGCTCCCGCAAGCCCAAACAGACCAATGACACCATCGCTGTAGTTAAAAGGTGGAGCGGCAAGCAAAAAGGCCATTGAGGTCCAGAGAATGCTGAAGTTGGCAAAGGTCAGGCAGCCCAGCAACGCGCGGGTGCGCAGGATCTTATTGCTGATAAACATACTGAAAACGGAACCCAACAACTGTGGGTAATTGAGGTGGGTTTCTGATTTCATTTGTGGCAGACCACGCCATAATGCCAGCGCCATCAGTGCCATTAACACCGAGGCAACCCAAAAGACGGTGCGCCAGCCGCCGAGGTTTGCCAGTAACCCGGCAACGGTTCGTGCCAGCAAGATCCCCAACAGCAGACCGCTCATAATGGTGCCAACCACTTTGCCGCGTTTGTCCGGTGAAGCCAGCGTCGCTGCCAGTGGAACCAGAATTTGTGCCACGACTGAGAATAAACCGGTTAATGCCGTACCGAGGATCATCATCGCCAGCGACTGACTGCTGGCGGTAATCAACATGCCGCATGCCGCCAGTAAGGTCATCGAGACAATCAGGCGGCGGCGTTCAAACATATCACCGAGGGGAACAAGAAACAGTAGACCTGCGGCATAGCCCAACTGCGCGGCGGTAACAATAAAGCCTGCCGAACTGGCGGAAAGGGAAAAGTTACGCGCGATGGTGTCGAGCAATGGCTGGGCGTAATAGTTACTGGCGACCGCCAGACCGGTGGCGATAGACATCAGCACGATCAGCGCCGGGCTAAGCTCATGATTAGGTTTAGTCATTATTTTTGTTCATCAGGTGATGATTAAGCTGGAAATCAATAATAGCGGATGTTGATGAATATGGGATGAAAGATAGATTGTTGAAATGTGCGGTGTGGTTTGTAGGCATGATAAGACGCGCCAGCGTCGCATCAGGCATTGTGTACAGAACGGCGGATGCGGCGTAAACGCCTTATCCGCCCGAATAAAAATTACTTCTGCGCTGCCAACGCCTCATTCACCCAGCCATCGAACTGTTGCTGGTGGGCTTTGATCCAGCCATCAACGTGGCCCTGAATATCGCCTTCTGAGGCTTTGCCGTCATGCATAATGGCGTTCTGGGCGTTAATATCTGCCACTGGCAACTGCATAATGGCAAACAGTTTCGCTGCTGCCGGGTTTTTCTCGGCCCAGGCTTTATTGGCAACGATATGCATGGTGCTGACCGGGAAGCCGTAATTCGCGCCATTCGGCAGTTTGGTATCGGCATTTTTATCGCCCGGCAGTGCAGAGAACGGCACCTGCAACCAGACCACATCTTTCCCTGGCTTCAGCTCATTACTCACCCAGTACGGCGTCCAGGTGTAGTAAAACACCGGTTTGCCCTCTTTGTAACGACTGATGGTGTCAGCCATCATCGCCGCGTAGTTCCCCTGATTATGCGTCACGGTATTGGTCAGTTCATACGCGGCAAGCTGGTGGTTGATCGCCCCTTCGCAGCCCCAGCCAGGGTTACAGCCAGTCAAATCCGCTTTACCGTCGCCGTTGGTATCGAACAGTTTGGCGATCTTCGGATCTTTTAGTTGTGCGATGTTGGTGATTTTGTACTGGTCGGCGGTTTTCTTATCGATCAGGTAACCCTGTGCCGCGCCGTTAACAAATACCCCTTCACGATAAAATTTCTTATCGCCACCGGCAGCTTCGTACATGTTGTCATGCAGTGGCGTCCAGTTCACGGCGGTGAAGGTTGCATCGCCGGAAGCAAGCGAGGTGTAGCCAACGTTGTAATCCACTTCGCTGGGTTTATTGACGGTATAACCTAATTTCTCCAGCGCACGACTGACCAGCAGTGTCTGGAAGGTTTCTTCGGTGATGGTGCTTTGAACTGGATTAACAGTAATGCCTTTGCCCGGCAGATCGGCAGCAAAAGTTTGTGTAGAGATAAGCGTGGCAAACGCTGTCGCAAAAAGTACGCTATGTCGCATTGTTATTCCTTTTTTTGGCAGGGTGATATGCCCGGCGTCACCGGGCAAGTGCAGAGTTACTTAATGAATGGGCGGGTCAGCAGACCGACAGGGCCAGTGGTGTACCAGCGACGGTTGCCGCGACTGCGTGAGTCGCGCCCAACGGCCTGCGTCAGACGATCGAGGATAATGGCGAGGATCACAATCCCGACGCCGCCAACGGTGGCAAGCCCCATATCCAGACGACCGATACCGCGAAGTACCATCTGACCCAGCCCGCCGACGGCAATCATCGAGGCGATGACCACCATAGAAAGGGCCAGCATCAGCGTCTGGTTAACGCCCGCCATAATGGTCGGCATCGCCAGCGGTAACTGAACTTTGAACAGCATCTGGCGCGGGCTGGCACCGAATGAGCGCGAGGCTTCAATCAGATCCGCCGGAACCTGGTTAATCCCCAGAATGGTCAGACGGATAATCGGCGGCAGAGCAAAGATGATCGTCACCACCACGCCCGGCACGTTACCGATACCAAATAGCATGACGATTGGCACCAGATAAACAAACGCTGGCGTGGTCTGCATGGCATCAAGCAGTGGACGAATAATTTTCGCCGCTCGCGGACTTCTCGCCAGCCAGATCCCCAACGGCAAACCGATGACGATACAGAACAGCAGGGCGGTTAACACCAGCGCCAGAGTCACCATTGCCTGCGACCAGGCACCGATTGCGCCGATGGCAATCAGCGAAACCAGCGTCGCCACACCCATTCCGACCCCGGAAATCTGCCAGGCGATGAGAGCGAAAACGATAATCGCCACCGGTGCGGGCATACCCAGCAGCAATTGCTGGAAACCGTTGAGGATATAATCAACCGGAACGCGCACGCCCTGGAAGACGGGACGGAAATGGGTAACGACCCAGTCGATCCCTTCAGTGACCCAACTGTCGAGCGGGATCAGCGTTTTATGGAACGGATCGAGAATATTAAAATGCTCGACGTTTGGCGCAGGCGTACTGGTCAGCCAGTCAGCACCACCGCCGTCAGTCGGTGCAGTCGCCGGTGTACCCCAGGCGTCTGCGGATTGTGCGGCACTGTCCGCCGCTGGCGTGGTATCCCACGGATTATTTTGATCAGCCATTATTTACCCCCTCACGATCTAAAGCGCGCAGCAGCATTCCTTTCGAAATGATGCCGACATACTGTTGGTCCTCGTCGACCACGGGCACCGCACAGGGTGCCTGTCCGACATGAGAGAGCAACTCGCTAAGAGGCGTTTGTGCATCGACTGCTAACGGCGCATCAATCAGCGCCGCATCAAGACCTTGCTGCTGCGTTAACGCGGTTTTAAGCGAATCGATGGAGACAGCGCCGACAAACTTATTACCGCGTTCGATAACGTAGCCATATTCGCGATCTTCATCCTGCAATAATTTCAGTGCCGAACGTGGGCCGAAGCCAGGGGTTTTACGAATTAAGCCATTTGGTGTCCGGCGGGCAATATCTTTCGCACTGAATACCTGACTAATATCAACGCCACGGAAGAAGGTACGGACATAATCATTCGCCGGATTATTGAGAATTTCATCCGGTGTGCCGACCTGTACCACTTCACCATTTTGCATAATGGCAATTCGGTCGCCAATACGCATGGCTTCATCGAGATCGTGGGAAATAAAGACAATGGTGCGCTGATGTTTCGCCTGTAATTTTACCAGCTCATCCTGCATCTCGGTGCGAATTAATGGATCGAGCGCCGAGAAGGCTTCATCCATTAATAAAATATCCGGATTAATTGCTAACGCGCGGGCTAATCCCACACGTTGACGCATCCCGCCAGAGAGTTCATCCGGGTAGCTGTGGGCATAATTTTCCAGCCCGACCTGACGCAGTGCATCAATGGCTTTTTCCCGGCGTTCTTCGGCATTAATTCCGGCCAATTCCATACCAAACGCAGTATTGTCCAGCACGGTCATATGCGGCATTAAGGCAAAGGACTGGAAGACCATCGCAATCTTTTTTCTGCGCACCTCACGGAGTTCGGCGTCGGATATTTTGGCAATATCCACACCATCAATCAGTACTTGCCCGCGGGTGGGTTCAATCAGGCGATTGAGAAGGCGTACCATTGTGGATTTACCCGAACCGGATAATCCCATGATGACAAATATCTCGCCTTCTTCAATGGCCAGACTGGCGTCTTTTACGCCAAGCGATAGCCCAGTTTTTTCCAGAATTTGTTCTTTTGAAAGTCCTTGTTCGATATATTTGAAAGCTCGCTGTGGATGCTCACCAAATATTTTATAAAGATTTTTAATTTCTAATTTAATTGCCATGCAATAGAAAGATTCCTGTTATTTGTTTATGTCGATACATTACCCAATGGAAATAGTCACTTTTTTCTACCCTAACATACTGAGAATCTGAGGCAACCCCTGAGGGCAAATGTGGCATGAATATTGATGTGAGCAAATCGCCGGAATTTCCCGTGATATAAGGGCTGAGAGCAAATCGAGAAAAGTTGATATTTTTTGTCAAAGATAGCGAAAAAACGCCTGAATATTGTGGTTTCAGGCGAATAATGCAACAGAGTATCAGTGTAGATCACCACAAAATATTTGCGTGATAAAAAGCTATTTGGCGGGAATTATTTCCCTGTCGCGGGTAGTGATATTTTTGAAAATAACACCCTCAGAAATTCCAGTCTTCATCTTCTGTTTCAACCGCTTTCCCCATCACATAAGAGGAGCCTGAACCGGAAAAGAAATCGTGATTTTCATCGGCATTCGGCGAAAGCGCGGCGAGGATTGCCGGATTCACTTCCGCCATTTCTGCGGGAAATAAAGGTTCGTAGCCCAGATTCATCAACGCCTTATTGGCGTTGTAACAGAGAAACGCTTTCACATCGTCAGCCCACGGGGTTTCGGCGTACAGCTCATCGGTATATTGCAACTCGTTGTCATAGAGTTCTAGCAACAAATCGAAGGCGAAACTCTTCAACTCTTCACGTTGTGCCTCGGAGATCTTTTCCAGTCTTTTCTGATATTTATAGCCTATGTAGTAACCGTGGACTGCTTCATCGCGGATAATCAGACGGATCAGGTCCGCGGTATTGGTCAGCTTTCCGCGGCTGGAAAAATACATCGGCAGCCAGAAACCGGAATAGAACAAAAAAGATTCAAGAAACACACTGGCGATTTTCTTTTTCAGCGGATCATCACCGCGATAATGTTGCTGAATAATCTGAGCTTTTCGCTGCAACGGTGCGTTTTCTTCACTCCAGGCGTAGGCGGCATCGACATCTTTGGTCTGGCACAACGTCGAGAAAATCGAACTGTAAGAACGGGCATGAACCGCTTCCATAAAGCTGATATTCGATAATACCGCCTCTTCATGGGGCGTGAGCGCATCGGGCATCAGCGAAGGCGCGCCGATAACATTTTGCAGCGTGTCGAGCAGCGTCAGGCCAGTAAAAACGCGCATCGTCAGTTGTTGTTCTACGACACTTAGTGTCTGCCATGCAGGAATATCGTTCGATAGTGGCACTTTTTCTGGTAGCCAGAAATTGCTGGTCAGGCGATTCCACACCTCCAGATCTTTATCGTCAGATATCTTGTTCCAGTTGATGGCGCTGATACGTGAGAGTTTCATAGATATTCCTTAAAGTGCACAGGAGACGCAGCCTTCAATTTCAGTGCCTTCCAGCGCCATCTGACGCAGGCGGATGTAATAGAGCGTTTTGATACCCTTGCGCCAGGCGTAAATCTGCGCTTTGTTGATATCGCGAGTGGTGGCGGTATCGGGGAAAAACAGCGTCAGCGACAGCCCCTGATCGACATGGCGAGTCGCTTCCGCGTAGGTGTCGATGATCTTTTCTGCGCCGATTTCGTAAGCGTCCTGATATAGCGCCAGATTTTCGTTAGTCATAAACGGGGCAGGGTAGTAAACGCGTCCTGTTTTGCCCTCTTTGCGTATCTCTACTTTCGCCACAATCGGATGAATACTCGACGTAGCATGGTTGATATAAGAGATAGAACCGGTTGGCGGCACCGCCTGGAGATTCTGGTTGTAAATGCCGTATCGCATCACGTCATCGCGCAGTTGCGCCCACATCTCACGGGTAGGTAACGTAATACCGCTGCGGGCAAACAGTTCGCCAACTTTCGCCGTTTTCGGCTGCCAGTTACCTTGCAGATATTGGCTGAAATATTCACCACTGGCATAGCGTGACTGTTTGAACCCGGCGAAGGTTTGACCGCGTTCGCGCGCCAGCAACATCGAGGTACGCAGTGCGTGCCAGGTGATGGTATAGAAATAGAGATTGGTGAAATCCAGTGCTTCCGGCGAACCATAAGCGATGCCTTCCCTCGCCAGATAACCATGTAAATTCATCTGCCCCAGTCCGATGGCGTGCGAGGCGGCATTTCCGGCTTCGATGGAGGGCACGCTGCGGATATGACTCATATCTGACACCGCCGTTAAACCGCGTACGGCAGTCTCTACCGTGCGGGCAAAGTCGGGGGAATCCATGGTGTGGGCAATATTCAACGAACCTAAATTGCAGGAGATATCATGGCCTGTGCGGGCATAGTCGAGATTCTCGTTATACTCTGAGGCGCTGTTAACCTGCAAAATTTCTGAGCAGAGATTACTCATATTTATGCGCCCGGCGATAGGGTTAGCACGGTTTACCGTGTCTTCATACATGATGTACGGATAGCCAGACTCAAACTGGATTTCTGCCAGTCGCTGGAAGAAATCACGGGCGTTGAGGTATTTTTTGCGAATGCGTTCATCGGCAACCAGTTCGTCATAGTGTTGGCTGATGGCCACATCGGCAAACGGCTTGCCATAAACTCGCTCTACGTCATAAGGCGAAAACAGCGCCATCTGCGCATTCTCTTTTGCCAGATGGAAAGTGATATCCGGGATCACCACGCCCAGCGACAGTGTTTTAATGCGGATTTTTTCGTCGGCATTTTCCCGTTTCGTGTCGAGAAAACGCAGAATATCGGGATGATGAGCATGTAAATAGACTGCACCAGCCCCCTGACGAGCGCCGAGTTGGTTGGCATAGGAAAATGCGTCTTCCAGCATTTTCATCACCGGAATTACGCCAGAAGATTGATTTTCAATACGTTTAATTGGCGCGCCCGCTTCTCGCAGATTCGACAGCAAAAATGCCACGCCGCCGCCGCGTTTCGACAGTTGTAGTGCGGAATTTACCGCCCGGCCAATCGACTCCATATTGTCTTCAATACGCAGCAGAAAACAGGAAACCAGTTCGCCGCGCTGCTGCTTACCGCAGTTGAGGAATGTCGGCGTGGCTGGCTGAAAGCGTCCTGACAGCATCTCATCAGTGAGCTGCGTCGCCAGTGTTTCATCGCCTTGTGCCAGCGTCAGCGCCACCATCGTGACTCGATCGGCAAAATCTTCCAGATAACGTTTACCGTCGAATGTCTTCAACGTATAGCTGGTGTAAAACTTCCATGCCCCGAGGAATGTCTGGAAACGAAAACCGCTGGTGTGTGCGTGGGCAAACAGCGTAATGACAAAGTCGCGAGGGTAGCGATTAAGAACGCTTTCATCATAGTAACCTTCGTTGACCAGCCAGTTCAGGCGCTGCTGCTGGCTACTGAAGGTCACACTGTTCGGACGCACATGCGTCGCAATAAAGGCGTCAACGGCCTGGCGGTCTTTATCGAACTGAATGCGACCTGCGCTATCGTAGAGGTTAAGCATCGCATTCAGCGCGTGATAATCCATCGTTTCCTGCGTCAGGCGTTCTGCGGTTGTCGTTGCCAAAATTCGGTTACTCCTTTACGAACGTTTTCGATATCGCTTTGCGTACCCATGAGTTCAAAACGGTACAGCCACGGCACGCCGCATTTCCGGGCAATCACATCTCCGGCGCGGCCATACGCCTCACCAAAGTTGCGATTACCCGAAGCAATAACGCCGCGCAGCAATGCCCGGTTATGCTCGTTGTTTAAAAAGCGAATTACCTGTCGTGGCACCGCGCCAGCCGTACCGCCGCCGCCGTAAGAGGGCACGATCAGGATGTAAGGCTCGTCTACCTGAATCCGTTCCCGCTCATTGAGCGGGATGCGCACCGCGGGCAGCCCTAAACGTTCGATAAAACGCTGCGTATTTTCGGAGCTGCTGGAGAAGTAGACGAGCTGGCTCATGCACTGGCCGCGTGTGGCGCTGGATGCAGACGGTTAATCATGTCCGGACGGAAACCAGACCAGCTAAGATCGCCAGCAATCACTACCGGCAACTGACGAAAGCCCTGAGCACGCAACGCTTCTGCCGCTTCAGGAACGCGATCGACATTAATCATTTCAAAATCAAAGCCCCGGTTTTCCATCGCCCGTTTGGTGGCGTGGCACTGAACGCAATCGTTACGAGTGTAAATAGTAATGCGCATGATTCGTATTTCCGTTTAAAATGAAGATACGGCGCGATGATACGCGTCGGGTTGTCTCTCTGTTGATACAGAGATACTAGATGTAGTTGAAAAAAGATTCAACCACACAATATATAGCAAATAGTGGTCGGAATTACCCTGGATATGAGCGTGACGGGGTAGGGGGATTTGTGTGATTTAAGAGGCAAAAAGAAACCCCGAAAACAGGCTTCGGGGTCAAAGACGCGTATTTATTATCATTTTTGCACTACGATTTGCGCATGCTTAACAGTGCGCCGATAAAAATACCTACCGCAGCTGCTGTACCCACGCTACACCAGGGTCTTTCACGAACAAAAGAATCCGCGCAGCCAACGGCATCGCGTGCGGCTTGCTGGACGCGAGTACGACCATGCATTCGCGCCCTGGTTTCTTTCAGCAATGCCTGAGCTTTACTTCGTGCGGCTTCAGCTTCCCCTTTGGCGTCGCTGCCCCAGGACTTCAATACAGATTCGAGGCTGTCAGCTAATTGATTGACATCATTCTGGATATCCTGCACGCCATCATCAACGTCGTTGCGGTTCGGTCGGTTAAACATATGATCCCCCATTAGAATTCGATGTAATTTTCAGTGTAGACCATAATTTTCTTAACTGAGGTTCATCGCGGCTTTATGGACTTTTCTGAAAGCGTTGTGAATGCGCAATCAGGTAAGGTAGGCCCGCGGTTGATAATAACGAGGATCAAATATGTATTTACGACCAGACGAGGTGGCGCGCGTACTTGAAAAAGTCGGTTTTACTGTCGATGTGGTAACCCAGAAAGCGTATGGTTACCGCCGTGGGGAAAATTATGTCTATGTTAATCGCGAAGCGCGAATGGGACGTACCGCACTGGTAATTCATCCAACATTAAAAGAACGTAGTTCGACACTGGCTGAACCCGCTTCCGATATTAAAACTTGCGATCATTATCAACAATTTCCGCTCTATTTAGCAGGCGAGCGACACGAGCATTACGGTATCCCGCATGGCTTTAGTTCGCGTGTTGCGCTTGAACGTTATTTGAATGGTTTATTTGGCGAAGCCAGTTAAAGACGCGACTGGCGATGCCAGTCGCGAAAAGAAGAGTCAGGCTTTTACCTGCTGGTAATGGCTGACTTTAAACAGTCGGCGGCAATAATCGAGGAAGTAGCCATAAACCGCCCCCATCAACATCGAAACAACGATGTTTGAACTGACCGCCGCCATAATCTGATGCCAGTCTGCGCCCACCACTAACAAGATCGCCACATACACCGGTGACTGGAACGTCACATAAGCCAGGATATCCGCCAGATTTTTTATCCAGCCCGACGGGCTAACTTTGCGTGCCGCGCGCATAAACAGATCGCGGTACATACCGTATGGCCATGCAATTAAGATGTTCACCGGAATCGCTACCAATCTGGAATAAAAAGACTGTTCGAAGCTCATTCCGGAGAGGAAAACTTCAATACACATGTTCACGACAGAACAGTAAACAACCATCGCGAACGTATCTGCAACTGCATGACGCAAGCGTGACTGCGGTGAGAACATGCTAATGCTCCTTAATAAAAGCGTAATGGGATGTTAATGGAGATGAAAGCAGTGGATCTCATTGCCATCTGCATTTTCGCATAGCGTATATCGCTGGCTATGACTAATCAATTAGTGAAAAATTTTTATTTAGTCAGTTTTTGTAGATAAAATATTCCGTAACGGCTCGTTTTTTGTACATTGTGGATTTTTACATGCCGATATGATTTATTTTCAATTAAATCAATTAGATATGACCTTGCCTTTAATTTCACTAATGAAAGTTTGGGGGTGAGGTAACGCTATAAGCGTAGAGAATTCGGTGTATGTCGTGACCGGGTCATTTACAGCATTTTTTATGCCAGAAAATGTACATTAACAGCAGAAAGCACCAGTGATGGATGTTTTCTTTTATTCTGTTATATTGCATTTTTATTCACTTTGGTTTTGTCAGGCTTGCGGAATTAGCGAGCAGAGAGCGCCGTTCTGTTCACCAATAATCTAAATTACTCATCAAAATGGCTAATATATAATCTTGAAATTATTCTGAGAGTTTCAGAAAATAACAGCTGAAATAATCTCGCGCAGGACTGTAAATAGATTAAATTTTGTGGAAATATAATAAGTGATCGCTTACACTACGCGACGAAATACTTTTTTGTTTTGGCGTTAAAAGGTTTTCTTTATTATGTCCGTAATGTTACAAAGTTTAAATAACATTCGCACCCTCCGTGCGATGGCTCGCGAATTCTCCATTGACGTTCTTGAAGAAATGCTCGAAAAATTCAGGGTTGTCACTAAAGAAAGACGTGAAGAAGAAGAACAGCAGCAGCGTGAACTGGCAGAGCGCCAGGAAAAAATTAGCACCTGGCTGGAGCTGATGAAAGCTGACGGAATTAACCCGGAAGAGTTATTGGGTAATAGCTCTGCTGCTGCACCACGCGCTGGTAAAAAACGCCAGCCGCGTCCGGCGAAATATAAATTCACCGATGTTAACGGTGAAACTAAAACCTGGACCGGTCAGGGCCGTACACCGAAGCCAATCGCTCAGGCGCTGGCAGAAGGTAAATCTCTCGACGATTTCCTGATCTAATTACTGAGGCCGGATGTCGCTGCCAGGGCGCGTCCGGCGTCGCTTCTCAAGCTCGTTGGTTCCACGGCATCTTATCTAACAACCTTGCCATTCCACAAAAACCGCTGATTCCTGCAAACAGTAACCCGGCACCAACCAAGCCACTTAATAAGAAGAAACCGCTATTTACGGTATAACCCAGTACAACGCCGATTAATATTAAACCACCCGCAGCGATCTGCACCTGGCGCATTAACGGCAAGGGTTGAGATTTATTTACCGCTACTGGCAATCCTGCTTTTTTCCAGCCATCAATCCCATCTTCGAGTAAAAAGATTTCTGCGGGGGCGGCAATCGCTGCTAATTTATCGGCATTATTACTGGTGCGTTTACCTGCCTGGCAGTGGAATATAATTTGCTCGTGACGTAATTTAGCCGGAAGACCTGACTGTTCCAGCACGGATAATGGAGCCAGATCTGCTTCAGGAATATGTTCACGAAGATATTCATCAGCATCACGAATATCGATTAACTTTGCGCCGCGTGCGATTAATTCTTGTGCATCATGCGGCGAAATGGTTGTCAAAGCCATAGTGACTCCTTACGGACAATAGACATTTTTCAGGGTGGCGATAATGGCATTTACCGCCTCATTTTTAATGGAATATAGAATGCGTTGGGCATCCCGTTGGCTGTCGATAAGCCCTTCGTCCCGCATACGAGCGAGATGCTGTGATGTCGCAGAGGCACTCAGTCCGGTAATGCGCGTCAGCTCTCCCGCGCTGGTGCCGGGGGAACCGCTAAGCATGCACAGAATCAGCAATCGTTTAGGGTGGCTCATTGCTTTCAATAAGGCCGCTGCCTGTTCAGCACTGGCCTGTAATTGCGTGAGTTCGGTCATAGTTATTTAAGTATTTTCTAAATTAAGTAAACTCTAAACTAAAAATGCAACATATACCAGCCTCAGCAGCGTAAATGAGAGTAAAAGCGTAAGCTGAAACTGGCAGCCTCCGCTAAAATTACTACGCTTAAGAGATAAAATCTCTTTTTAAACAATGAGTAATTTTCTTATAGGGAGTACATATGGGTTTCTGGAGAATCGTCATCACCATCATTCTGCCGCCGCTCGGCGTGCTGCTCGGTAAAGGGTTCGGTTGGGCGTTCATTATTAATATTCTGCTGACACTGCTTGGGTATATCCCCGGTTTGATTCACGCGTTCTGGGTGCAAACCCGCGATTAAACCTGTGCTCATCCCCGCGGCGTTAACGCGCCGCGTTCCTCTGCTACACTTTCTGAGTGTTTCCGTTAACGAATGAGGTAGCTATGGGTCTGTTCAATTTTGTGAAAGATGCCGGAGAAAAACTCTGGGACGCGGTTACAGGTCAGCACGATAAAGACGATCAGGCGAAGAAGGTGCAGGAGCATCTGAACAAAACCGGTATACCTGATGCCGATAAAGTGAATATTCAAATTGCCGACGGCAAAGCGACGGTCACTGGTGACGGCCTGAGTCAGGAGGCGAAAGAGAAAATCCTTGTTGCGGTGGGGAATATTTCCGGCATTGCCAGTGTTGATGATCAGGTGAAAACGGCGACACCAGCCACTGCCAGCCAGTTTTATACCGTTAAGTCTGGCGACACTCTGAGTGCCATTTCCAAACAGGTCTACGGTAACGCCAATCTGTACAATAAAATCTTCGAAGCGAATAAACCGATGCTAAAAAGCCCGGATAAAATTTACCCGGGGCAAGTGTTGCGTATTCCTGAAGAGTAGTTAATTGCCAGCCATCGCCTGCTGGATAATGGGAATTGGCGTCAGTAAATGCTGGCGCATTAACTCACTGGCGCGCGCGGTATCTCGCGCCAGTACCGCCGCAGTCAGGGTCTGGTGCTGATCGTGTTTATCCTCCAGCATTTCCACCGAAAGCACTGTTTGTCGCAGCCAGATAAATCGATAGCGCGCCGCCAGATCAAACAACCGTTCACGCATTTGCAGCAAATAGTGAGAACCACAGCCCGCCACAATTGCCGTATGAAACGCCTGATGACGCAGATCCCACTCATCAAGCATTTTCTCGCTGGCGTCACGGGCCTCAAGCTTACTCAACAGATGCGCTTTTGCGAGAACGTCTGCCTCCCACTCATCGCCACCGCGGGCAATCGCCAGACTCACTAACATCGCTTCCATATTGGCGCGGGCGTCGAAAATATCGAGCAGCTCCTGCTCTGACATAGACGCCACCCGATACCCTTTTTGATTCACCACCGTGACCAGCCGTTCCGCCACCAGTTGCGAAAGAGCTTCCCGTAACGGCCCAACGCCAAGTGCATAACGCGATGTCAGCAAACTCATTCGTAATTTTTCATCCGGTTGAAAATTACCGCGAATAATATCGTTCTTCAGCCAGCGATAGCCATCCAGAGACGTAATGGTCATGGTGTGACTCCTGATCATTATCAGCGCGTATTATGAACGGGTGTTTTTTGCCACAATACCAGCTTTTTCCAGCGCGCCATAATCGGCACGGTACAGATAATCCCTATCGCTAATAAGCCGGTAGAGATCACTTCTAACTGTTGCGCCGGGCGGAATAACATCACCACCAACACAAAGGTAATAAAGCCTATTACCAGCCAGGTGAGCCACGGGTAAAGCCACATGCGCAAGCGAATTTCGCTTCCTTCTGCTCGCAGAATTTTACGCATCCGCAACTGTGAAACGGCGATGACTAAATAAACCAGCAGGGCGATAGCACCGGAGCTATCTATCAGGAATTTAAACACTTTCGCAGGTGCGTAATAGTTCACCACCACCGTTAAAAATGCCGCTCCGGTGGAGAGTAACACCGCCACGTACGGGGTTTTACTGCGGTTGATTTTGCCCATTACCGCGGGCGCATCACCGCGACGGCTTAAGGAGTAGAGCATCCTTGACGCGGTATACAGCGCCGAGTTCAGACAGCTGGTTACGGAAAGTAATATCACGCAGTCCATGATTAATTTCGCATGGGGAATATTGAGCAATTCCAGAACCGAGCGATAAGAACCAACGGCTTTCAGCCCCGGCATATTCCACGGTATTAACGCCACTACGACAAAAATAGAGCACAAATAGAAGATAGAAATACGCCAGATAACCGAGTTGGTAGCGCGGACAATATGTTTTTCCGGCGTGTCGGATTCCGCGGCGGCAATGGTGACAATTTCTGCGCCCATAAACGAGAACATGGTGATCAACATCGCGCTTAATACCGCACCGAAGCCGTTGGGCATAAAGCCGCCGCTATCCCACAATCTTGAGATCCCGCTCACGTCGGCATACGGGTAAAAACCGCTAATTGCGACTGCACCAAGGAAAATAAAGGCCAGGATAGCGATGACTTTGCACAGCGCCAGCCAGAACTCAAATTCGCCGTAGTTTTTAACGCTTAATAAATTACTGCCGGTTAAAGCGAGAGTAATGACGAGGGAAAATAACCAGATGGGAATACCGGGAACCCACGAGTGCAGGATCATGGCGGCGATGTTGGCTTCCAGCGGGATAACCAGTACCCAAAACCACCAGTACAACCAGCCGATGGTATAGCCCGCCCAGCGACCAATGGCTTTATCGGCATAGGTGGAAAACGAACCGGTATCGGGCGTGGCAACCGCCATTTCCGCCAACATCCGCATAATCATAACCACCAGTAGCCCGGCGAACAGATAGGCCAGTAATACCGCCGGGCCCGCTTCGGCGATGGCGACGCTGGAACCGACAAACAGACTTGCGCCGATAACACCGGCAATAGACAACATGGTGACATGGCGTGATTTCAGCCCGCCGCCTAACTCATGTGGTTGCGATGATTGCCCCATCCTGAATCCTCTCGAAAGTGTGTCACTTGGGAGAGCGCCCCGACATTTCCCGCGTCGGGTCACGCGTATAATTGTTATTGATTCTTTTTGCCGGAGAGCGGCTCCGCCTTACCCGGCCAACATAGATTTCTTCCTGTTCACGTACAGATTGTCGGATGCGGCGTAAACGCCTTATCCGACCTACACTCTCGTAGGCCGGACAAGACGCGTAGCGTCGCCTCCGGCATGGGTGCGGTGCTACTGCTTCGCCTCAGCAAAACACTGGCTGATGATCTCCAGACCCTGACGGATCTGAGCGTCTTCAATGGTGAGCGGTACAAGGATGCGTAGCACGTTGTAATACGGGCCGCAGGAGAGAAGAATCAGGCCCTTATCGCGGGCGCGCGCCACGATCTCGGCGGTGAGTTTTGCGTCCGGTTTGCTGTGATCGCCATCTTCAAACAGCTCGATGGCGATCATCGCTCCCAGCCCGCGTACGTCGCCGATCTCCGGGTGTTTTTCGGCTATCGCCAGCAATCCGTCTTTCAACTTCTGCCCCAGATCGTTGGCTTTTTGCAGCAGATTTTCCTGCTCAAACACCTTCAACACTTCCAGCGCCGCCACGCAGGCAATCGGATTACCGGCATAGGTGCCGCCCAGCCCGCCTGGAGCGACGGCATCCATCACTTCGGCGCGCCCGGTGACGCCCGCCAGCGGGAAGCCGCCTGCGATCGATTTCGCAAAGGTGGTGAGATCTGGTGCCACGCCCATTTGCTCCATCGCAAACAGCGTGCCGGTACGCCCCGCGCCGCTCTGCACTTCATCGGCAATCAGCATGATCCCGTGCTCGTCACACAGCGCGCGTAAACGCTGCATAAACGCAGGCGTCGCGGCGTAGAAACCGCCTTCGCCCTGAACCGGCTCAATCACGATGGCGGCGATATCTTCCGGCGCGGCGTCATTTTTGAAGATCCGGTGGATGCTGGCGATAGCGTCATCTTCACTGATGCCGTGCAGCGGGCAAGGATAAAGCGCGCGATAAACGTGCCCTGGCATCAGGCCCATGCCCGCAGAGTACGGATTCACCTTGCCGGTCAGCGCCAGCGTGTAATGCGTGCGCCCGTGATACGCGCCGCTAAAAGCGATGGTGCCGCTACGTTTGGTGGCTGCGCGGGCGATTTTCACCGCGTTTTCCACCGCTTCGGAACCGGTCGTAACCAGCAGCGTTTTCTTGGCAAAATCGCCCGGCACCTTCTGATTCATAATCTCGCACAGCTCCAGATACGGCTCGTAAGCCAGCACCTGGAAGCAGGTGTGCGACAATTTTTTCAACTGCGCTTCCACCGCCGCAACCACTTTCGGATGCAGGTGCCCGGTATTGAGCACCGCAATGCCGCCCGCGAAATCAAGATACTCACGGCCTTCAACGTCCCACACCCGGCAGTTTTCTGCGCGATCAGCGAAAATGGGGTGAATTTGCCCAACGCCACGAGGAACTGCCTGACTACGGCGCTGCATTAACTCTTTATTGCTGCTCATTCGCGTTCTCCAGTTAAAGACCGATGCACATATATTTGATTTCTAAGTAATCTTCGATGCCATACTTCGAACCTTCACGACCCAGACCCGAGGCTTTGATGCCGCCGAACGGGGCCACTTCATTGGAAATAATCCCGGTATTGATGCCGACGATGCCATACTCCAGCGCCTCGCCCACGCGGAAGACGCGACTTAAATCACGGGCGTAGAAATAGGCGGCAAGGCCAAACTCGGTGTCATTGGCCTGCGCAATCACATCGGCTTCATCTTTAAAACGGAACAGTGGGGCGAGGGGGCCGAAGGTCTCTTCTTTCGACACTTTGGCGTTAGCCGGAACGTTCACCAGAATGGTCGGCTGGAAGAAGTTACCGCCACGTTCATGTGCTTTACCGCCGCAAACCACGCGCGCGCCTTTCTCCAGCGCATCGGCAATATGCTCTTCCACTTTTGCTACCGCTTTTTCATCGATCAGCGGCCCGATGGTGACGCCTTTATCCAGCCCGTCGCCGATGTGCAGTTTGCTTACCGCCTGCTGCAATTTTTCGGCAAAGCGGTCATACACGCCGTCCTGCACGTATAAACGGTTGGCGCAGACGCAGGTTTGCCCGGCGTTGCGGAATTTCGAGGCCAGTGCGCCTTCCACGGCTTTATCGAGATCGGCATCGTCAAAGACGATAAACGGCGCGTTGCCGCCCAGCTCCAGCGACACTTTTTTGATGTCTTTCGCGCACTGTTCCATTAACTGGCGGCCAATTTCGGTCGAACCGGTAAACGACAGTTTGCGTACCAGCGGGTTGCTGGTCAGTTCGTTACCCACCGCGCCCGCCGAACCGGTGACCACGTTAAACACGCCAGCCGGAATGCCCGCGCGGATCGCCAGCTCCGCCAGCGCCAGCGCAGAGAACGGCGTTTGACTGGCGGGCTTCAGCACCATGGTGCAGCCTGCCGCCAGCGCCGGGCCGGCTTTACGGGTAATCATCGCCGCCGGGAAGTTCCACGGCGTGATGGCAGCGGTAACGCCAATCGGCTGCTTGATCACAATCAGGCGCTTATCGGCCTGATGACCGGGAATGGTGTCGCCATAAATGCGTTTGCCTTCTTCGGCAAACCACTCAATAAAAGAGGCGGCGTAGCTGATTTCGCCTTTCGCTTCAGCCAGCGGTTTACCCTGTTCGAGGGTCATCAGGCGCGCTAAATCGTCCTGATGCTCCATCATCAAATTGAACCAGTTGCGCAGAATGTTGGCGCGTTCTTTGGCGGTGAGCGCACGCCAGGCGGGCAGGGCGCGGTTGGCGGCGTCGATAGCGGCGCGG
This sequence comes from Escherichia sp. WS1152, assembly GCF_046487665.1. NCBI lineage: Bacteria > Pseudomonadati > Pseudomonadota > Gammaproteobacteria > Enterobacterales > Enterobacteriaceae > Escherichia > Escherichia sp. WS1152. The sequence goes on along the minus strand of NZ_JBJQJA010000006.1, from coordinate 84,808 downwards.
GTTTCATCTGCGCCCATTTTCGGCACGCTACCCAGCTTGTCGCCGTTCGCCGGATTGGTGACGTCGATGACCTCGCCATTGTTGGCGTCCAGCCATTCCCCGTTAATTAACGCCTGCTGGCGGAATAAGTTACTGTCGTTCAGTTTCATCGTTACGTCCTGTTTTCAAAGGTTATTGATTAAATGCGGCGTGTAAGGCATCCACACTACGTGCCGCTCGCAGCGTGCGTCCGGGGTTACTCTGGCTTGCCAACAGCGTTTGTACCTTGCTGACAATATGCGCACCAATAGGAATTGCTGATGTCGCTGCCGGGGAGGGCGCATTGCAGGTGTGGATCGTGCGCGGGGTGGTGACAAACAGAAAATCGTCAATCAGCTTGCCGTCCGGCGATACCGCCTGCGCCCGCACACCGGCGGGCCAGGGCTGGAGATCGCTTAACGAAAGCCGGGGACAATACTTTTGCACCAGCCGCAGATAGCCGCTTTTACACAGCGAGTTTTTCATCTCGCCCAGTCCTGAGCGTAGATGGTTTTGCAGCACCCGGCGAATCCCCGACGAGCCTAAAATCTCCAGCGTGTCGCTAAATGAGAAGTCGCGCTTGCGATAGCCTTCGCGTTTAAAAGCCAGCACTGCGTTTGGCCCGACGGTGACGCTGCCGTCGATCATGCGGGTGAGATGAACGCCCAAAAACGGCATTGCCGGATCGGGAATGGGGTAAATCAGATGGTTAACAATCTGGTTATGCTCCGGCGCAAGGCGGAAATACTCGCCACGGAACGGGCAGATAATAAAGCCCGGTTCGAGTCCGAGCATTTTCACCAGCCGGTCAGCCATCAGCCCGGAACAGCTAATCAGCGTCGATGCTTCATAGTCGCCGCCCTGACGGGTACGTATCACCACGCCGTTTTCATGCTCACTGAGGGCGCTGACTTCGGCGTTATAAATAATCTCACCGCCTCTGGCCTGGAAAATTTTTGCCATCGCCGCCGTTACTTCGCGGTAGCTGACAATGCCGCTGGACGGTACAAAAATACCGCCAAGCCCGGTGATATTTGGTTCGCGCTCGCGCAGTTCCTCGGCGTTTAACCACTCGCGCTCGATACCGTTCGCCGCCGTGCGTTCCCATAAGGCGCGCATCCGTTCCATTTCGAGTTCAGAGGTGGCGACCAGCATCTTGCCGCAGTTGTCATAGCGAATGCCGTTTTGATCGCAAAAGGCTTTAGTGGCGCGGTTTCCCGCCAGGCAAAACTGTGCCTTCAGGCTACCGGGCGTGTAATAAACCCCGGCATGGATCACGCCACTGTTGTGGCCCGTTTGGTGACAGGCCGGGCCGGACTCTTTTTCCAGCAACGCAATGCGTGCGTCCGGATAGACATCAATCAGTTGCATGGCGGTCGACATGCCGATGATGCCGCCGCCAATAATCACAAAATCATACATCCGCTCAATTCCTTTGCGCTTACTGATGCGTCTGGTAGTGGTGAGTGGCGTAAGCGAAATAGCCACGCTGACGCATCAGTTCACGGCGCAGATCCGGGTGCGGAGTAAAGCGGTCGCGACCGTGCAGCCAGAACAGGTTGTTAATCAACAGGAATTTGCCAACGGGAACGGGTACAGAAAGAATGCCTTTGCTGGTTTCAATGGCGTCTGAAAGCTCGCTCAACCACACGCCTTCTTCGAAGTCTTTCGGCTGGACGAACTGGTCGATATAGCGCATCACCGGGCGGCCCTGCTGATCGACATCGAATACCGGATGGAAAACATCTTTGCTGACGTTTTTGCTTGGCGGTGCGGCAAAGCGCATCGGTCGACGTGCCAGCGGGTGGCGGAAATAGTGGTCCAGATGTTCCCAGTCATCGAGATGCAGCAGCAGCGAGTTACCCCCCTGCATGTTCTGCTCGTCGATTTTCATCATCAGCACATAGTCGGTGATCTCTTCAACGTAGGTACCGTCGTTGTGCAGCTCCATCACGCGGTGCGGTTGGCGCAGATAGCTGTCTGAGTTATCGACATTTTTCACTACAAAACGCGCGTAATACTGACCGCTCATTGCGTCGAAATTGGAGCGACCAATCAGATGCGCCACCGCCGTCGCCAGCTTCACCATCTCATCCGCTTGCTTCACATCATCGACCCCCACCGCATTGATCAACAACGCACCCTCAGCGCGGTTTAGCAACGTCTTTAACAGCAACGGTTGCAGCTGATTCGCACACAGATCGTCAAGAATTTTGCCTACCCGAAAACGCAGAAAGGATTTGTACTCCAGCGCCTGTACGGGCCATTCGGCAACCTGTTCGAGAAACTGTTTGGTCGTCTGTTCGGTGAAGGTAAGTTCCAGCAGACGCGGGGATTGCGCCGACGGGATGAAAGTAAATCCGCTATAGTCCTGGCCTGAATCGACAGCGTTATTTTGTACGGCGGTCAGTGCATTCATCAGAAGCGATCCTCTTATGAGATGTAGGGTGACATGGCGATGCTCATTTCGTAGCCATAATCTAAAAATATCTACATTTCTGAAAAATGCGCACAAAAGCGACATATTGTTTTCTTATTGTGATCAAAAACAACAAATTAGTAACATTTAACGTAGGGTATTAAGGCAAAGTGAGACAGGAAATGAATAACTAAAGCAACAGGTTAGGGGGAGTTACCATCAGAGAACAGATTATCTGGTCGATAAAAAACAGTAAATGGCTTCAATGCAAAATGACCGTTAGTAAACTAAACATATTATCTGCCCCGTTTTAGCGGGGCAGATATAACATTAAATTACAAATAGAGATAGTTCGGCAGTTCTCCTGTTTTCCCTAAAAGAAGAGCGCTACGCCCAGGAATGTTGATATTTAGAGTTCCGCCTTTAAGCGTAAATACTTTACCAGGGGGAATACTTTTGCGTGTATTATTAATAATAATGTTAACGCTATTACTCCCCATATTTTTATATATTCCTGGTTGCAATTTGTTAGGCCAGGTACCTTCAATTTCTTCGTTTCCTTTATTTATTATAACTAGTCCGTCATGAGGAGAGTGATTAATATTCACAGAATCCCCACGACTAAAGGCCAGAACGTTTTTAGTTGCAAATACACCCTCAAATGCGCTCCATATTCCTGCTTTATCTATATATAATGCGTGGAATTCATTGTAGAGCTGCTGATAGGTAGAGCAACCTTTATTAAGCCACGCCTCACCGCCGACACGCGTCGACCCATCATCATTTTTAATTTCAGTCGTTGATTTTAATACTTGGCCATCCCAGTAAACTAAAGGCCTGCTGAACGGGAGAGCGGCCATATATGCCATTGCTAATTGTTCATCTTGTTGATGGTTAAATAGAAAGTCATTGAAAAGATTGCCATTGTTAGGAAAATCGTGGTTAATGTTAATCAATATCCGTCTTTCTGATGGGATGCTTGAGATTGTGGAACCCGGTTTTGATGCAAGGGTTTGGAGATCGCCACCAAATGAAAAGGCTTTTATCGTCTTCATGAGCAATGAAAAATCAATGGCGCTTAAATCATCTCTTTCATAAAGTAGCGATGACATTTGTTGTTCATCCAACTGGCAAGTTACCAGATATTCCATGTAATTCATAACGGCTTTTTCATGATATTTTGGGTTAAATAAGTTAGTATTGTGTAATCGCTCATTATAATTTTTAAGCGGTGGGGTTATTGATCTTTCTATTTGTTCATGTTTTGAGTGTTTTGCTGCATCATAACGTAAACCTCGTACGCCATATTTTCGCATTTCACGAACGTATTGATTTTGCAGCATAATAACCTGGTCACTTTTGGGGGTTGTTTTAGGCATTCCATTTAAACGCTTTTCTTTTAATGCATGGAGGTTTTCCCATTCATCCTTAGAGATGTTATCTTTACTTGCTTCGAAGTCTTTTGCAGTGAGATGTATATCTTCTGGATGGATTTGTTTACGTTCTTTTGTTACTGGATCGATAATAAATGGAACCAAAACCTGACCTTGCCAATAGCCAGGGATACCACCTTCTATATCTTTACTGATCTTCGCTCGTATATCAGCAGAGGGATAATCCAGGTCATTTTTACCACTACCCCCGATTCCCATAAAGTTAAAGGTATAATCAGGAATGATATCGATACCAAATTTTTTAGCATCTTTAACCAATGCGATAAAATCCTGCAAATCTCCCATTGGATTGTGGATGGTACAAAGATCTTCGGGTTGATAAGCGTGAAACCAGTAACCTTTTTCTTCTTCGGGAGTTTCTGGTCCGTCGGCACGGAAAGTTGTCACTGGAGGGATTTGTATATACCCATAATGGCTACGTGCAAATTCAGACATATTTTCTCTGATTTGCTGGTAGGTGGCATTAAAAGCATGAAGAATCGCTTCGCCAGGTTTTTTGGGGGTGATGATTTCACATTGTGATTTCTGAACAGCAGTAAGAGATTTACGCTCAAGTGTTTGCCGTAGATGTTCTGGATTGATTAGTATTTTAAATGTTTCTTGCTGTCCGGAAGGTGACGTCACGTTAATATTATATACATCGGCTGCCAGCTCATAGTCAGGAATGTTAATAGCATATGCAACATATTTATCTTTTGGGGAGGGGTTGTCAGTTATAATGTGGGTGAAATGTTCAGCAGGACCATACTGGTGAACCCCCTTGTTATCTTCTCTTTCATTCATTGTATCTCTTTGATAAATCCATGTTTTTCCTTCTCCTATCCTGTCTGGCGCTGTAATACTACGCTGTGCAGCTTTATTCAGTTCACGGTAAGTTGTATCTGGAAAAAGGGAAATTTTATAATCGTTTTTTAACAGATCATTAATGATTTTTTCTGCGTGAAAAGTTGATATAATTTCTCTGTCTTTTAAATCCTGAGGATAAACTCCACAAGCATTAATAATATTTGTTACACAGTTTAGATATTCTAATGTATTTAATTTGGAATTTAGATCCCCGTCAGTAATGTTCCATGATAACAATGTGGGGTTGTCGATAGGTAAATTTCTTGGTCCTGGTTTTATAGAAAACATAATAACGTTCCTCTAATGGTAGAGTAATATGATGTATACGGAAACATAAAAATGTTTAATTGTTGTGAAAGTAATTGCAAACAGATGTCCTATTTTTATCCAATATTTATATGGAAAAGGATAATGCTTAAATCTGTTTTTTTAATTATCGATGTGGTCTGGAGAGGCAACTGTCAAAAATCGCTCATACGAAACTAATTATTAGCAGAATAAGTTCTATAAAAGAATATATTGCTATATGAAGTTTATTTTTATGGAGTGAAAAGTAACAGATATCATAATGATGCGAAAACTCTTCAGTTAATGTAATAAACTTATATTATTAGATACAAAATCATTACAAAGTATCATTGAATCGATGATAACTATAGATAGTGTTAATTATTAACATTTGCTTGTTGACTGCGAGTATCGACTTTGCGAATGGAGGCGATGTTGGGTTTTATGTCGCATGTATTGACGACCCAGGATGGATGAGAACGCATAAAAATCTGTTATTTACATCATAAGATCATCATGTTTATTGCGTGGTTTATAAGTATTGTTATTGCATACTTAAGGCCCTTTAGCTCAGTGGTTAGAGCAGGCGACTCATAATCGCTTGGTCGCTGGTTCAAGTCCAGCAGGGGCCACCAAATCATCATTCATGTATCAGGAAGAGTTAAGGGTACAAGGGGTACTCGATGGCGGTCTATATTTCATGACTAACGCCATTTAAAGGAAGAAGTGCGGTGGGTGGTTTCGAATGAGGGCTGGTGTTTTGGTACGTGGCACGCCACTGCAATGTATTTATCCATCAGTACTCATTCAAAAGTACCTGGAAAAAATGCCCGCTATGCCAAGCGGGCAAATTGCTTACATGTGGAATTAAGTAATTAACGATAAAGCCAGAGTATTATCATTTATTATACCCATTCATTTAATCAGGTTAATTACTCAAATCACTGAACTATTCTCTGTTCGCTCACTGATGATGAGTGAGTACCACAACCAATGTATGTAGAACAATGCCGTAGAGTAAGGATGAAATGTCTCTGCCACGCATTAAACATCTACTACTGACCAGAACACCCGCCGCAGGTAGATGAGTCTTGTGAGTGTTACAGAAGCATGGCTATGCTCATTAACCAACTCTAATAGATATAAATTCCTAACACTCGAAAAACGAATTTCACTAATAAATCATAATGGGTGATTTTTATCATACAGCGAAATAACCTTTTGTTTATTAAATTTAACATTCTTGTGCTTATTTAATTAAAAATTCCGTGCGTAGCATGTGAAACAGTTAATGTCAGCAATTGTCTCAAATGAGCGATTTTTTATAGTGACAAACAGTAATAACGTTAAAAATAGCCATGAAGACATTAACTGAGGAATAGACAATGTTAGTTAGTAAAAGCAACGAAATTAACACTAGCGCAGTTTTGGCTAGCAGGAATTATAATGAAAACAATTCTTCCAACCCCATGGGGCTACTAGCTCATAGTATTGTAAAATTAATTTGTAAGGAAGCTGCATCAGAGACGTATCGCGGTGCTCTTGAAACTTTACAAAAAATGATGTCTGAATGTATATATCATGAAGGCAACGCCTTTGTCATTATGGGATCTGGAGAGCAATTAAAACGTATTAAATATGATGTTGATGAAAATAACTTAAAAGTATTCAACGTATACTTTGATAATAATGAAGAGTTAGTTACTGATGGTGAGCCTGACGTAGTATGTTTAAGCAAGCAGGTCTGGGAAGATCTTCTCATTAAACTAAAGCTGGAGAACAAAGAAAATGCGGTTTCTGAAACTGACCTGTCATCGAATAAAAATAATGTTGATCATTTTTTTGAATCCGCTAAGAGAGATGAACAGACCCTATTCGGCAATATAAGAAAAAGTGAGTTTCATGTTGATTCATTAAAGCCAGGTAGTACGCGTAGTGTTATTTTAGAAACGCAACCAAATGTCTCTATGGAACCACGTAATTTATATGACAACCAAATAGATAAGGTTTCACCTGTAACTAAAAACTCTCAGCAAGTTAAAGGCCACTATGGAGATAAATTGAAAGAAATGCAGATGTTCCTTAACCAGATGAGCAATGCACTTCAACAGGCTCCATCTTTGTCAGAGTCAAAGGAACACACCATAGATATTCAAAAAATAACGGATGCCTTTGTGAAGGAGTTCCGGGGGATATTATTTGATAAAAATGGAAATTCATCAGAACGTTTATTCAATTTTTATGAGTGCTGCTATATATTTTTACCAAGAGCGCAGCCTCAAGATAAAATCGAAAGCTATAATTCAGCGCTGCAAGCTTTTTCCATCTTCCGTTCATCTACTTTGAATAATAATGATGTAGGGTTTAATTTCAAATTATTCCCAGAAGTCAAGCTGTCTGGGGAAAATCTTGAAACGGTATTCAAATATAAAAAAGGAAGTTTTGTCCGGGAGATAGCCAGAATTAATATTACTCTACAAAAAGGAGAGGGTGGTTTATATAATTTAGGTGGGTTGGATTTTAAGGGATGCTTCTTTTCTGGACAGAACTTCCGTAACTATGATATTAAAAATGTGAATTGGAGAACTTCATTGTTTGATGTTGATGCACCGTGTATTTTTAATGTGCCTGATGACAATAAGAGTTATGAGAAATTATTAAAATCCGTCAGCGAAAACGGTTTAAATGGAGTCTTGTCTGATCGTAATAATAAAATAAAACTAATCACGGGCGTGGCACCATTCGATGATATTTTATTTATGGATGATGACTTTGATGATAGTTCCTCTGAGGATGATCCCGTTGAGAATAGTCCTGTTGTGAATAGTTCTATTGTATAAAGTTCTAAAAGCAGTTTTCAATGATGAATAAATGGCAATTTTTACAAAGAGATAATAACGTAGATTGAAACAATATGTATTATTGATTGATTAAACGGGATTATTCTTCACACTACATCCATTTTGCTGTCACTACCAAAGAAAAAGGGGCTGCGCTTTCACGTAACCCCTTGATTTATTTGGTGATCTGTCGGTGTTGAATTGGTGCTGTAATTGGTTGAAATATTTCATCTAATGTCTGGTTCAACTTTCCTTAGCTGCCTGAAAATTTTTTGAGCTTACCCAGCAATAACAGCGTTACGGTGCACCACGCCTGACTGAAGAACTGCGTGCTCAGGGTTACCACTTCAACGTAAAACCGTGGCAGGAGGTCCGGACTGAAAAAACTGCTCAGGACATCATCGGCAGGGAACGCACTGCTAGTCTGTAAACTGAACCGACTGGGGCGCAGTATGTGGCATCTTGTCGTGCTGTTGGAGGAGCTGTGCGAACGTGGTATTAACTTTCGTGCTCTGGCCCAATCTATATTTGCCCAACAATGGGGGGACGAATGCTGTAAAAGTAAAACAATCTGCGATCTCAAAGTTATTGTGTGATTTTTATGTGAGCAGAAGATATTCATCAGAAACGATTATGTAAATCATTTTATTTTGCCAACGGCCTCATTGTCGAAAGAAAAGAATACGCCCGTGTTTCCTGAATAGATTGACTTTTTTATCCAACCACACTTCAGCGCACTGCGTTTAAAAAATGCCTCATTCTTATGCGGAATATCATCATTTCATCATGATGTCTTTGATGAGCGGTGAACACAATACACTTGCGCTGTCTCTTCAGGATGAATCCCCTGGTCTGGTGCCTGTGGGCTGATGTTGCAGCAGAGCTAAGGTCGCTTAAACGCTACTCAGTATTCACTTTTCAGAGGATGAAATTTATGAACAGGACCAGTCCCCATTATTGTCGCCGCTCAGTACTTTCCTTATTGATATCTGCCTTGATATATGCCCCGCCCGGGATGGCGGCCTTTACTACTAATGTTATTGGTGTGGTAAACGATGAGACTGTAGATGGTGTCCAAAAAGTAGATGAACGAGGTACAACAAATAACACTCATATTATCAACCATGGCCGGCAGGAGGTCTATGGTGGGATATCTAATAGTAGTATTATTGAAACTGGTGGCGAGCAACTAGTATCAATCCATGCCGATATTAACGGGCAAGCTAATAATACAACCATTAATGGAGGCAGACAGTCAATTGAGTACGGAGGAATTTCTACTGGCACGATAATCGAAAGTGGCAATCAATATGTTCATAAAGGTGGTACCAGCAATGACACGACAATTAAGGGCGGTACTTCACGCATAGAGGGGGGGACTGCAAATGGAACAATCATTGATGGTGGTAGCCAACAAGTAACAACTCAGGGGCATGTTGACGGTACAACGATAAATAAGTCTGGCTCTCAGGACGTAGTACAAGGAAGTCTGGCAACGAACACAACCATAAATGGTGGTCGGCAGTATATTGAACAGAGCACAGTAGAAACAACCACCATTAAAAATGGCGGTGAGCAAAGAGTATATGAGAGCCGTGCGCTGGACACTACGATTGAAGGCGGAACTCAGTCTCTGAATAGTAAGTCAACGGCAAAAAATACGCAGATCTATTCTGGTGGTACGCAAATTGTTGATAACACGAGCTCCTCGGATGTTATTGAAGTTTATTCCGGCGGCGTGCTTGATGTTAGAGGTGGTACGGCAACTAATATTACGCAGCACGATGGAGCCGCTTTAAAAGTAACGACTTACGATTTGACGGTGAGCGGTACGAATAGTGAAGGGGCATTCTCCATCCACAATAAAGTGGCTGACAATGTGTTGCTGGAAAACGGAGGCCATTTAGAAGTATCTCATTCTGCAAACAAGACGATTATCAAAGATAAAGGAACAATGTCAGTTTTAACCAATGCTAAAGCTGATGCGACCCGAATAGATAATGGCGGGGTTATGGATGTTGCCGGAAACGCGACAAATACCATAATTAATGGTGGCACACAGAATATTAATAATTATGGCATAGCCACAGGCACCAATATCAACAGCGGAACGCAAAATATCAAAAGCGGCGGGAAAGCTGACACAACAATTATATCCTCCGGGAGCCGGCAGGTTGTTGAGAAAGATGGTACGGCAATTGGCAGCAATATTAGCGCCGGAGGCTCGCTGATTGTCTATACCGGCGGTATTGCACATGGGGTTAACCAGGAGACGGGCAGTGCTTTAGTTGCCAACACGGGTGCAGGGACTGATATCGAAGGATACAACAAGCTCTCTCACTTCACTATTACCGGAGGGGAGGCTAATTATGTTGTGCTGGAAAATACCGGCGAACTGACGGTAGTGGCTAAAACCTCGGCGAAAAATACTACCATTGATGCTGGCGGTAAGCTGATTGTCCAGAAGGAGGCTAAAACAGATAGCACCAGACTTAATAATGGCGGCGTTCTGGAGGTTCAGGATGGTGGTGAGGCTAAGCATGTTGAGCAACAATCCGGCGGCGCATTAATTGCTTCCACGACATCCGGAACACTTATCGAAGGAACCAACAGTTATGGTGATGCTTTCTACATCAGGAATTCAGAAGCTAAAAATGTAGTGCTGGAAAACGCAGGCTCATTAACAGTCGTCACTGGTTCCCGGGCAGTTGACACGATTATTAATGCCAACGGCAAAATGGATGTTTATGGAAAAGATGTTGGCACTGTACTCAATAGTGCTGGCACCCAAACAATATATGCCAGTGCCACTTCTGATAAAGCAAATATCAAAGGTGGCAAGCAAACGGTATATGGTTTAGCCACTGAAGCAAATATCGAAAGTGGTGAACAAATTGTTGATGGTGGGTCAACAGAGAAAACACACATCAATGGTGGCACGCAAACCGTTCAGAATTATGGTAAGGCAATCAATACCGATATCGTCTCTGGCCTACAACAAATTATGGCAAACGGGACAGCGGAAGGTTCCATTATTAATGGGGGTTCACAGGTAGTTAATGAGGGCGGTCTGGCTGAAAACTCGGTGCTTAATGACGGCGGCACACTCGATGTGCGGGAGAAAGGCAGCGCAACGGGGATACAGCAGAGTAGCCAGGGCGCTTTGGTTGCAACCACCAGGGCGACGCGGGTCACAGGAACACGCGCGGATGGCGTCGCGTTCAGCATCGAGCAGGGTGCGGCGAACAATATCCTGCTGGCAAATGGCGGCGTGTTAACCGTGGAGTCAGACACCTCTTCTGACAAAACACAGGTCAATACGGGCGGACGGGAGATCGTCAAAACAAAAGCCACTGCGACAGGCACGACGCTCACCGGCGGTGAACAAATTGTCGAGGGTGTGGCGAATGAGACAACAATTAACGACGGCGGAATACAAACAGTTTCAGCTAACGGAGAGGCAATAAAAACAAAGATCAATGAAGGCGGTACGCTGACAGTCAACGATAATGGCAAAGCGACAGATATCGTCCAGAACAGCGGTGCCGCTCTCCAGACGAGCACGGCTAACGGTATTGAAATCAGCGGTACTCACCAGTACGGCACTTTTTCCATTTCCGGCAATTTAGCGACCAATATGTTGCTGGAAAATGGCGGTAATTTATTGGTATTAGCAGGTACCGAAGCTCGCGACTCCACGGTTGGCAAGGGTGGGGCAATGCAAAACCTGGGTCAGGACTCCGCCACAAAGGTTAACTCTGGCGGGCAATATACCCTTGGGCGGTCAAAAGATGAGTTTCAGGCTCTGGCCCGGGCAGAAGATCTCCAGGTCGCTGGCGGGACGGCAATCGTCTACGCAGGTACGCTGGCGGATGCATCGGTCAGTGGCGCGACAGGAAGCCTGTCGTTAATGACGCCACGGGGTAATGTTACGCCAGTTAAACTCGAAGGGGCGGTCCGGATTACCGATAGCGCGACATTAACTATCGGAAATGGCGTCGATACCACGCTTGCCGACCTGACGGCTGCCAGCCGGGGCAGTGTCTGGCTTAACAGCAATAATTCCTGTGCAGGTACCAGCAACTGCGAATATAGAGTAAACAGTTTGCTACTCAACGACGGTGATGTTTATTTATCAGCACAAACAGCAGCGCCTGCCACAACTAACGGTATCTACAATACGCTGACAACCAATGAACTTTCCGGTAGCGGTAATTTCTACCTGCATACCAACGTTGCTGGCTCCCGGGGCGATCAACTGGTCGTCAACAACAACGCCACTGGTAATTTTAAAATCTTTGTTCAGGATACCGGCGTCAGCCCTCAGTCTGACGACGCGATGACGCTGGTGAAAACAGGGGGAGGGGATGCTTCGTTTACGCTGGGCAATACCGGCGGTTTCGTTGATCTTGGGACCTATGAGTATGTCCTGAAAAGTGACGGCAACAGCAACTGGAACCTGACCAATGATGTCAAACCCAACCCGGACCCCAACCCAAATCCAAAGCCAGACCCAAAACCCGATCCAAAGCCAGACCCAAATCCAAAACCAGACCCGACTCCCGATCCAACGCCGACACCCGTTCCGGAGAAACGCATTACGCCTTCTACCGCAGCCGTACTCAATATGGCAGCAACATTACCGTTGGTATTTGATGCTGAGCTAAACAGTATTCGCGAGCGGTTGAACATAATGAAAGCGAGTCCACACAACAATAATGTCTGGGGGGCAACGTATAACACCCGTAATAATGTCACCACCGATGCGGGGGCCGGGTTTGAGCAGACGCTGACCGGAATGACAGTGGGGATCGACAGCCGTAATGATATTCCTGAGGGGATTGCCACGCTGGGCACTTTTATGGGTTATTCCCATTCACATATCGGTTTTGATCGTGGAGGACATGGCAGTGTGGGCAGTTATTCTCTGGGCGGCTATGCCAGTTGGGAACATGAAAGTGGTTTCTATCTGGACGGTGTCGTGAAGCTGAACCGTTTTGAAAGTAACGTAGTCGGTAAAATGAGCAGTGGTGGAGCCGCCAACGGCAGTTATCGCAGCAACGGGCTGGGCGGTCACATTGAAACCGGGATGCGATTTACCGATGGTAACTGGAACCTGACGCCGTATGCCTCGTTAACGGGGTTCACCGCTGATAACCCCGAATATCATTTATCCAATGGCATGGAATCGAAATCAGTCGATACCCGCAGTATATATCGTGAACTGGGCGCAACGCTGAGTTACAACATGCGTCTGGGAAACGGTATGGAAATTGAGCCGTGGCTGAAGGCGGCTGTGCGCAAAGAATTTGTCGATGATAACCGGGTGAAGGTGAATAATGACGGTAATTTCGTCAATGATTTGTCGGGCAGACGTGGAATATACCAGGCAGGTATTAAAGCCTCATTCAGCAGTACGTTAAGCGGGCATCTTGGGGTGGGGTATAGCCATGGTGCCGGTGTGGAATCCCCGTGGAACGCGGTAGCTGGTGTGAACTGGTCGTTCTGACCATCAACGAAAAAGCCCACATCTGTGGGCTTTCATGTCGCCAGGAGCCGCGGCTCCTTTGCGTATCCTTTTTTGTCTCCTCACCGTCTGGTCGGTGTCCTGCTGAGACTGCTAACTTCCTGTTTTTGTTGGTGTTGTCCTTACACCGTCCAATCATGAGGGCTGGCGGAGTCTGAATAAATTTCCCAACCTATTAAAAGTAAGAGATTTTTTCGTATTCAACTTTCAGTTGTGTACCTAAACGTGTACCAATTTTCTCACTGTAGCAGTGTTGTATCTCGTATAAACAGGGAACTAAATATGCTGTTAATCATGGGGCAGCATCATTAGGAGGGTATACATTGACCGATGTACTTACACGATGAAACTCTAGTATGTTGCCAGTATGGTGACCAGGGATAGCTTCAAACACCCCAAGAAATCGGTACAGTGTCCTGTTCAACTCATCACGAGAATGTGCCATAACAATTCGTTTATCCCAGCGTTCTGTGTATCCCTCATCATCCTTTATATTCCGCTCTATGATTTTGTTACCATCATCAGTCAATTCATTTCCCCAATCTGAATTTCCATATAGTTTTGGAAACCAAACCATGCATTTTCCTGATAGACCCATTGCTTCACTTATGTGAGAAGGAATGCTCCAACCGCCAGACTGATGATGTCCTTTGTTGTAACCGAAACAGTTCAAAGCATCCCGGTGGTATCTGAAGACGGCATCTGGACCTACAGATATCCTTCCTGCCTTAAGATGAGGACGAGCTGTATATTTATTATCATAATCCCATTCTTTGAATTTTTTATCTTTAATCATTCTATTTTTACGATTGCGTATCAACTCAATAAATTCATTGATATAACGATCGAAAATTTCAAGACTTATTTCGCTGGCGGGAATTCTTTTCTCTAAAAATCCTGTAACTTCAGTAATATCCATACGACGTTTCGCATCATCTATTTGTGATTGCTCACTGTTGTGATGCCCTTCATCAATTTCAAGATAAAGTTCCAGTTGTGGGAAAAATAAATCTGCCAAATAGATTTTTCCATTTTCTTTTCTGACACATTGCTGGCAGACAAATTCAATGTCGGGATCATTTAAAAGATGATAAATGCGAGTTACTGCATAATGTTCCCATCGTTTTTTTGAGGTTTTCGTAAGTGAACGTAGGATGTAATCAGTTTTATCCATTTATATGCCTTCCTTCTTTGTTCTTCATGTAATGTGCTTTTTCTTATGGCGATAGTGTTACCTATCGCCATAAGATGCGTTAGTATTTTTTTAATCTAACTGTTTATACTGTTAACTTCGATGATTTTCTATTTTATATCATGTGGTTAAGCGGTGGTGAGTTGGTGAGGAGTGAAAAGTCGAATCTTCCCCTTTGTGATTTTTGCTCGTTCTGGATCTGCCCGGTCAGGCGATGTGGTGGGGGGGGGTAAAAAGTTTTTTTAGGTTTTACTGTTCACACTGTTCACCTCTGGTTTTTTATTAATAATTTCATGGTGATACAGGGTGAAGATACGGTGAAGGGTGAACAGTGGATTGTTCACCTTGTGGCAATGGCCAGAAAGGAAAAGACCGGCTGTTGCCGGTCTGAGTGAGGTTATGTTGCTACGGGTTCGTCGCATTTCGGTAGCCAGTCGCCGTAGCTTTCCTCTTTCAGCGACAGATTGGTTTGTATCCCCTGCTTAGTGTGCCGCTTCTCATAATTCAGGCCGTACTCTTTCAGCATCATGGGCAGCCCCAGCCCGAACATTTTCAGGCTGAGTACGTTCCTATACCCGTTAGCCTCCATATAGGCCAGATACGCGTGATAGAGATATTTACGATAATTACGCGGGATGATGCTGGCATTCCCCATAAACATCCCGTTGGTCTGCGGGAGCATTTCCAGATAGCCGCAAAAATCAAACGTAGGGTCAGCATCGCGCTTGATGCTGAGCGCCTCGTCGGAATTCTGCTGTGACTGGAGCAGTGCGCAGGCTGCCATCGGGTCGCTGAACTTCTGCATGAGCTGGCGCACAATCACGGCCAGCTCGCGCGCAATTTTATCCCTGAGCTGCGGGTCGCGTTCCTCCGGCGCAATTTGCTCCGGGAAGTGAATAATCACCCGGCGACGTGACACACCACCGCTGCGGTCGGTGAAGCGCATGGGGTTATTGTTCACTGCCAGAATCACCGCCGGAATGTGTGTTGAGTACGGGTTCTGGTATTTCGGGTCAACCGAGACCGCATCGCCGCCGGTGATGGCCTTAAGCCCTGCGCCGTCACCGCCGCCGCGTAAAGTACAGGGCTGCTACAGCTCGCCGTTCCGGCATTAATCAGGAGAGAGACTCGTGACCACTGTGACCATACAGCAGGCCTTTGAGGCCTGTCAGACGAACAAAAATACCTGGCTGAAACGTAAAGCCGAACTGGCAGACCTTGAACGGGAATACCGTGAACAGCTCCTTGCCGGTGACGAACAAATCCCGCGCAGAATGCAGGATTTGCGCGACAATATCGACGTGAAAAAATGGGAGATTAATCAGGCCGCCGGTCGTTATATCCGCTCACATGAGGAAGTGCAGCACATCAGCATCCGCAACCGGCTCCATGACTTTATGCAGTAGCACGGCGCGGAGCTGGCCGCCACGCTGGCACCTGAGCTGATGGGGTATAACGAACAGCTTCCCGCAGTAAAACAGAGCGCCATGCAGCACTCGGTTGATTATCTGCGTGAAGCCCTGTCGGTATGGCTGGCTGCAGGTGAAAAAATTAATTATTCCGCGCAGGACAGCGATATTTTAACGGCCATCGGATTCAGGCCTGATGCGGCCTCGCGGGATGATAATCGCCAGAAATTCACCCCGGCACAGAACCTGATTTACACCCGCCGACGTGCAGAACTGGCCGCACGGTAGCACGCAAAAAAATCCGCAAAATTCCGCTATTTTTTCCGAAAAAAGCCATGCATCCATAAGGTGCATGGTTTTTCATGCAAATCCCCGTATTTTATTTTCCTCACCGCGCCAGTACCGGCGCGGCCTGAGCCGGTTCATGCACCTGCATTAAAAGCGACCTCTTAAGCGGGCAGGCGTGGCGGGGAGAGCATTGCGCGCGGAGTGGGTGTTTTATTTTTTGTATGTCACATAAACTTAAGGTATGCAGTACGTAGCTAGTTTCACTAATACTGGGACGAAAAGAATGGTGCGTTTGTAAAAATGTATTTTAATTTTTGGATTGTGATACAGAGTAAATTTCATTTAATTTTGTATTTTAATTGCGGTAAGCTATAACAAACTTGAAAAGGAATTATAATCACATGAGGTATGTTGAAAATATGAAAATTCTAGTAACTGCACCTTCAAGAAAAAATCACCCAAAAAATAATGTATTGTATGATTTTATATTGCAACAAGATGATTGGAATGATTTTAGTTTTATCACTAAGTATCATTTATACATTACAACGAAACTTACTGGTCTTGATGAAATAGAGTATGCTGGGGTTGTTAAAATTATAAAAAAAGATCAGTCTGAAGCTGATTACTACATGGTTGAAGAAGGCGAGTTTTCATATTTGAGTGACGAGTTTTGTTCTGTGGGACAATCTCTTGATTATTATGGGAGGCTCTCTGAATTGGGGAGTGAAATTTGTGAGGGGATATTGACATCATTACGCGACATTAATATGTTTGATTATGTTTCTGAGGGTTTCAAAAATGAAAGAGCTTGGGAACGTTCTATCATGAGAGACTTAAATAATGATGATGATATTTTTATTCTTCCAAAGTTTATAATAAAAAATCAGTTCTCGGCTATACCTAGTATAGACATGAAGTTTTCATTTATGTATTCAGGAATGATTAATACTCTTTCGTTTGATTTCGATTCAATACAATATGGATATTTTGAAAGTGAAAAACTACCATGTAGAATGTCCGTAATTGTAGGCCGGAACGGTTGTGGGAAGAGTACAACATTGGCAAGACTTTCTAGGGTTGCTTATTCTTCAACTCAGGACAGAAAAAAAGAACAGATAGCCAAAATTGGTGAAATTCTTCCAGAGGGATTAGGTTTTCCGAAAATAATCAACCTTTCATACAGTGCTTTTGATAGTTTTCAAATACCCGGGTGTACTTTTAAAGAAAAGAAACAGCTAAGGCAAGACATACTTGATGGGAAAGGTAGGTATATATATTGCGGAGTCAGGGATGTTGGTGCTGAATTGGATTATGTATTGGCTAATGTAGATGAAAACAATATGGATATAGAGTTTATTACATTAGATAGGCAAGAGAGAACCATATTAAAACCTCTTGAAGTACTTAGTGAAGAGTTTTATGGTGTCTTGATAAAAATACATAAAGATAGTGATAAGTGGAATTTGTTTAATAAAGTGATGATGAAGTTGAGAGAAGAGGTTTCATTATCTGAAATTATTGATGAAATCTTTAAAGATGATTTTATTCTTAAATCTAAAGAATATTTTCATAGGTTGAGTACAGGGCATAAATTTGTTTTGCATTCGATGGCGCATATTTTGTTGTATATTGAAAAAAGATGCCTTGTTTTATTTGATGAGCCTGAAACTCATTTGCACCCGCCATTGCTTGCGGTTTTAATGAGCGCTCTGAGAATTGTTTTGAACGAAGTCGATGCTTTTGCTATTGTTGCTACTCATTCACCTGTGGTAGTACAAGAAACATTAAGTAAAAATGTTAATGTTATAACTAGAAATGGGGAGTTTACTGATTTTCAACGACCTGAAATTGAAACTTTTGGTGAGAATATTGGAGCAATAACATCATCAGTATTTTCATTAACGACTCAAATAACTGATTATCATGATGAATTAGACAAGCTAATAATAGAATATAAAAATAATAATAATCCATTAGATGACATTGAAAAATGTTTTGATACAGGTCTTAGTACACAAGCAAGGTCTTATGTAATATCTAAATTAGCGGTAAAAGGATAATACATATGTGGACACTACCTTTACCAGATGATGCGGATAGAATGAGCGAGTTATTAACCGCTTTAACGTATAAAAATGGAAATCCTAAGTATGCTTTAACACAAGATGAAAAGGATAAAATTGAAACTATTTATACTTTATATCACGATCGTAAAGCAACTCCCTGTGCTGAATTTTTAGCAGAGGAAATAAGTGATGAAACCCAAAATGCTATAAAAACAGCTTATTCAGAAGTGCAAATAAATGGACGGCTTTCAACCCTTCGCTCAAGGATTTTATTAAGTTCTAAAAAATGCCCATTATGTGGGATCGAATCATCAACCGACCTAGATCATTATCTTCCCGAATCAATATATAAATGTCTCGCAGTATATTCAAGAAACCTGATACCGACCTGTCATAAGTGCAATAATAAAAAAAGAGCTGGTGTAGCAGAAAATGGAGTTGGATTTATTCATGTGTATTATTTTGATGAGCCCGATGGTGTATTTTTCGTTGCCAATACTGAAATGATAGATGGTGCTTTAGTAATTGATTTTAATATCAATATGATCGAGGGTATGACTCGAGAGGTATATGATTCATTATGCTTTCAAAATAGAGTTGTTAACCTAAATGAAAGGTTAAAGATGGAAGCGAATGATTTTTTAGGGGGGCTCTATACTTCACTTGAAGAAACATATAATTCTGCAGGCCAAGAAGGATTAAGATTATTTCTAAAAAGAACTAGGGATGACTATACCAGACGTTATGGGCTTAATCATTGGAGAAGAGCATTGATAGATAGTCTATCCGATAATGTGGAGTTCCTTGACGCTGGTTTTATTACTGCCTTAGGAACTCCAGAGTGAGTTTACTGGTGGGGATGAATATGTCGTCCCCACCAATTCATCAATTCAATTCTTGCGTGTAAATATGTTGAGCGATTGTAGGCTTTTCGTACTTCATTTCTATCTGAATGAGCAAGAGCAGCCTCAATTACATCAGCATTAAAACCGGCTTCATTCATTGCCGTACTTGCAATCGAACGTAAACCATGTGCAACCAATTTCCCACCATAACCTATTCGCTTAAGTGCAGCATTGGCAGTTTGGCTATTCATAGGTTGTTTTGGATTATTTCTGCTGGGAAAAACATGTTCTCGATGTGCACTAATAGGTTTCATCACATCCAGAATTTCTAATGCTTGTGGTGATAAAGGAACAATGTGTTCACGCTTAGCCTTCATTCGTTCGGCGGGAATCGTCCAGAGTTTGGCATTGAGATCGATCTCTACCCACCGAGCACCAGAAGCCTCAGAAGGGCGCACTAGGGTCAGAAGCTGCCATTCAATAAGACAGCGAGTCGGAACAGACAGATTCGACATGACCAGGGAACGCATAAGCTTAGGTAATTCTTCTGGCCGTAGCGTGGGCATATTTTGCTTTTTGGGTTTCTCAAAAGCCATTCCTACACCCGAAGCCGGGTTGGCATCTATCAGACCGGTATTAACCGCATAAATCATTATTTCGTTAATACGCTGAACTAGGCGACGAACCGTCTCTAATGCGCCACGTGCTTTGATTGGCTCCAATGCTTCAACAATCGTTCTGGCCTTTATATCCTGAACGGGCATCGCACCGATTGCCGGGAACACGTCTTTATCCAAAGAACGCCAAATATCCTTTGCATAATCCTCTGTGACACTTCTGCTTTTAATCTGGAACCAGTTAGCGGCCACAGTTGAGAAAATGCTGTCTAACTCAATCTGGCGTTGTGCTGACGCTTGCTCCTGTTGCTGTTGTGGATCCATGCCTTGCGCGAGCGTGGTTAAGTGCTGGTCGCGTATCTGACGAGCTGCTGCGAGTGTAAGGGCAGGGTATGAGCCGAGACTCAAATTTGTGCGGCTGCTGCTTCCCGGTCGTTGATAACGGAAGCGTCAGAGTTTTTTACCGGAGGTTTTGACGAGTAAGAACAGGCCATCACCATCATGCAGGGTGAAGTCTTTTTCGCGGGGTTTCGCTTTGAGGATTTCGTTGTTAGTGAGGGGGCGTGTAATGCGCGCCATGTCTGGATCCCTTCCATAATTGGTACACGTTTAATGGACCACAGTATAGCGTGTACCTAAACGTGTACCAATTTTCTCTGGATTTAGCCGGATGTTCTCGGACAACGACAGACACAAAAAAGCCCGCAGGGCTTGTGCCGTGCGGGCTTTCTGTACTTCACCGGACGTATCCGGATCATCATTTGGTGGAGCTGGCGGGAGTTGAACCCGCGTCAAAATTTATATAATCTTTTGTAAAATATACGTTTTTTCTATTGTTTTTGATCCGCGTATACTTCGCGTACACTTTGCCATTTGAACTTAAACATGCTGCCGTCGCTACATCATGACATGTTATTTTTACTTCTCATTTTCAAAGTCATCACGAATGTTAATTAGATCTGTAATCAAAGCGCCAACTTTAGTTGAAGGATTTATCGAACCGTCTTTTTTGGCGGCATCTTCGACTCTTTTAGCATTGATTAATGCCGTATCGAGCCGATCTTGCAATTTATTAAATACACCTGATGCCTTTTTCTCATAATCTGGCATGTATTTTTTTAACTCAGCTAGCATTTGTGCGCCTTCACTTTTGCCTTTCTGAGGTGAAAATGATTTTCGGGTGTATCCAAAATGTAGTATCAGCCAGTACTCGAAACATGGT
Organism: Escherichia sp. WS1152; assembly: GCF_046487665.1. NCBI lineage: Bacteria > Pseudomonadati > Pseudomonadota > Gammaproteobacteria > Enterobacterales > Enterobacteriaceae > Escherichia > Escherichia sp. WS1152. The sequence goes on along the minus strand of NZ_JBJQJA010000006.1, from coordinate 63,774 downwards.
ATGGAAGTTATAGCAACAAAAATCCCTTTTGGATTTAAGGAATTAATCCTGCTAAGAGCTTCATCATAGTTAGGGTGAGCGTCTCTATCAAAGACACAATAAACCTTATCATAAGGGTCGCTCCTTTTTTTTTCCGTATTATATTTTTCTTTTGCCCAAGATACCACATTCATAGGGCTTGAGCCGCACTCTCCAGAAATCTCAACTATGCTTGCCGTGCTTATACGGCAATGTTTTATAAAATCTGTAAAATATGCGGGCTCAGTCTTCTCTCCCTCACAGACGATAAGAATTTTCTTCATTTGAGCTCGTGCTTTACTAACTCGTTTGAATTCATTATTACGCCGAGCCTTTCTTTTTTTGAACAGATCTTCGCTTCCCATTAATATCTCTCCCATTTCCCAATGAGTGGTAAAGCCCCATATCTACCGTCAAGATAAGAAGCTTCTAAATTCTCCCTTCCTTTTCTTGGACTAAAATCCGTAAGTGGGAAAAGATTTGTTTGCTTTGAATTGTCTTTTTCTACAAACCAAATCTGATCTCGTCTGAAAACATCTTGATTTAAAATAGACGTCTCATGAGTTGTAAAGATTAACTGGGCACCATTCTTATTGATATTTTTATCGTGAAATAAACCTACAATAAACTCAACTAATTTGGGGTGTAAGTTATCATTTAATTCATCAATAAACAGGATGTTTCCTGTCTCGAGTGAATGTGATAAGGGACCCGCGAAACTAAAGATTTTTCTAGTTCCATGCGATTCATCTTTTAAATCGAATGGAATTGGCTCTCCATCCTCATTATTATGAAGTGTTTTAATGACATATTCTTCCTTGCCTTGCATATTCTTAATCACTAGTTCCTTGATGGCTGCAGGCATATCATCAGGAAGAGCATTGGGATTGAATTTTTCTTTTGTTACATGAATGTCATCAATACCTACATCGGCAGCTTTTAAAAAATTGAGAATCTCATCTTTCTTATCATTTAAGCATTGCTTTGCACTGTAATCACTATCCCAGCCTGTTAATTCAGTAAATTTAACTTTGTAATAAAACCAATCGTATACAGGTTTTAGTTGTACACTGTTTAATTGTACCGCTGTAGAAAGAAAGAGCGCATTAGGCCTAGTTGATTTCAACCATGTTTGTTTTTCTCCTGTCAACGATGGCCCCAACTCCCATTCATGGGTTTGTTTTTCTTCATCCCATAGACGTAAAAACCATTTTTGTGGTCTGCCTTTGGGGAATGCAAATAACCATTCGTCGTGAATAAAATCTTCTGTTGCAGAAAAACCATACTGGTATCTGATGCCTTCGGAAATAAAGTTAATTTCAAATTCAGATGGTTGATTAATCTTCTTTGAGTCTAGTCTAAAAGGCGTGATATCAAGTTTATCACCACTTTTATAACCTGTAGCAGACCGGACAATAAGTTCAGCCATAGTTGTAATAGCGTTAATAATGTTTGATTTTCCGGCAGCATTAGGGCCATAAATCACAGCACTTTTAAGCAATTCAAGAGATTTAGGTTCATCAATACTGAACAGATTATTAGGCAAATCGTTAAGTTTTGATGCAACTAAACTCAGTGTTTGTTTCTCTGAAATAGATTTATAGTTTTGTACTGTAAACTCAATCAACATAATTTATACCCTTTTAACTTCCCATAGCTTAAAAACCACTAAAAGTGATTTTATAGCACAAATTTGACAAAAAACGTCAAATCTTTGCATTTAATGCACACTAAAACCATTGTACACTATCCTCATCATCCTGCTAACATTCTTGTAAGCTTTACTGTTTTGCGAAGGGGGGCTAGTGCTATCGGGCGTTTTACTTCTCAATTTTCATGTTCTCCGGATTTTTTGATACTTGGTCCTTACAAGCTGTCTTGCCATCATAGTCTACGAGATACGAACCATAATGCCTGAAAAGCATTTCCGGCCCTTTATGCCCCATTTGAGCTGCAAGCCAAAACAGATTTGCTCCTCGGCTGATATGGCTGGTGGCGAATGTATGCCTAGTTTGATATGGATTTCTGTATCGAATACCTGCTTTCCGTAATGTTGGCACCCATGCTTTTTTCCTGATTGCATCAGCACTTGCCCAAGGCTTATTGGTCTTTGGGTCTTCAAAGACAGTAGCATCCTTCATGAATGTAAATGGCTTCTGATTTATCAGCGCCAACATTGCCTCTTCTGTCAGTTCAACTTTACGAGTACCTGCTTTTGTCTTTGTCCCTTTGATAACACCGACAACACTTGCGCTCTGGACATGGGCAGTTTTTCCAACAAAGTCGATATCACGCCATCGAAGGGCACATAATTCAGAACTACGCAGGCCTGTATGTATAGCGAACCGGAACAGATTCTCCCATTGTTTGTTTCCGGCTGCTGCTAGTAATGCATCAACTTCTGTTGGTGATAGCGGATCAACCACGTAGCTGCTTTCTGCTTCTGACTTATCACTTTGGTAGCGCGAAGCAGTTACCAACGATACGGGGTTAATTTGAAGTACCCCATCGGTTACGGCTTCATCAAGTGCTGACCGCAGGAAAGATAACTGGTTGCGAATTGTTTTTAAGGTCGTTTTCTGGCTTTGAATCCACGCTTTCAGGATTGCTGGTGTTAATTCACTTGCAGGGCAAATGTGGAGTGAGGCTAACGCACTACGGCATTTTTTATAACCACCAATCGTAGATGGTGAAAGTTTTCTCGTTTCGCAGATTTCAAGGTATTCGTCCAGGTACATTTTTACCGTTTTGCCTGCAGCAGCATTACCAAAAATTTTCAAACGAGCAGAACGGGGAAAATATTCCGCATAAATGAATGTTCCCCTTTCGATCTTATTATGAATTTCGCCGAGTGTGCGCTCGGCGTATTTAATGTTCTTTGGTGTTACTTCCAGATTGGAAAGTGGCTCACGACATTTAACTCCTTTGTAGGTGAAAGTTATATTGATCGTTTCTCCCTGACGGTGTTTTCTGATTGTTACGCCGCGCGGTAGTTTGAGCAGTTTTGTCTGGCCCATTTTGCAACCTCACTAAGATCAATCCACCTCTCCTTAACGCCTTCAACCTTTAAAACCTGAACACCTTCACGCCAAACACCGCGCTGTACACGTTTGTTTATTGCTTCAGGAGTTTCGCCAGTTTCTTTGCAATAAGTTGAGATAGGAACGCAATCGAGGTTCAGCATATGTTTCTCCACTTAGCCCGCTGCACACGGGCAGTAAAATCAAATTTCAGTCCTGATAATTAATTTTGTTCTCTGGTTGCTACCTGTTTAATTGGCCTGATGCTGTCCAGGAGCAGACGGCGGCGCATGTTTGGCGCACCCCAACGGTAACCAGTCTTTTTGTCGTAGGATTCACAACGTCCGGCAACCCAGGACGTTTCAGTGGAATGTAATTTCATCCGCTTTTCACCGTCTCGGGTGATAACAATTCCTGTATGAGTTTTTATCACGCTCATTTCTTATTCTCCGGTGCTTTCGGCATTACTGCCCAGTGAGTGATATTGACGTTTTCAAGGTCCCCGACCTGAAATGTCCACTGCCATTCTCCGGTTTCTTTTTGTCCCCAGGTGTACCAGAGAGAACGCCAGCCAATTAGCCAGCCTTCTCCGTTAGCATCGAATAACAAAACACTTTCATTTGCTGGTGGCAGTTCAGTTGACACTGGTATTACTTTGTTTTCCTGTGCTGCACATTTAGCTTCAAGCGCATCGAATTTACGCACCAGGTATTCAGCATCTGTTTCATTCACTTTCAGATCTCGCGGTACACATCTCCCATGAAGAAACCCTTCCATTTCGAAAACATTCATGCGCATTTGCGTAACTCCGATAACTCGTTAAAACGTTCCATAAACATCCCGTAGGCATGGCCCGGTGCCTGTGGAATCACTTTGAACATCTCTGTTGCCGGGATACCTTCCAGTACAGGCCAGAAAGAGCCATCATCAAGCCCGAGATCGCGGCGTTCGGTTGCCAGCATAATGAGATCGGCATATTTCACTGGCGTGCTCATAACAGGAGGTAACCCGTATTTCTCTCGGATTACGGCGTCTATTTTTTCTTCCATCCGTTTATAGTCAGGAAGAAGTCGTTTCAGTGGTGCGGGGATGTCCTGGCAATATGCTTCTGTTGCATCATGCATTAAAGCTTCAAAAGCAAATTCCTGCGGCACCAGCTGGCTGCAAAGCACCGCATGTTGGGCGACACTGTAGAAGTGTGAAAGATGTCCTGCAAAGCGACAGATATTTGAAAGGGAAACCGCGATATCGTTAATAACGATGTCGTCTTTATTTATCCTGTCATAATAAAAATGCTTCCCGGAAAAAGTTTTAATAAATGACATTTTGTTCTCCACGTATATGCGCTGCACCGCGCTGAATTCGGGTAAAAGGAAGCCCTCACCGTCCGGCGATTATTGAGTCAATTACATTTCCATAAATGCCCCCGTAGGGGCGGTTAGTTTCTCCACAAAACAGAGAAGAACACCTGCGGTGGCAGCCGCCCGGATGGATTGGGTTATGAGCCTGTCGTCCGGTGATGCTCTTCTCTGTTTTGTAAAAAGAGCGGTACCAGCCGGAAGCAAGGGTACAAGCTGGTACCGCCAGGACTACACACAGCATAAAGTTGTGGTGCCGGGTGCCTCCCGGTGCCTGGCGAAGGTTGCACACCAGGCGGGTGGGTATCCACAGAAGGTCGACTGTCAGCCTCAACCTTAACCCGCGTGCGCTGAGCCGCATTCACCACAACGCTAAGGATTCTCTCTGGTTGAAAATACTTAGCTGTTATGTGCCTGCTTTTAGCCACATCAGGCGAGGTGGACCTAGTTATTCCCCAACAACAAGGATTCGGTTAATCTGGTTATCCCCAACAACGCAAAAGGAAAAGAAATGTCCGGTAATATCTATACGCTGTACAAATCCCACTGTGAAAATGTTGGAAAGTATCGGGGCATTGAAATCAGTGGGGTAGTGTCATCAGTCGAAATAAGCAAAGTTGAATCAAGGGCAACATTACTTACTCTTTTGGACCTTGTCTTACATGAGCACCGGAAGAAATTCGGCACTCCCTATAATCAGTTGAATGGGAAAAAGGCTCTGGTTCACCTTATTCTGATGAAGCATCACTGGATGCCAAAACAGATTAATGAGATGAAATTTGATGAACTTCTTCTTTCAATTCAGGATGAACTCACACTTGATAAAATAAGCGTAACCGCCCAGAAATTTTTAGATTATCGAGACTGGAGATCACAAATTCATCACTTTGATGATTTTGACGAAAATGAATGGGATCCTAATTTGTCTGCACAATATCTAAAGTAACATCCTGTGATAAAACCGTGATTTCCTGATCCAGTTTTTTTAAGGAGTCTATTGTTTCCTGTCGATAAGACAGCACTTCACGAAGCTGGTTTATAGCTGCCAGCTTCTTTGTCATCCACTCATAAATTTCCTCATCTGTGTAGCCAGGCGCGACGATTTTGGGTTCTGTTTTGTGCATTTCACATCTCCTCAAGTTATCAGTTACTTGTTGATGGGGACCAGATTGTTAAAGAGCTAAGCGTCCTGTAGGGCGCTTTTTTGTTGCTAACGAATCATCCTGGACTTCATATGCCCCAGGCGGATACTTCGTGGGCGTCCTGCCTGTTTGTTGTTTCTCTTGGGTACATTATGTATCTCAAAGGTACATTGTCAAGTATAAAAAAACCTGCCGAAGCAGGTTCATAAACATTGATTAGGCTTTGATTTTGTATCTTCTTGGTTTTCCTGAGAAAATCACAGTTCCAATTATAGAGCAATTACCGTTGATCTTAATGTAAGGCTCAGGCCAGTTTGGGTTTAACGCTTTGAGATAACGCTGTGTCCCATCTTCTATCAACCTTTTGAAGGTGGTTTCACCTGTATCGTGCATCAATGCAATAACGTCGTCACCGTGGCAGGCAGGTACTTCAGGATCGACAAAAATCATGTCTCCCGGGCGGTACTCATCAATCATTGAATCACCTATCACCCGCAAGATATAAGTCATTTCCCCACAGGGTACAGGGCAGGGATACGTTTCTGCTGTGCTCAAATCAACCTCAGAATATCCAACTTCTTTCCATGCTCCGGCCTGTACCCATGATATGACAGGGACTAATGTGATTTGTTTATTAGTGATTGAAACATCAGGTTTTTTTGTGATGTTCGTTGTCTGGTGTTCTTGATCGAGCCATCCGACAGGCAGGTCGAAACATTTTTCGATGTGTCGTGCCATGCTGTCACCGATATTTTTAGTAGCACCATCTCCCATAAACCTGCTGGTCTGGGTTGGCTCGCGATCAATCATAGTGGCAAAGGAAGAATTCCCGCCAACACCATCTCTCAGTTTTCTGGCGTTAGACCGCCGGATGTCATGGATTGTTTTCATAACGAAATTAAAACCCTTGTACCGTTAAGGTACAAGTATCTTGAAGGTTCATTTTAATCATGTAATATGTACACCGGAGGTACATATTGTATGAAAGCGTATTGGGACTCTTTAACCAAAGAACAGCAGGGCGAGTTGGCCGGAAAAGTTGGCTCAACACCTGGCTACTTACGGCTGGTTTTCAATGGCTATAAAAAAGCCAGTTTTGTGCTGGCTAAAAAACTTGAGCAATGCACGTCAGGTGCAATTACGAAATCTGACTTAAGACCGGATATCTATCCGAAAGATTAGCAGAACACTTTCAATTTTTAACCACAGAACGATGAGGCTAATCGTGGGTAAGCATCACTGGAAAATAGAAAAACAGCCTGAGTGGTACGTGAAAGCTGTCAGAAAAACTATCGCGGCGTTGCCGGGTGGTTACGCTGAAGCGGCTGACTGGCTGGATGTAACAGAGAACGCATTATTTAACCGCCTTCGTGCCGATGGCGATCAGATTTTCCCGCTGGGATGGGCAATGATTTTGCAACGTGCTGGTGGAACTCACTTCATTGCTGACGCTGTGGCGCAGTCTGCAAATGGCGTCTTTGTGTCTCTTCCTGACGTCGAGGATGTGGACAACGCCGATATTAACCAGCGTCTGCTGGAAGTCATTGAACAGATCGGCAGTTATTCAAAACAGATTCGTTCAGCAATTGAAGACGGTGTAGTGGAACCGCATGAGAAGACAGCAATTAACGACGAGCTGTACCTCTCAATTTCGAAGCTGCAGGAGCATGCAGCACTGGTCTACAAAATTTTTTGCATTTCAGAAAGTAATGACGCCCGCGAGTGTGCAGCTCCGGGCGCCGTGGCGTGTCGTGACTGTGGAGAAACTAACGCATGAACAGTTTAACAACACACTACCGTCGCTCGCAACTGATTGCGCTTCCTGTACCGGGTGGAAAAGCGAAGGTGGAGTATTGCTATGCAGTAAATGTACCAGGTGGCAGGGTAATTGTAACCCACAGCTTTGCAGAGTGGGCTGTGGGTGATTTTAACCGGCAAAAGGAGACAGTCCTTTGCGACAAGTTAACCGCTGGTTCAAAGATCACTACGGAGTACCCGTCAGAGTCATTCGTTGGGAGCCGGAAACACAACGGGTTATCTACCTCCGCGAAGGCTATGAGCATGAATGCTTCAGTCCGCTCGAACAGTTTCGTCGTAAATTCAGGGAAATAGAGGTCGGTCATGAGCACTAAATTAACCGGCTATGTATGGGATGGTTGCGCTGCGTCAGGCATGAAATTATCCAGCGTGGCAATTATGGCCCGCCTGGCTGATTTCAGTAATGACGAAGGTGTGTGCTGGCCATCAATTGAAACCATTGCCCGTCAGATTGGCGCGGGGATGAGTACCGTCAGAACGGCTATCGCACGGCTGGAAGCAGAAGGCTGGTTAACGCGTAAGGCGCGTCGCCAGGGTAACCGCAATGCGTCGAATGTTTATCAGCTTAACGTTGCGAAGCTTCAGGCAGCGGCATTTTCTCAATTGTCAGATTCTGACCCGTCAAAATCTGACGCATCAAAATCTGACCCGTCAAAATTTGATGCGTCGAAATCTGGCAAAAAAGCGGGTTTTCACCCGTCAGAATCTGGCGGGGATCCGTCAGTAAAATCAAAACATGATCCGTCAGATAAAAAAACTTCTCGTCCGGACGCTTCGCAACCGGACACGCAGACGGCTGAACAGGAGTTTTTAACTCGCCATCCTGATGCGGTTGTATTCAGCCCTAAAAAGCGCCAGTGGGGAACGCAGGATGATTTGACCTGCGCACAGTGGCTCTGGAAAAAAATCATCGCCCTGTACGAGCAGGCCGCCGAATGTGACGGCGAGGTGGTTCGTCCCAAAGAACCGAACTGGACAGCCTGGGCAAACGAAATTCGCCTGATGTGTGTGCAGGATGGTCGTACTCACAAACAAATCTGCGAGATGTACAGCCGCGTCAGCCGCGATCCGTTCTGGTGCCGTAACGTGCTCAGTCCGTCGAAGCTGCGGGAAAAATGGGATGAGCTTTCCCTGCGCTTATCGCCGTCCGTCAGCACGTACACCGAAAAACGCGAAGACCCGTACTTCAAAGCCAGTTACGACAACGTGGACTACAGCCAGATCCCGGCAGGATTCAGGGGGTGATCATGAGTCTTTTGAATGAAGTTCAGAAATACATTGAAGCCCATCCGGGGTGTACTTCCGGAGACATTGCGGATGCTTTTGCTGGTTACTCACGGCAGCGCGTTCTGCAGTCAGCAAGCAAGTTACGTCAGAGTGGGCGTGTGGCTCACCGTTGTGAAGGGGATACACGCAGACATTTCCCGCGCCTGACTGAGAGAGCGCAGGAGCCGGAACCACAACCAGTTCGTGAAACCAGACCTGCGCGCAATTTCTATGTCGGCACTAACGATCCCCGGGTGATTTTGTGCCTGACCCGCCAGGCGGAAGAACTGGAGTCAAGGGGCTTATACCGTCGTGCTGCAACCGTGTGGATGGCGGCATTCCGTGAAAGCCACTCCCAGCCAGAACGAAACAATTTTCTGGCGCGTCGTGAGCGGTGCTTACGGAAAAGCAGCAAGCGCGCTGCATCGGGTGAAGAGTGGTATCTGTCAGGGAATTACGTGGGGGCTTAATGAGTAATAAATATTGCCAGGCGCTGGTGGAACTGCGGAATAAACCAGCCCATGAACTGAAGGAAGTGGGAGATCAGTGGCGCACGCCGGATAACATTTTCTGGGGAATTAACACCCTGTTTGGTCCGTTTGTTCTGGATCTGTTCACTGACGGTGATAACGCCAAATGTGCCGCGTATTACACGGCGGAAGACAACGCGCTGGCGCATGACTGGTCAGAACGTCTTGCGGAGCTTAAAGGTGCTGCCTTTGGTAATCCCCCATACAGCCGCGCCAGTCAGCATGAGGGGCAATACATCACCGGCATGCGTTACATCATGAAGCATGCCAGTGCCATGCGTGATAAAGGCGGGCGCTATGTTTTCCTGATCAAAGCTGCCACCAGCGAAGTGTGGTGGCCGGAAGATGCAGACCATATTGCTTTTATTCGCGGGCGTATTGGTTTTGAACTGCCTGTCTGGTTTATCCCGAAAGACGAGAAGCAGGTGCCGACAGGAGCGTTCTTCGCTGGTGCTATTGCTGTTTTCGATAAGACCTGGAAGGGACCGGCAATCAGCTACATCGGGCGCGATGAACTTGAGACATGTGGTGAGGCGTTTCTGGCGCAGGTTCGCCAGCAGGCGGAAAAACTGGTCAGGGAGATGGCGGCATGACGACATTAACTCAATGCCAGCAGCAGGTGCTGGATATGCTGATTTCTTATCAGAAAGAACGTGGCTTCCCGCCAACCAATCAGGAGGTGGCTACCATGCTGGGATACCGTTCAGTGAATGCAGCGGTGGAGCATCTTCGCGCACTGGAGAAAAAAGGCGTCATCACGATAAAGCGTGGCGTGGCACGGGGGATAACGCTTCATACCGCGGTGAAGGACGACGACAGCGAGGCGGTCGGGATTATCCGCTCACTGCTTGCCGGTGAGGAAAACGCCAGGCTGCGTGCAGCCCACTGGTTACATGAGAGGGGCCTGAAAGTATGAAGCTGATCCTGCCTTTTCCGCCCAGCGTGAACACGTACTGGCGACACCCCAACAAAGGGGCGTTTGCTGGTAAGAGCCTGATAAGCGCGGCGGGGCGCAAATTCCAGAGCGCGGCGTGTGCAGCAATAGTTGAGCAGTTACGTCGTCTGCCAAAACCAACGTCGGCACCTGCTTCAGTGGAGATCGTGTTGTTTCCTCCGGATAACCGGATCCGCGATCTGGACAACTATAACAAGGCGCTGTTTGACGCCCTGACCCACGCGGGTGTGTGGGAAGACGACAGTCAGGTGAAAAGAATGCTGGTGGAGTGGGGACCGGTTATCCCGGAAGGGAAGGTCGAGATCACTATCAGTAAGTACGAGAAACCGGCGGGTGCAGCCGCCTGATTAAGAGGAGAAACGAAGTATGAATAATCTGATGGTTATTGATGGTATTGAAGTTCGTCGTGATGCTTATGGGCGTTACAGCCTGAACGATCTGCACAGGGCTGCCGGTTCTCTGGATAAACATAAGCCTGCATTCTGGCTCCGCAATGAGCAAACCGAACGTTTAATAAGCGAGTTGCAGATTTGCAACTCGGTCAATATAGCGCCAGTTAACGTTATTCGTGGCGGAAATAACCAAGGGACGTATGTCTGCAAAGAACTGGTGTATGCCTATGCAATGTGGATCAGCCCGTCATTCCATCTGAAGGTGATCCGTACTTTCGATATGGTAACCAGCACACCGGAAAAATTATCCGGGCAGGCTGCTGACAAGATGCAGGCTGGCGTGATCCTGCTGGACTTTATGCGCCGGGAGTTAAACCTGTCTAACTCTTCAGTGCTTGGTGCCTGTCAGAAACTCCAGGAGGCTGTTGGCTTACCGAATCTGGCACCGCGCTATGCCATTGATGCTCCTGCTGACGCGCCTGATGGCTCAAGCCGCCCCACGCTGTCACTGAGTGCACTGCTGAAGCAGTATGGTATCTGCCTGACAGCTAATCAGGCATATCACCAGATGGCGAAGCTGGGGATCGTTGAACAACGCGAACGATACAGCCGTACCGCGATTAACAACATCAAAAAATTCTGGTCGCTGACGGCGAAAGGCTGCATGTTCGGCAAGAACATCACCAGTCCTGCAAATCCGCGCGAGACGCAGCCGCATTTCTTCGAATCCCGATTCCCTGAGCTGTTAAAGCTGCTCGATACCGTTCATTGAGGTGACCGTGAGAGCACTACTGACCCCTGAAATTGCCCCGCGTATGGGGATCGTATTGTTCAGACCAGGTTCAGAGCTGATGCCCCTGTTTATGCAGGGGCGTGTCCTGCTGGAGCCTGAGCCGGAACGTTATTCATCTTTCGCCAGTGGTGCCGTTCCGGCGGCATCACAACCGCTGGCGGATGATCCTGCCGTTCAGGCCGTGTTCCGCAATGAGGCAGTGATCCGTCGTGCTGGTGGCGTGGAATGTCTTGAAAGCTGGTTACTTCGTGAAAAAGGCTGCCAGTGGCCTCATTCCGACTGGCACAGCGAGAACATGACCACAATGCGACACGCTCCGGGCGCAATCCGTCTGTGCTGGCACTGCGATAACCAGCTGCGCCATCAGTTCACGGAACGGCTGGAATCAATGGCAACGGATAACTGTGCCCGCTGGGTGTTGTCTGTTGTGCGTCGGGATCTCGGTTTTGATGACAGTCACGTTGTGACAATGCCGGAACTGTGCTGGTGGCTGATTCGTAATGATCTGGCGGATGCCTTACCGGAAAGTGCAGCCCGTAAGGCACTGAGATTACCGAAGCCTGTTGTGCCGTCTGTTACCCGGGAAAGTGACCTTGTGCCTTCGGTTCCTGCCACCAGCATCATCCAGGATAAGGCGAAAAAGGTGCTGGCGCTGAAAGTGGAGCCGGAGTCGCCGGAGTCTTTTATGTTACGCCCCAAACGTCGCCGCTGGGTTAATGAAAAGTACACGCGCTGGGTTAAGACACAGCCGTGTGCATGTTGTGGAAAGCCTGCTGATGATCCCCACCACCTGATAGGCCACGGTCAGGGGGGAATGAGTACAAAAGCGCATGACCTCTTTGTGTTGCCTTTGTGCAGAAAGCATCACGACGAGCTGCATGCGGATACCGTGGCATTTGAAGAGAAGTATGGCTCCCAGCTGGAGCTGATATTTCGTTTTATCGACCGTGCGTTGGCAATTGGTGTGCTAGCCTGATTTGGTGGAGAAAGTTGATGCGTGATATTCAGATGGTTCTGGAGCGTTGGGGGGCATGGGCGGCGAGTGATAGTTCAGGCGTTGATTATTCACCTATAGCCGCTGGGTTTAAGGGACTTCTTCCCTATACAAGCAAGAAACGCTTGGCTTGTTCGGATAGTGATGCCTTAATTATTGAAGGTTGTCTTGCTCGTCTAAAGCAAAAAAGGCCGGACGAACATTCGCTTCTTGTTGCCCATTACCTATACGGTATCTCTAAAAGAAAGCTCGCCAAGGCTCGTAAAAAAGATGAGAAATTGATACGTATAGAAATACAGCTAGCCGAAGGATTTATTGATGGCTGCCTTTCCATGCTAGATCTAACATTAGATTTGGACGTTTAATAATACGCCCCTGCATGGGGCGTATTATTTACTGGATGAATGACATTTGATTAATATATTTTATCAATAACTCTCTGGGTGTAGTACTCCAAAAATTTATGTGTTCATAATCAGTATAAACATTTGTGAATTTTTTAAGTTCTTCATCACTTTTAGGGGCAAATCGCTCATTAAGAGTAATACTGTCTTTAATTATTCCGAAGAATACAATGGATATTTCAGGGATTTGCGATCTTCTCTCATAAGAATAAGGTATTTCTTTTATGTTAAGCAGGTCTGCTAAATAAGATATAGATTCAGCGGTAATTTCTTGTTTTAGTTTTTCCTTGTTACCAAAGCAATGTATGAAGGCAGCTACGACAAAGATCATATTTATTAAAGGATTACTGCTTTTGTTCTCATCGTCGTTTAACAGTTGAAAAATGTTAAGATTGCGTGAAAATGTTTGTGTTTCACGTAATGATAAGTTGGTTCGTTGAATTAAATCACGGATAAAGTCACCTGATAATCTATTGATTTTATTCAATAACCTTGTTTTTTCTACAAGATAATCCCAATATATAACAGAGGCTTTACATACGTTGTGACCATTTATCAAACATGTATCTGGAAGCGTGATGGTATATTTTATAAACTTGTCAAGATATTTTTGTGAGTCAATGCTATAACCATAAATATGATTTATAGATGCTTTTAATTGTTCTGTGTTTGTAACTAAAATAAAAAAGACATTATTGATGTCAAAAATGTGTTTTATTGTTTCAATGACATTTGTTGAAAAACTCGGCTTACATCGGTCTAATTCATCAATTATAATTACGATTTTTTGATTTTTTGATATACTTTCGATGCAGGATTTAAGTGAATTTATGTTTTTCTCTGAGTCCATATGGTCTTCAAGCAAATTTTCAATAGTCCCATCTATTGCTGCATTGCTTGCTTTCTTCATCGCATCTTGGAATTCTTCGGCAACTTCACTAGCCTCCTGTCGTAAAAACCAACCTGCACCAGCTTTTAGTACCGTTTTTAAACCAAAGCGAATTGCAGGAAGAGATCTCTTAATGAAGTGTTGTTTTTCTTCCTCAGGCAAAATGCTGGCAATTGCAGAGGTTATGAGAAGTAATGGAGATTCTGCATGATCCCCTTTAAAGGCATCAATATAAACAACTTTAGATTCAGTTTCTTGCTCAATAATGAGATTTTTCAGTTTGATACTAAATTCTGTTTTCCCTGTTCCCCATGCGCCGTCTATTACCAGTGGTGAAATGTCTGCCTCTGGTTTTAGCAACTTGATGATATTTTCAGCGATGTTTCTTCGTTGGAACTCGTCACGTTCAGTGAAAGATAGTGTATCTAACATAATATAAACCTATTAACTCCTACAGTAAAAAACGAATAATACGACTTTGGGATTAAAAATCATTAACGCGGTCCGCAAAAATTCTTGTAATCTGTTAAGAGTGGTTACTTCGCCACACAGCTTAAACCCGCCGTCGAGCGGGTTTTGTCGTTTTTGTTGCTGGGGATTCGTTGGGCCTGGCCTATCCCGCAGTTATCCATTGGTTCGGCTCTTTGACGTTTCCGCTTCTGATTTGCGGTACATGATGTTCCCTCATTTTGCACCTGCTGTATCAGCGAGGTGAGAGATAACTACAAATGCCTCATAACCCAAATACCTGGTTGGAGTTGGTCCAGAGCTGGTGGCGTGGAGACACACCGCTGGGCGCAGTGATTATGTCGATTGTTATGGCTGGTTTACGTATTGCCTATTTTGGCGGTGGTGGGGGCTGGAAACGAAAAACACTCGAAATTCTACTCTGTGGCGCTCTGACGCTGACTTTTGCATCCGCTCTTGAGTATGTCGGATGGCCTAAATCACTTTCTGTTGCCATTGGTGGTGGTGTTGGGCTGATCGGTGTCGATGCTATTCGTGGGGCAGCAATGCGAGTAATCGGTAACAAATTTGGTAGCTCGAAGGAGTAATTTATGCAGGCACTAAATTCCCAGCGTAAAGCTTTCCTTGATATGGTGGCATGGTCAGAAGGAACGGATAACGGGCGACAACCGACACGTAACCACGGTTATGACGTTATTGTTGGTGGTGAACTGTTTACTGATTACTCCGATCATCCTCGCAAACTTGTCACGCTAAACTCCAAACTCAAATCAACAGCCGCCGGACGTTACCAGCTTCTTTCACGTTGGTGGGATGCTTACCGTAAACAGCTTGGTTTGAAAGACTTCTCCCCCAAAAGCCAGGACGCTGTGGCATTGCAGCAGATTAAAGAACGTGGCGCTTTACCGATGATTGATCGTGGTGATATTCGTCAGGCTATCGACCGTTGCAGCAATATCTGGGCTTCGTTGCCGGGCGCTGGTTACGGTCAGTATGAACATAAAATTGGTGACCTGATTGCCAGGTTTAAAGAGGTTGGCGGGGTGGTAAATGAAGTTGAGCTATAAGCTAGTTATCGCTGCTTTCTTCGTTACTATTATTGGTTCTTTCATCTGGTCAGCGAATCATTACCACAATCAAGCCATTGAATACAAAAAGCAGCGCGACGAAAACGCTATGGCATTACATTCGGCTATGGCGACGATCTCTGATATGCAGAAGCGTCAACGTGACGTAGCTGAACTTGACGCCAGATACACAAAGGAGCTTGCTGATGCTAACACGACTCTCGAAAGTCTCCGTACTGATGTCTCTGCTGGTCGTAAGCGCTTGCAAATCGCCGCCACCTGTGCAAAGTCAACGACCGGAGCCAGCGGCATGGGCTATGGAGAAAGTCCAAGACTTACAGCTGATGCTGAACTCAATTATTACCGCCTCCGAAGTGGGATCGACAAGATAACTGCACAGGTTAACTATTTGCAGGAGTACATCAAGACACAGTGCCAGAAATGAATCTATAGATGACACTCCACGTTCGTATAAGATAATGCTAAATTACTATTAGCTTAATCACAGGAGACGGACATGGAAAGAGGTGTGGTATTTAGTGCATGCGAATTACTTAAAACCGAGGATGGAAAAGGCATCCGTACAGGTAAATGGATTAGTCAATTAGAAATAAACTATCTATGTCTTTATTGGGATAAACTAGTTTCACCCACTAATAATATTATACATACAGCATTAAATAACGAGGATGAATTAGAAAAATGTGGATTGCTAACCAGACCTGTATATAGACATCATGGTTGTTTTGATGGCCAATATATGGCTGATTTTTATGCTGAAACTCATGCCAAAACAATAGATATACTTAGGCATGCGGATTCTTCTGTCGATTGGCGCATGCATTTTTTAAGTGACCAAATAAACTTGGTGCCTGAATTATCTAGAACCTCAGAAGTGATACGTTTTGAGCTAGCAAATTTATTACCCGTTCCCACAGAAGATGTGCACCTACATGATATTCTTGATTTCAAGGAAAGAAGAAAACCTGAATTAATCGCTTTACATGAATATCTTGATGAGCTTTACTTGGAAATAAAACGTTCTGGTGATATCAATCTTCAGAAAGCAAAAGCTCTTTCTAATCTTAAACAAGCAATAAAGGATATTGAACGCTTAAATTGTGAAGTGTGGAAAAGTCCAATAAAATTTAGCATCTCTACTTCCTTTGAGTTCGATTTTTCACAAATATTTAGTCTGGCGGGAACTGTTTTATCTATGTCAGTAGATTATCCTTATAATGTTATTGGAGGGGTAAGTAGTTTTGCTTATTTTTTGGGAGGATGCATAAAAATAAAGCCACAATTTCAACAAGTGTTATCATTAGGTAATGATAAATTAGTTTACATAAGCAAAGGAAAATCGGAGGGTATTATTTCCTGATTTTTGATTCTCATAATCAATGAATGTTTTTTGTGAATATACTTATTTTAACCCTATAAATAATCAAGGTAATAAAGTGCCTCCTCGTATCCCGAAAGCCTGCCGTGCTCGAGGTTGCCGTAATACCACCACAGACCCGTCAGGCTACTGCGAAAGCCACAAAAGCGAAGGCTGGAAGCAATACAAGCCAGGCCAGTCCCGACACCAGCGCGGTTATGGTGCGAAATGGGATGTTATCCGTGAACGTGTGCTCAAGCGTGACAAAGGCCTGTGTCAGTTGTGTTTGCGTGCCGGTGTGGTGCGCGAGGCGAAAACCGTTGACCACATCATCCCTAAAGCACATGGCGGCACTGATGTCGACAGTAATCTGCAGAGTTTGTGCTGGCCGTGTCATAAGGCGAAGACGGCCCGTGAACGGCTGAAGTAAGAACCAGTTCCCACTGCCAGAGGGGAGGGGCGGGTCAAATCCCTGTGACCTGACGTCTTCCGGACTGCCCGCCCCATCGTTTTTTTATACCCGCGAAAAATGAAATTTAACCAGGAGTGCCGCATATGGCTGGAACGGCGGGGCGTTCCGGGCGTCGCCCCAAGCCAACGGCGCGCAAGGCGCTGGCCGGAAACCCCGGCAAGCGAGCCCTGAATAAAGATGAACCTGTTTTTACGCCCATCAAAGGTGTTGAGCCACCGGAGTGGTTCGCTGAAGAAGATCTCCCTCTCGCCACGATCATGTGGCAACTGACAACCAAAGAACTCTGCGGTCAGGGCCTGCTGTGCGTGACTGACCTCGCGGTGCTTGAGCGGTGGTGCGTGGCCTATGAGTTCTGGCGACGTGCCGTGAAAAATATTGCCAGCCAGGGCAACACCATTACCGGTGCAATGGGCGGTATGGTCAAAAACCCGGAGCTGACCGCCAAGAAAGAACAGGAGTCCGAGATGAGCAGCACGGGGGCAATGCTCGGACTCGACCCCAGCAGCCGCCAGCGTCTGATTGGCCTGGCGGGGAAGAAGAAAGCCACTAACCCGTTTCTGAAAATCATCGAGTCATGAGCCGGAAATCTTACCCCAACGTAAATGCTGCCAATCAGTATGCCCGGGATGTCGTGCGCGGAAAGATTGTTGCCTGCCAGTTTGTGATTCAGGCCTGCCAGCGCCATCTTGATGACCTGATGGCGGAAAAAAGTAAGTCGTTTCGTTACCGCTTCGACAAGGACCTGGCTGAACGGGCCGCGAAATTTATTCAGCTGTTGCCGCACACCAAGGGTGAGTGGGCATTCAAACGGATGCCCATCACGCTGGAGCCGTGGCAGCTATTTGTGATCTGCTGTGCGTTTGGCTGGGTCAATAAAGGCACCCGGTTGCGCCGCTTCCGGGAGGTGTATACCGAAATCCCCCGTAAGAACGGCAAATCAGCAATCTCTGCCGGTGTTGCCCTGTATTGTTTTGCCTGTGATAACGAGTTTGGCGCGGAAGTGTATTCCGGTGCCACGACAGAGAAACAGGCGTGGGAAGTCTTTCGCCCGGCGCGACTGATGTGTAAACGCACACCCATGCTGACGGAAGCGTTCGGGATTGAGGTTAACGCCTCAAACATGAACCGTCCGGAGGATGGCGCGCGGTTTGAACCGCTGATCGGCAACCCCGGTGATGGTTCATCACCCCACTGTGCCGTGGTTGATGAATATCACGAGCATGCCACCGATGCGCTTTATACCACAATGCTTACCGGGATGGGGGCGCGACGTCAGCCACTGATGTGGGCCATCACCACCGCCGGGTACAACATTGAGGGGCCGTGCTACGACAAGCGGCGGGAAGTCATCGAGATGCTCAACGGCTCGGTGCCTAACGATGAACTGTTCGGGATCATCTATACCGTTGATGAAGGTGACGACTGGACCGACCCGCAGGTGCTGGAAAAAGCCAATCCAAATATTGGCGTGTCGGTTTATCGCGAATTTTTGTTAAGTCAGCAGCAGCGTGCGAAAAATAACGCCCGTCTGGCAAACGTCTTTAAAACGAAACACCTCAATATCTGGGTGTCGGCACGTTCGGCGTATTTCAACCTGGTGAGCTGGCAGAGCTGCGAGGATAAATCACTGACCCTTGAGCAGTTCGAGGGGCAGCCGTGCATTCTGGCCTTTGACCTGGCGCGTAAGCTGGATATGAACAGCATGGCGCGACTTTATACCCGCGAGATTGACGGTAAAACGCATTACTACAGTGTGGCCCCGCGCTTCTGGGTACCGTATGACACGGTGTACAGCGTCGAGAAAAATGAAGATAGACGGACAGCCGAACGCTTTCAGAAATGGGTGGAAATGGGCGTCCTGACCGTTACCGATGGTGCAGAGGTGGATTATCGCTACATCCTCGAAGAGGCCAAAGCGGCGAACAAAATCAGCCCGGTCAGTGAGTCACCCATCGACCCCTTCGGGGCGACCGGGCTGTCACATGACCTTGCTGATGAAGATCTGAATCCCGTCACTATCGTCCAGAACTTCGCCAATATGTCCGATCCGATGAAAGAGCTGGAAGCAGCGATTGAATCGGGACGCTTTCATCATGACGGCAATCCCATCATGACCTGGTGTATCGGCAATGTGGTCGGCAAAAACATGCCTGGTAACGATGATTTAGTGAAGCCCGTCAAGGAGCAGGCGGAAAACAAAATCGATGGTGCGGTTGCACTGATTATGACGATCGGTCGGGCAATGCTCAAAGAACCTGGCGATTTCCTCTCATCTCTTGATCCGGACGATGATCTCTTAATTCTATGAAATCACTAATTGCTGATGTTATCGGGCTGACTGGTTTTGGCCTGCTTACGTGCGGAGTTTACCTGCAGTTTGGTATGGCTCCGGCTCTGATTTTGTCCGGTGCTTTACTGCTGGTGGGTGCACTGGTTATGGTCAGAAGGGGGACGCGTGCTGCTTGATGCTCTGTTCAGAAGTAAATCACTGGAGAATCCTTCCACCCCGATAACCGGGGATGCCGTTGATACTGATGGGCTGTTCCGGGCAGACGTTTATGTCAGTCCTGAAACTGCGATGAAACTGGCTGCGGTGTATTCCTGTATCTATGTCCTGTCTTCCAGCCTTGCCCAGATGCCGTTGCATGTTATGCGCAGGCACAATGGGAAGGTTGAGCCCGCACGCGATCATCCGGCGTTTTATCTGGTTCATGATGAGCCCAATACCTGGCAAACCAGTTACAAATAGCGCGAACTGAAGCAACGTCACATCCTTGGCTGGGGGAATGGGTATACCTGGGTGAAACGTAATCGTCGCGGTGAAGTCATATCCCTGGATTGCTGTATGCCGTGGGAAACGACGCTGATGAATACTGGTGGCCGATACACCTACGGTTTGTACAACGAATATGGGGCGTTTGCGATCAGCCCCGACGATATGATCCACATCCGAGCGCTGGGTAATAATCAGAAGATGGGGCTGAGTCCGATTATGCAACATGCCGAAACAATAGGCATGGGGATGAGCGGTCAGAAGTACACAGAAAGCTTCTTCAGCGGTAATGCCCGTCCGGCGGGGATAGTATCCGTTAAAAGCGGACTCAATAAGGAAAGCTGGGGCTGGCTTAAAGAACAGTGGCAGAAGGCATCGCAGGCGTTACGCCGCCAGGAAAACAAAACCATGCTGCTGCCAGCCGATCTGGATTACAAGGCACTGACTGTGTCGCCAGTTGACGCTCAGATCATTGACATGATGAAGCTGAACCGTTCAATGATCGCCGGTATTTTCAATATTCCTGCGCACATGATTAATGACCTCGAAAAAGCCACCTTCTCCAATATTTCTGCGCAGGCGATTCAGTTTGTCCGCTACACGATGATGCCGTGGGTGACGAACTGGGAGCAGGAGCTTAACCGTCGCTTGTTTACCCGCGCTGAGTTAGCCGCCGGGTATTACGTCAGGTTCAATCTGACGGGGCTTTTACGCGGAACTCCGCAGGAGCGCGCGCAATTCTATCACTTCGCTATTACCGATGGATGGATGAGCCGTAATGAGGCCCGCGCATTTGAGGATATGAATCCGGTTGAAGGGCTGGACGAGATGCTGGTAAGCGTGAATGCTGCTAACCCGGCAGGAGATTTTAAGCCCCCAAAAAACGATGAGGGAAAAACCAATGAATGACCGTGAAATCCGTTGTTACAGCGGTGAGGTGCGTGCTGAGCGGCATGACGATAACCCGGCGCACATTATCGGTTATGGATCGGTGTTTGACTGTCGTTCTGAGCTGATATTCGGTTCATTCCGCGAAATCATCCGGCCCGGCGCTTTTGACGATGTGCTTGGTGATGATGTACGCGCACTGTTTAACCACGATCCTAATTTTATTCTTGGGCGTAGTGCAGCAGGCACGCTGAATCTTTCAGTTGATGAGCGCGGATTACGCTATGACATCCAGGCTCCGGAGACACAGACCATTCGTGATCTGGTGCTGGCCCCGATGCAACGTGGAGATATTAACCAGTCATCTTTCGCTTTCCGTGTCGCCCGTGACGGTGAGGAGTGGTATCAGGATGAGGACGGGGTTGTTATTCGCGAGATAACCCGCTTTTCCCGTCTGCTGGATGTCAGTCCTGTGACATATCCTGCCTATCAGGAGGCTGACTCGGCTGTTCGCTCCATGAAAGCATGGCAGGAGGCGCGCAACAGTGGCGCGCTACAGAAAGCCATTAATCAACGTATGGCGCGTGAACGCGTCCTGACCCTTCTTAACGCGTAAAGGAAACATCATGAAACTGCATGAACTGAAACAGAAACGTAATACTATCGCAACTGACATGCGCGCCCTGAATGAAAAAATTGGTGATAACGCATGGACGGAAGAGCAGCGCACTGAGTGGAACAAAGCAAAATCCGAACTGGAAGCGCTTGATGAACGAATTGCACGCGAAGAAGAACTGCGTCGTCAGGATCAGGCGTACATTGAAAGCAATGAGGAAGAGCAGCGTCAGAATCTTGATCCGGAAAACAATCCGCAACAGGATGAGAAACGAGCTCAGGTTTTTGATAAGTGGATGCGTCACGGTGCCAGTGAGCTGACATCAGAAGAACGAAAGGCGTTGCGTGAACTTCGTGCCCAGGGTGTAGCTCAGGATGAAAAGGGCGGATATACCGTACCAGAAACATTCCTGGCGAAAGTTGTTGAGAAGATGAAATCCTACGGTGGCATCGCCAGTGTGGCGCAGATTCTGACCACTTCTGACGGTCGCACTATGGAGTGGGCAACAGCTGATGGTACTTCCGAAGTTGGTGTTCTGCTGGGCGAAAATGAAGAAGCCGGTGAAGAAGACACCGATTTCGGTATGGGAAGTCTTGGGGCGCTCAAAATGACATCGAAAATCATTCGTGTGTCTAATGAGTTGCTGCAGGACAGCGCGATCGATATGGAAGCTTATCTTGCCCGTCGCATTGCTGAACGTATTGGTCGTGGTGAAGCCCGTTATCTGATTCAGGGAACTGGTGCTGGTACGCCTAAACAACCCAAAGGGCTGGTCGCATCTGTGACCGGCACAACACAGACTGCCGCGGCAAATACGGTGAAGTGGCAGGAAATTCTGGCTCTGAAACACAGCATTGATCCTGCATATCGTCGCGGGCCGAAATTCCGCCTGGCGTTTAACGATAATACGCTGAAACTGATCAGTGAGATGGAAGACGGTCAGGGACGCCCTTTATGGTTGCCGGATATTGTTGGTGTGGCACCTGCTTCAGTGTTGAATGTACCGTATGTCATTGATCAGGAAATTGATGATATCGGGGCGGGTAAAAAATTCATGTTCTGTGGTGACTTTGATCGCTTCATTATCCGTCGTGTGCGATACATGATTCTTAAACGTCTGGTTGAGCGTTACGCGGAATATGATCAGACTGGTTTTCTGGCCTTCCATCGTTTTGACTGTATCCTGGAAGACACCTCTGCCATTAAAGCGCTGGTGGGGAAAGGTAGCGTTGGTGGTTGATTAGTCTTTTTACGTAATACAGCACGCCGCGTAATGCGGTTTTTTTGTGCCCGCGTTCTGGCGGGCACAGGAGGTTTTATGCTGTTAAAAATGGAAGAGATTAAGCTTCAGCTCCGTCTGGATGATGATTTCTCTGATGAAGATGAGTTGCTTGAACTGCTTGGTAAGGCCGCTCAGAGTCGTACGGAAAACTTCCTTAACCGTAAGTTGTATGCAACCGCAGATGACAGGCCTGCGGATGATCCTGATGGGCTTGTGATATCTGATGATGTGAAGCTGGCGCTTCTGCTACTTGTCAGCCATTTCTACGAAAACCGCTCAACGGTTACAGACGTTGAGAAAATGGAGTTGCCAATGAGTTTTAACTGGTTGGTTGTTCCTTATCGCCTTATACCACTATGAAAATTCGTCAGGCGCAGACCAGCGCAACCTACATTCTGCCGGACCCCGGCGAACTGAATAAACGCGTCCTGATCCGCCAGCGGGTGGATATGCCCGCGGATAACTTTGGCGTGGAGCCTCAATACCCGGTTGCGTTCCGGGCATGGGCGAAGGTTATCCAGACCAGTGCCACCACCTGGCAGGAAACCGCGCAGACCGGAGACGCCATCACCCATTACATCACCATTCGCTACCGCCGGGGGATCACTGCTGATTATGAGGTGGTCTGTGATGACAGTGTGTACCGGGTGAAACGTCAGCGCGATCTGAACGGGGCGCGGCGCTTTCTGCTGCTGGAGTGTACGGAACTGGGCGAATTTACGCAGAGTCACGGAGGCAGCAATGGCGACTCCCTTTTTTCACGTTGATGTTCAGCAGCCCGCGGAGATGCGCTTTAACCGCGCCCGTGTCCGGCGGGCGTTTGTCACGATTGGGCAGCGTCATATGCGTGATGCCCGTCGGCTGGTGATGCGCCGTGCGCGGTCGGCACCGGGTGAAAACCCCGGTTATCAGACCAGGACGCCTGGCTCGTTCGATTGGTTACATGGTGCCGAGAGCCAGTAAAAAGCGAGCCGGTTTTATGACACGCATTGCCCCTAACCAGCGCAACGGGAAGGGGAACCGGATGATCTCTGGTGACTTCTATCCGGCGTTTCTGTTTTTTGGTGTCCGGGGAGGAGCAAAACGTCGTCGTAGTCATCATCGTGGTGCATCCGGTGGCAGCGGCTGGCGGCTGGCTCCACGTAATAACTTTATGGTGGAAACGCTTGAAAAGAACCGCAGCTGGACACGCTATTTTCTGGCGCGGGAATTGCGTAAATCACTGAAGCCGGAGCGACGACACAGATGAAACTGACGCCTGTTATTGCTGCGCTGCGTGCCCGCTGCCCGTATTTTGAAAACCGGGTGGCAGGCGCGGCACAGTTCAAAAATCTGCCGGAGGTCGGAAAGCTGAGACTCCCGGCGGCGTATGTGGTACCGGGTGATGACTCTCCGGGAGAAAACAAAAGCCAGACCGACTACTGGCAGGAGCTGAAAGAGGGCTTCTCCGTGGTTGTCATACTGAGTAACGGGCGTGATGAGCGCGGTCAGTTTGCCTCGTATGATGTGGTGGACGATGTCCGGCAGATGCTCTTTAAGGCTCTGCTGGGCTGGAACCCGGAAGCGTGCGGTAACCCGATTACCTATGACGGCGGCACGCTGCTGGATCTGAATCGTCATGAGCTGATTTATCAGTTCGATTTTTCGGTCATCAGCGAGCTGACCGAAGACGATACCCGCCAGCAGGATGAGCTGAACAGTCTGGATGAACTGCGAACGCTGGCGATTGATGTTGATTATCTCGATCCCGGTAACGGGCCTGACGGCGATATCGAACATCACACCGAAATAACCCTTCCTTCCTGAGAATCTTCATGTTTGTGAAACCTGTTAAAGGGCGGTCAGTGCCTGACCCTGCCCGCGGTGACCTTTTGCCCGCCGAAGGGCGAAATGTTGACGAGAACAACTACTGGCTGCGCCGTGAAGCAGCGGGTGATATCCGGCGCGTGAATAAAAAGGTGAACACCGATGACGATAAGCTTTAACACCATTCCGTCGAATACGCTGGTTCCGCTGTTTTATGCGGAAATGGATAACTCGGCGGCGAATACTGCACAGGACAGCGGGGCATCGTTGCTGATTGGTCACGCCAATAACGGTGCAGAGATTGTTGCCAACAGTCTGGTGCTGATGCCGTCGGCAGACTATGCACGCCAGATTTGTGGTGCGGGAAGTCAGCTGGCGCGTATGGTCGAGGCTTATCGCCAGACCGACCCGTTTGGCGAGCTGTATGTGATTGCCGTTCCGGAAGCCACAGGCGCGGCGGCAACGGTTACGCTGACGGTGACCGGAGCAGCAACCGAAACCGGCACGGTGAATGTGTATGTGGGACGTACCCGCGTGCAGGCACCGGTGACCAACGGCGATAACGTCACGACGATTGCCAGCAGTATCAAAGATGCCATCAATGCCGTTCCGGCCCTGCCGTTTACGGCCTCATCTTCGGCAGGCGTGGTCACACTGACCGCGCGTCATAAGGGGCTTTGCGGGAATGAAATTCCTGTCAGCCTCAATTACTACGGCTTTGGTGGGGGCGAAGTGCTGCCAGCGGGTGTACAGATTGCCGTGGCGACGGGGACCGCCGGAACGGGCGCTCCGGTTCTCACCGGTGCGGTGGCTGCAATGGCGGATGAGCCGTTTGATTATATCGGTCTGCCGTTCAACGACACGGCCTCCGTTAACACGCTGGTGGCCGAGATGAACGATACCAGCGGTCGCTGGAGCTATGCGCGTCAGCTGTATGGTCATGTGTATACGGCAAAGATCGGCACGCTGTCAGAACTGGTGACCGCAGGTGACCAGTTTAACCAGCAGCACATCACCCTGGCGGGGTACGAAAAAGAGACCCAGACGCCTGCCGACGAGCTGGCGGCAAGCCGTACCGCCCGCGCAGCGGTGTTTATCCGCAACGATCCGGCACGTCCCACGCAGACCGGTGAGCTGGTGGGTATGCTGCCTGCGCCGAAGGGGAAACGGTTCACGATGACCGAGCAGCAGACCCTGCTGTCTCATGGCGTGGCAACGGCGTATGTCGAAAGTGGGGTGCTGCGCATTCAGCGTGATGTCACCACGTACAGGAAAAATGCTTACGGGGTTGCGGATAACAGCTACCTCGACAGCGAGACGCTGCATACCAGTGCGTATGTACTGCGCAAACTGAAATCCGTCATTACCAGTAAGTACGGGCGTCACAAGCTTGCCTGTGACGGTACCCGCTTTGGTCCCGGTCAGGCGATTGTCACCCCGGCGGTGATCAAAGGGGAACTGCTGGCAACCTACCGTCAGCTCGAGCGTGCGGGGATCGTGGAAAACTACGAACTGTTCAAGCAGTACCTGGTTGTGGAGCGTGATGCCAGCGATCCGAACCGCCTGAACACGCTGTTCCCGCCTGACTATGTTAACCAGTTGCGTGTCTTTGCCGTGGTTAACCAGTTCCGTCTTCAGTATTCAGAGGAGTCTGCATAATGGCCCGTATCGGGGGAACCTGTTATTTCAAAATTGACGGTCAGCAGCTATCGCTGACCGGCGGCATTGAGGTGCCCATGAACAGGACGGTCAATGATGACATCATCGGCCTGGACGGTTCAGTGGACCGCAAGGAAACTCACCGTGCGCCTTATGTCAAAGGGACCTTCAAGGTGCCGAAGAATTTTCCGGTGAGCAAAATCACCTCGTCTGATGAGATGACCATCACTGCCGAGCTGGCGAACGGTCAGGTCTATGTACTGTCGTCTGCCTGGCTGCACGGCGAAGCGAACCATAATGCCGAAGAAGGCACGGTCGATCTTGAGTTCCACGGTGAAGAAGGGGATTACCAGTAATGAAAGAGCTTGAGTTAAAGAAACCGATTACCGCTCATGGCGAGACACTCTCCGTACTGGAGTTTGATGAGCCCACCGGGAAAGATGTCCGCGAGCTGGGGTATCCCTACCAGATGAATCAGGATGAGTCCGTCAGACTTCTGGCGCATGTGGTATCGAAATATATTGTGCGGCTGGCGAAAGTGCCGCAAAGCTCTGTCGACCAGATGTCTCCGGCAGACCTGAATGCAGCGGCGTGGCTTGTGGCTGGTTTTTTCCTCCAGGCCTGACGGCTGAATACCTTACTGATCGCTTCTTTGATTGCGCCAGCTACTGGCGCATTAATCCCTTCGAATTGCTGAATATGCCGATCAGTGAAATTCCCTTGCTGGTCAGTCAGGCAAACAGGATAGAGCAGGAGAAACGCACACATGGCTGAATTTGAGCTTAAGGCGTTGATCACCGGTGTCGACAGGCTTTCTCCCGCGCTGTCGAAAATGCAAAAGAAAATCCGGGGATTTAAACGCCAGGCGGAAGAAGCGTCACAGGGTGGGTTGGCGCTTGGTGGCGGACTGGCAGCGGGTCTGACGCTTTCCCTGAAATCTTATGCCGATCAGGAAAACGCCGCCACCGGGCTGAAAGTCGCCATGATGGATGCGAATGGCGAGGTTGGAAAGAGCTTTCAGGACATCAATAAACTGGCTATTGGCCTGGGTAACCAGCTACCCGGTACAACGGCTGATTTCCAGAACATGATGCAGATGCTGGTGCGTCAGGGGATCCCGGCAGAAAACATTCTTGGCGGTGTGGGTAAAGCGACAGCTTATCTTGCGGTACAACTGAAAAAAACACCGGAAGCGGCTGCTGAGTTTGCTGCAAAGATGCAGGATGCTACCGGAACGGCGTCAGAAGACATGATGGGGCTGTTCGACACTATCCAGAAGGCGTTTTATCTGGGCGTTGACGATACCAACATGTTGTCCTTCTTCACTAAAACCAGTTCTGTTCTGAAGATGGTGAACAAGGACGGTCTTCAGGCTGCACAGAGCCTTGCCCCTATCAGCGTCATGATGGATCAGATGGGGATGAACGGGGAGTCGGCAGGTAATGCCCTGCGAAAAGTTATCCAGTCCGGATTAAGCGTTAAGAAAATCAGGGACGTCAATAAAATCATGGCCCGCCAGAAACTCGGGGTACAGCTCGATTTTACTGACGGCAAAGGAAGTTTTGGCGGTCTTGATAACATGTTCAGGCAACTGGCAAAGCTGCGAAAACTGACCGACGTTAAGCGAACAGGTGTACTTAAGGCAATATTTGGTGATGATGCCGAAACCCTTCAGGTGGTCAATGCACTAATCGATAAAGGAAAGGATGGCTACGATCAGATCCAGCAGAAGATGAATAAACAGGCCAGCCTGAATAAACGTGTTCAGGCCCAGCTTGGTACGCTGTCCAACCTGTGGGAAGCAATGACGGGGACCGCAACTAACGGCCTTGCGGCTATTGGCGGCGCATTTTCTGGTGACGCCAAAAATATCACGCAATGGCTGGGGGAGTTGGGGGAGAAATTCACGAAGTTTGCGGATGAAAATCCCCGGGTTATTCGCGGCGTCGTCGGGCTTGCTGCCGGTCTTGCGATTCTGAAACTGGGATTGATGGGCGTGGGCAGTGCCATCAGTATCGTCAGCAGGATCATGTCGATGACGCCCATTGGCATGATTGCGACGGCGATTGCCCTGGCTGCGGGATTAATTATCACTAACTGGGATGTTGTCGGACCTTATTTTAAGAAACTCTGGGAAACCATTAGTCCTTATTTTGAGGCTGGCTGGGAACTTCTGAAGAAGGTTTTTGCCTGGTCGCCGCTGGGGATGGTGATCAATAACTGGGGACCGGTTGTTAAGTGGTTTCAGGATATGTGGGATAAGCTGAAGCCTATTATTGAATGGTTTACCGACAGTTCCGGTGACACGGTCGATGCCATTAACTCGGCGCAGTGGGGCGCGGGTGCTTATGATGCTTATGGGACGGGAATACCGGCACGGGGATACACGCCTTATCCGGCGGTGGATCCGGCTCAGGCAAACAACGCCTCCGATGCCACAGGCTCGAATCCCTTCATGATTAATAAAGCTACCGCGCCAAAAGTTGATGGTGAGATCAAGGTATCATTTATAAATATGCCACCAGATATGCGGGTTACGGAAACACGCTCCAGTGGCATTGATATAAATCACGATGTTGGCTATACCCGATTTTGGTAGCCAGGATTCCCCTCACAGGTATTGCTGGTTGTAAGTCATAAATAGAGTGATAGAATTAATGCACATTTAGAAAAATGTTAATAGGCGAAAAATGAAAGGCTATATCACAGCAAGTGTAATTCTTGGAGCAGCGGCTATTTTTTCATCTCTCATAATCTCTGGCAACATCTCCTTTAAAGATGAACATATTATTCAGTTATCTGGAGGAGCCATAAAACTTGGTGATGTTTATAAAGAAAATAAATTGATAAGTGCAAAGATTATTTTTCCAGATAATCAGGGTGAACAGATTCTTGTTGTCGACGGCAATCCTGAAAACTTTAAGGAGGATTTTCAGGAGAAATTAAATAAAGTAATAAAAACTTTAAATGCGTCAAAGAAAAAAGATGAAGAGAAAGTTAGCCTGGATAATTTAAGTGTTATTGAAGAGTCTAAACTAGAGCTCGTTTCTGCGGTGCGTTACTCTGCTCAGTATGTTCCTATGTTTACTCTGACGCTGGACAAAAAAGAAATTACCATGCCTAAAAATACGGTAATATTTCCATTTGCCAGCGATGAAACAGCTAAGTATTTAAATGAACAACAGCAAAAGTATAAAGATTCGTTGTTTCTGACTCGCTAATTAATAAAATTCATTACAAGGCCACCTTCTAATAGGTGGCTTTTTTATTTTCGGAGTGTATATGACGTGGAAAGACAGGCTTCAGGATGCGTCATTTCGAGGTGTGCCGTTTAAGGTTGAAGAAGAAAGTGCGGGAACCGGTCGCCGTGTGGAAACACATGAATACCCGAACCGCGACAAGCCCTATACCGAAGATCTGGGAAAAGTCACTTTCCGCCCGTCCATCACAGCTTATGTGGTGGGAGATGACTGCTTTGACCAGCGCGATCGCCTGATTGAAGCGCTGAATAAACCCGGTCCCGGCAAGCTTGTCCACCCGACATATGGTGAGCTGAAAGTCTGTGTTGACGGGGAAGTTCGGGTCAGCACATCGAAAAGTGAAGGGCGTATTGTCCGCTTTGACCTGAAGTTTGTCGAAGCAGGAGAACTCTCTTACCCCACATCAGGTGCGGCGACGGCGCAGACGCTGATGTCATCCTGTTCTGCACTGGATGACTGCATCAGTGACAGTTTCAGTGGTTTCAGTATCGATGGCGTGGCGGATTTTGTGCAGAACGACGTCGTCGGTAATGCCAGCACAATGCTTGGGTATGTTTCTGATGCGATGAAAGTGGTGGATTCTGCCGTATCGGATGCCGCCAGACTGTTGCAGGGGGATATCTCGGTACTTCTGCCGCCGCCATCGTCAGGCAAAAATTTCGTTGAGCAGGTGCAGAAAATGTGGCGTACCGGGAAGCGCCTTTATGGTAACGCCAGCGACCTGGTCACCATGATCAAAACGCTTTCCGGTGTCAGCCTCGGCAGCGATCTGCAACCGCGCGGCGTCTGGAAAACGGACAGTAAAACCACCGCCACGGCTACGCAGCAGCGTAACGTGGTTGCCAGCACCCTTCGTACGACCGCAATCAGCGAAGCGGCGTATGCCGTCACCCGATTGCCTGCGCCAACAACTTCCGCGGTGATGCAGAATTCCGCAGTGGGGCAGGCAACAACACCCGCGCAGAGCACTGGCTGGCCTTCCATCACGCATCCGGCACTGAACAATGCACCGGCGGTGAAAAACACGGTTGACCTGCCGACGTGGGAAGAACTGACTGACATTCGCGACACACTGAATACGGCAATTGATAAGGAGTTGTCCCGTACAACCAGCGATGCGCTGTTTCTGGCGCTGCGCCGGGTGAAAGCAGATCTGAATGCGGATATCAACACGCGCCTTGAACAGTCTGCACGGATCATTCAGCGCACACCGGATGAGGTTTTACCCGCGCTGGTGCTGGCGGCGACCTGGTTTGATAACGCGGCGCGTGACGCGGACATTATCCGGCGTAATGCCATTACGCATCCCGGCTTTGTGCCGGTGATCCCTCTGAAGGTGCCAGTGCAATGAACGATAACGTCACGCTACGGGTAAATGGCCGGGAGTGGAATGGCTGGACATCGGTGCGCATCGGTGCCGGTGTTGAACGACTGGCGCGGGATTTCAGTGTGGAGATCACCCGCCAGTGGCCGGGAGATGAGGGTATCACCACGCTTCAGCCGCGCATTAAAAACGGTTCAAAAGTGGAGGTGCTGATTGGTGATGAGCTGGTGATCACCGGCTGGGTGGAGGCGACGCCCGTTCGTTACGATGCCCGTTCGGTCAGCACCGGTATTGCCGGACGCAGTCTGACCGCTGACCTGATTGACTGTGCAGCCGAACCGACACAGTTTAACGGACGATCGCTGGTACAGATTGCGCAGGCGCTTGCTGCGCCTTTCGGCATTGAGGTGGTGAACAGCGGTGCGCCGTCGGGTGTTATTCCTGATGTCCAGCCTGATCACGGTGAAACGGTGATTGAGGTAATCAACAAAATACTCGGTCAGCAGCAGGCGCTGGCTTATGACGACCCGCACGGCAGGCTGGTGATTGGCGGTATTGGCTCAACGCGGGCACATACCGCGCTGGTACTTGGGGAAAACATCCTTTCCTGTGATACGGAGAAGAGTATCCGGGAGCGGTTTTCTGTTTACCAGGTGGCGGGGCAGCGTGCCGGAAACGACGATGATTTCGGTGAGGCCACCACCACCGCGCTGCGGGCCCGCACAGAGGACGCATTTATTGCCCGTTACCGTCCGATGTATATCAGGCAGACAGGGCAGGCTACGGGGGCAGGCTGTATTGCGCGTGCTGACTTTGAAGCCCGGCAACGGGCGGCGCGGACGGATGAAACCACCTATGTGGTGCAGGGCTGGCGACAGGGTAACGGTACGCTGTGGCAGCCCAACCAGCGGGTGATTGTCTTCGATCCGGTCTGTGGTTTCGACAATACCGAACTGCTTGTCTCGGAAGTCACGTTTACTCAGGACCAGAACGGCACCCTGACGGAAATCCGTGTCGGCCCGCCTGATGCTTATCTGCCTGAACCCGAAGATCCCGGCGCGCGGAAAAAGAAAAAAGCCAGAGTACAGGAGGACCCGTTCTGATGAGGACGATTGAAGCAATGCAGCGACAACTTCTCGGCCTGATTGGGCGGGCAGTGGTGAAAAGCATCAGTGCCGCCACGAAATGTCAGACCGTGGATGTGTCCCTGATTGCCGGTGAACCCAAAGCCGGGGTTGAACATCTTGAACCCTACGGTTTTACCGCAAGGGCAAACAGCGGTGCGGAAGCGGTGGTGTTGTTTCCGGATGGCGACCGTTCTCATGCGGTGGTTGTTACGGTGTCGGACCGGCGCTACCGCCTGAAAGGGCTGCAGACGGGTGAGGTGGCTGTCTATGACGATCAGGGGCAGTCTGTGACGCTGACCCGGGAGGGGATCGTGGTGGACGGTGCAGGTAAAACGATCACGTTTCGCAATGCGCCCAGAGCACGTTTTGAAATGGACCTGGAAGTGACCGGACAGGTGAAAGACCTGTGCGACTCCGGCGGTACCACCATGTCAGCGATGCGGCTTGCCTATAACGGGCATCGTCACAGAGAGAACGGTCAGGGCAGTAACACCGACAAACCTGATAAAGCGATGGAGGCATGATGGAACTGTGGCTGACGGTGAACGGTAAACGCACCTGCGCCAGCGCACAACTGGATCCGCTGACCCGCGCCGTGGTGATTTCCCTGTTTACCTGGCGGCGGGCGGAGCCTGATGACAACGCCGACGTCCCGATGGGATGGTGGGGGGATACCTGGCCTGCGGTACAGAATGACCGTTACGGCTCCCGACTGTGGCTGCTTCAGCGCAGCAAACTGACCAATCAGCTGGTGCAGACGGTAAGGGGGTATATCCGCGAATGCCTGCAATGGATGATTGATGACGGCGTGGTGTCCCGTATTGATCTGGATATCCGCCGCACCGGGATTAATGAACTGGGTAACAGTATCACTCTCTGGCGTCGTGACGGACCGGTAATGATTTCTTTTGATGATCTGTGGAGTGCGATAACGCATGGCGGACAGTGAATTTCAGCGCCCGACGCTGGCAGAAAATATCAGTATGCTCCGTAACGATTTATTCGCCAGGCTGGACGTCAGCGACACGCTCCGGCGCATGGATGAAGACGTGCGGGCAAAGGTGTATGCGGCGGCGCTGCATACGGTTTACGGTTACATCGATTATCTGGCAATGAACATGCTGCCTGACCTGTGCGATGAGTCCTGGCTGGCGCGACATGCTGCGATGAAACGGTGTCCGCGCAAGGGGGCCACGGCTGCCAGCGGGTATATGCGCTGGGAAGGTGTCAGCGATGGCCTGAAGGTGACTGCCGGGAGTGTTATTCAGCGCGATGACCTGGTTCAGTACACGGCAACTGCCGATGCAACCAGCTCCGGTGGTGTCCTGCGCGTGCCGATCGCCTGCTCAACTGCAGGCGCGGTCGGTAACGCTGACGATGGTACGGCATTAATCCTGGTCACGCCGGTGAATGGTCTGCCGTCTTCCGGTGTGACTGACACCCTGACAGGCGGATTTGATACTGAAGAGCTGGAAACGTGGCGCGCCCGCGTCATTGAGCGGTATTACTGGACGCCTCAGGGCGGGGCTGACGGGGACTATGTCGTCTGGGCTAAAGAAGTGCCCGGCATTACCCGCGCATGGACATACCGTCACTGGATGGGAACGGGAACTGTCGGTGTGATGATTGCCAGCAGTGACCTGATTAATCCCATTCCGGAAGAATCAACGGAAACGGCAGCAAGACAACATATCTGGCCACTGGCCCCGGTGGCAGGCTCTGATTTGTATGTGTTCAGGCCGGTGGCGCATACGGTGGATTTTCATATCCGCGTGACGCCGGACACACCGGAAATACGGGCTGCCATCACCGCCGAGTTGCGTTCGTTCCTGCTGCGTGATGGTTATCCGCAGGGAGAACTGAAGGTATCGCGTATCAGTGAAGCGATTTCCGGTGCGAACGGGGAATACAGCCATCAGTTGCTTGCACCGGCGGACAATATCTCCATTGCAAAAAATGAGCTGGCAGTTCTGGGGACGATTTCATGGACGTGACAAACGATGATTATATCCGTCTGTTGTCGGCACTGTTGCCGCCCGGTCCGGCGTGGTCAGTCAGCGATCCGGCGATTGCCGGTGCAGCACCGTCATTAACCCGTGTTCATCAGCGTGCGGATGCCCTGATGCGGGAGCTGGATCCGCGCACCACCACCGAACTGATAAACCGCTGGGAGCGTCTGTGCGGCCTGCCGGATGAATGTATTCCCGCAGGGACACAGACCCTTCGCCAGCGTCAGCAACGGCTGGATGCGAAGGTTAACCTGGCGGGCGGCATCAACGAGGATTTTTATCTTGCACAGCTTGCTGCCCTGGGCAGACCAGATGCCACCATCACGCGATACGACAAAAGCACCTTCACCTGCTCATCGGCCTGTACTGACGCGGTGAATGCGCCGGAATGGCGGTATTACTGGCAGGTCAACATGCCAGCTGCCACCAACACCACCTGGATGACATGTGGTGATCCCTGTGATTCCGCACTGCGTATCTGGGGCGACACCGTTGTCGAGTGTGTGCTTAACAAACTCTGCCCTTCGCATACCTACGTAATTTTTAAATATCCGGAGTAATCCATGCATCGTATAGACACGAAAACCGCGCAGAAGGATAAGTTCGGCGCGGGTAAGAACGGTTTTACCCGTGGTAACCCCCAGACCGGCACACCTGCCACCGATCTGGATGATGACTACTTTGACATGTTGCAGGAAGAACTCTGCAGCGTGGTGGAGGCATCCGGTGCCAGCCTGGAGAAGGGGCGGCATGACCAGCTGCTTACTGCGCTTCGTGCGCTGCTGTTAAGCCGCAAGAATCCGTTTGGCGATATCAAATCGGACGGCACGGTGAAAACGGCTCTCGAAAACCTTGGTTTGGGAGAAGGTTCGGCATTACCCGTTGGTGTGCCTGTTCCGTGGCCCTCAGCCACTCCGCCAACAGGCTGGCTGAAATGCAATGGTGCGGCTTTTTCTGCTGAAGAATACCCGGAACTGGCAAAGGCTTACCAGACCAATAAATTGCCTGATTTACGCGGTGAATTTATTCGTGGCTGGGATGACGGTCGCGGGATTGATACTGGTCGCGCTTTGCTTAATTGGCAGCCACACACAATTTTGGACCATGCACACTATATGGAATTATGGACAGGGGACGGACTCGCCGCAGGAAGTGCACGGGAAGGAGTAAACCCAGGAATACTGGCTACATACGGTGACGGGGGAATAGTTAAAACGGACGAACCCGGTCTTAAGGTGCCTTCCTCACTACGAGCTCTTAGCTCTCGTAGTGTTAAACGTTATGGTGAAATTAGTGGAAATGTAGGTACAGAAACTCGTCCTCGTAACATCGCTTTTAATTATATTGTGAGGGCCGCATGATGAATAAAGCTATATTAAATAGCGAACTCATTGCAATAAAAGCGGGAGACATTATCATTTATAATTATGATGGTGAAACGCGGGAATATATTTCTACATCAACTGAATATCTCGCTGTCGGCGTCGGTATCCCGGCATGTTCCTGTTTGGATGCACCAGGTATACATAAAGCTGGTTATGCAATCTGTCGCTCTGTAGATTTAAATTCATGGGAATATGTGCCAGACCATCGCGGTGAAGTTGTCTATAGTACCGAAACGGGAGATACCAGAGAAATCACAGTTCCGGGTGATTACCCTGAAAATACAACCACTATCGCCCCATTAACGCCATACGATAAATGGGATGGTGAGAAATGGGTGACCGATACTGAGGCACAGCATAGCGCCGCAGTAGAAGCGGCAGAAGCACAGCGCCAGTCACTGATTGATGCAGCAATGGCTTCCATTAGTCTGATTCAGCTGAAATTACAGGCCGGGCGGAAACTGACTCAGGCAGAAACAACCCGACTTAACACCGTGCTGGATTACATTGACGCGGTGACGGCAACAGATACCAGCACCGCGCCGGATGTCATCTGGCCTGAACTGCCGGAGGCGTAGGCCATTCAATATCGGGTGCTGTTGAAGTATCAACACGCATCAGCAGCACACGGTATTTCTTCCATTCGGTGAGAGTTGAAGTTTCTTCATCAGTTGCGATATCAGCATCAACAGCATCCTGACGCCAGGATATTTCACTGTCAGCTTTTTCCCGTAATTGGGATTTTTTAACTTCAGCAATAGCTATTAATTCCTTTTTGGTCGGCTGAGGAATATCTATCAGTGCTGGTTTTCCATTCAGTGTTCCAATCTGTTTTCCTGGTGGAATATCCATAAATAACTTTTTATGTTCTTCCTCACTGACTATTACACCATCATCAGGCCACAGACCTGATGCCTCAAATTTTTCTTTCTCCGATATGGGGAAAAAGCCATTTGATTTAGCGCTCCATACGTACATATCAATACCCCACCGCTATAATGTCCACATTAAATCCCCCGGGACCTGCCTGCCAGATGCTGGCCCCTGTTAATGATTTTGTTTGATGAACAACCGCCACATTTGCTGGTGATTGTGTTTCAGTTGTTACAGTACCGATATCATTCCAGTTAATTGAGATGGAATAGTTCGTTGTTGTAAACGACCGGGGGAAAGTTATGTGTCTTGCATTGGTGCCAATAGGAAATCCAAGATAAACACGCTGAATTATCATTCCTCCAGGTAACATAACCCAGTTAGCACCTTCTCCAAAACCAACGTTTATGAAAATGCAGAAATAACGAGCAAATGGCATCATTCCTGCTTTTGTCAGGGGGATCTACCATGCTTATTGGCTATGTACGCGTATCAACAAATGACCAGAACACAGATCTACAACGTAATGCGCTGAACTGTGCAGGATGCGAGCTGATTTTTGAAGACAAGATAAGCGGCACAAAGTCCGAAAGGCCGGGACTGAAAAAACTGCTCAGGACATTATCGGCAGGTGACACTCTGGTTGTCTGGAAGCTGGATCGGCTGGGGCGTAGTATGCGGCATCTTGTCGTGTTGGTGGAGGAGTTGCGCGAACGAGGCATCAACTTTCGTAGTCTGACGGATTCAATTGATACCAGCACACCAATGGGGCGTTTTTTCTTTCATGTGATGGGGGCCTTGGCTGAAATGGAACGAGAACTGATTGTTGAACGAACAAAAGCTGGACTGGAAGCTGCTCGCGCACAGGGACGAATTGGTGGACGTCGTCCCAAACTTACACCAGAACAATGGGCACAAGCCGGACGATTAATTGCATCAGGAGTTCCGCGCCAGAAAGTTGCGATTATCTATGATGTTGGCGTATCGACTTTGTATCAGAGGTTTCCGGCAGGAGATAAATAAAGACACAGCTCGTCGAATTCAAGAACGTGTGAGCCAATCTCATGATGATTCATTATTTTCACATAGAGTCAATGACAAAAAACGGCTGCAAGGTAAACCACAACGATGGCTTTGTTAATTGATAGCGGTTTTGGTACTAAATGATACAAATTAAAATGAATATCCTAGTGAATTACAACAATTTCAGGAGGAAATAGTATGCCAAGAAAAACGCTAGAAAATTTGGTAAATGTTGCACGTCAGACTCAGGAAATAGCGGATAAGAGAAGCCGTTTTTTCGGGTATCTTGAACAGCATGGCTTGAAGAGGAATGAGGATAGTGCTCACCTTTTTGCTATGCATTTACGGTTGCAACACAATGAAAGAGATAATCTTGTCCATGAACTGATGTCCGGATTACATCATAAATAGTGCATCATTCGAGCAAGAATATTATAAGACAATAAACCAGCCAAAAACTGGCTGGTTGAACGTTAACTTTTTGAATTTAATCAATTAACTTTGGTGTATGTCTTGGTAAGTCTCATCCGTCAGAGCCAATTTCATGCAAATATCATCGTTAAGACTGACAATATCTTCGATCAGTTTATTGATCTCGAAATCGTTAAGTTTTGATACTGTTGCTTGAACTCGCCCCTCATCGCCAGTGGCATCAAACTTAGTCAGTTCCTTACATAATTCATCGAACCTGCTTTGTAAGGCATTTGGAATATCATCGGCTGTTTTAAGATGCCCAAGGCTAAAAACATACGAATTAATCAAGCGTTCTTGAATACTTCCATGGCCCGCAAGAGTAAGTACTGCAGTATGAAATTTTTCATGTGCATACTTTAAGGACATATCTGGTCTCCGTGACTTATAACCTCAACCGACATAAATGGGGTTAAGTGATTATTCTGAAACAATAGTGTTGAACTGACCTATAGAAACAGCACCCTTTTCAATTACCTCTAAGTAACTGATTTTAATATGAGAGTTGTTTGACAAAGCGTCAACAATAGCTGTCAACTCATCTTGGGTGATAACATCAGCTGAAGCTTTGATTGTGAAGCATTCGTCATTAGAGACCCTAACAACGTTAATATTAATATCCTGATTTGTTGGCCCTGTTCTGGTTACACCTTTGATGGAAAATATATCAGTTCGTTCTTTACGTTCTCTATCTACAGATTGTCGGCTGTTGTAGGTATTTAGGTCTTGTCGTGTTAGTTTCTCATTTCCTAAAGTCACGGTTTCGACAGTAGGATCAGCAGCTAATTGCTTCACTAAAGCACTTTTACCTGCTTGTCCGTGACTAGTAACTTTATCGCTAATCGCTGATTTCCCATAGATTTTATAATCTAATGTTGCTTCTATGGCTTTGTTTATGCCATCGGATGTGGTTTTCGCAATTTCAACCTGCCGATCAGTTGCATGTCTTTCTGTTACGGCATTTTCTGAAATGTAGTGATAACCACATGTGCTGGCCGCGCCAACCATTGTGATTATAACAAGCATTTTCTGCCAGCCGTTCAGTCCAGACATAGTATCTCGCAAAAAATCAGTTACTGCGTTGATGATCTTGTCAGTGGTGCCTTCCGCATCACTAGAACCTTCGCTAATTTTAAAATTTATATCAAGTCGTTGCTTGTCTTCATTAGTCAAGCGTTGAAGATTCTGCGATCCGTATCGTATGGTTGCAAACGCCCGCTGTATCTCCTCGTTGAGCATTGACATACCAAACAACATTGCTGATGTAATTGATGAATGATACCGCTCTCCTTTAACATTTATGTCTAAGGATGGCCAGCCTGCAAACTTTACGTTAGGGAAAATAAACTCTTTAGAATCAAGCCCCTCTCGGGCTTTCATTTCTTCCAGAAAGTTTAGAAAATCATCTTCACTACGGATCAGAAAATCAATCGAATCCACAGTAGCTTCCATATGAATATCCTTATTAAATTCTCATTCGGTTACTGTTTATTGTTGACTGATCAATAAAAAAGCCCGCAATTTGCGGGCTTTTTTCACACTTGAGAGCCGCGGCTCCTTTGCGTATCCTTTTTTGTCTCCTCACCGTCTGGTCGGTGTCCTGCTGAGACTGCTAACTTCCTGTTTTTGTTGGTGTTGTCCTTACACCGTCCAATCATGATTGGTGGAGCTGGCGGGAGTTGAACCCGCGTCCGAAATTCCTACGTCCTCGGTACTACATGCTTAGTCAGTCTTTACATTCGCTTGCCAGCTGCGGACGGACACGCCACTAACAAACTAGCCTGATTAAGTTTTAACGCTTCAACCCCAGGCAGGGCCTCCACGCGATCTCTTTTGGGTTTGACCTCTCTTGATCCCCGTCCTAAGAGCGGAGGCTAGGGAGAGAGGGCTCTAAGCAGGTTATTAAGCTGCTAAAGCGTAGTTTTCGTCGTTTGCGACTATTTTTTGCGGCTTTTTACGAGGCCAACCGCCCCTCGGCATGCACCTTGGGTTTCGCAAATCCCGTCGAATCCAGAATCAGCCCCAATGTGTAAAGGTAAGTATACCAGATTTATGAGCGCCATGACCAGCCTCAATGGCGTTATCGTTAAAGATTTAGCGACCATGTAGCCTGATTTTTATTCGATTTAGCAATGGGATGGCAACATTTTCGTCGGATGTGATAGCCAATAAGATGTTCATTCGCGCCGCCGGAGAGGGAGGCGCGGTGAGGAACTGGTCAATAATTGGAGTGCAGGTTTAACGGTGAGCGTTTTTCATGATACGCGCTTTATCCACCTGCCATTCGCGTTCTTTGATATCTGAACGTTTATCGTGCTGTTTCTTACCTTTGGCGACGCCGATTTTCACTTTGCACCAGGCATTTTTCCAGTACAGGGAGAGCGCCACTACGGTATAGCCTTCTCGATTGACGCGACCGTACAATGAGTCCAGTTCGCGCTGGTT
The DNA here is from genome assembly GCF_046487665.1 of Escherichia sp. WS1152. Taxonomy (NCBI): domain Bacteria; kingdom Pseudomonadati; phylum Pseudomonadota; class Gammaproteobacteria; order Enterobacterales; family Enterobacteriaceae; genus Escherichia; species Escherichia sp. WS1152. Next base: position 23,869 of record NZ_JBJQJA010000006.1, on the reverse strand, counting down.
GAGAAGTAACTTGCGGGTACGGGTAGGATCGCACACCACATGCGTGGAGGCCACGGCCATTGGCGTGATGTTAGCGCCAAACAGAAATGCCTCTCCGTCACGCAGAAGGACGTAGCTGTCGCTGATATTGGCTTTTCCTGCGCGCAGGGATTTAACCTCCCAGCCTTGCAGGGCAAGTCCCGCTTCGAACTCTTCTTCGATAAAGTATTCGTGACGGGCGCGCTTGTTAAGCGCGATGGTCGCTGAACCAGGTTTATGTGCTTTTTTCTTCGTCATAAGCGTCGTGAATCATCGGTAATCTGAAATCGAAAACACCCCATATCAATCCTGCGGGGGACAAGGCTCTATCTTAGCATGAACCCGATGTTACCCAGCGCCGGGATAGCGTTTTTTTTACAGCAGGATAAATGATATTATTTGTTGGATTTTTGTTGATGGAAATTGTTATGCCTCAGATTAGCCGGACCGCACTGGTACCCTACAGCGCGGAGCAAATGTATCAGTTAGTGAATGACGTTCAGTCTTATCCTCAGTTTTTGCCGGGTTGTACCGGAAGTCGGATTCTGGAGTCCACTCCTGGGCAGATGACTGCGGCGGTAGATGTCTCTAAGGCTGGGATCAGCAAAACGTTTACTACCCGCAACCAGTTGACCAGTAACCAAAGTATTCTTATGAATCTGGTGGATGGGCCGTTCAAGAAATTGATTGGTGGATGGAAGTTTACGCCGCTGAGCCAGGAGGCGTGTCGTATCGAGTTTCATCTCGACTTTGAGTTTACCAATAAGTTGATTGAACTCGCTTTTGGTCGCGTGTTTAAAGAGCTGGCGTCTAATATGGTCCAGGCTTTTACGGTTCGTGCGAAAGAGGTTTACAGTGCCAGGTAAAATTGCCGTTGAGGTGGCTTATGCGCTACCTGAGAAGCAGTACCTGCAGCGCGTGACGCTGCAGGAGGGCGCGACGGTTGAAGAAGCTATTCGCGCCAGTGGCTTGCTGGAGTTGCGTACCGATATCGATTTAACTAAAAACAAAGTCGGCATTTACAGCCGTCCGGCAAAACTAAGCGATAGTGTGCATGATGGCGATCGGGTGGAGATTTATCGCCCTCTCATTGCCGATCCGAAAGAGCTTCGCAGGCAACGAGCAGAAAAATCAGCGAATAAATAACAGACAGAAAAAAGGTGCTCATTGAGCACCTTTTTTAACGTCTTTGAGAGCAACTTTATTATTAGTTACCACTCAGCGCAGGTTTGTTATCAATATTGGTCAACACACCGCTACTGTTAAAGGTTAGCGTCAGCGTTTGCTGCGTTACACCTTCATGACCTGGTTGCTGGCGGAAGACATAGAACCAGGTATTCGTACCAAATGGATCGGACATCAGCGGTGTACCCAATGCGTACGCAACTTGTTGTTGCGTCATGCCAACACGTATTTTGGATACGTCGTTAGCGGTCAGATAGTTCCCCTGGTTGATGTCAGGACGGTAAACCACTCGCTCCAGAGTGGAACAGCCTGCGGTCAACATCAATAGTACTGCTGCTGCAGCAGTCAGCGTTTTACAGCGCATAGTGATTTGATTCCTTTTCGGGCCCGAGCAGTACGTGGCTCATCTGTAATATGCCGATGATAATAGACCTTTCATCACTTTAAAACCTTTTGCTTTCCGGTCTTACGGCGTTTTGCTGTTTACTCTGACCGTGAAGCAGGAAAAAAGTTTACGCCGCAAGCAGTTCTTTCGCATTCGCCAGTGTGTTACGTGTGACTTCACTGCCACCAAGCAGGCGCGCCAGCTCTTGTAACCGCGCTTTTTTATCCAGAGATTGCATATGCGTTTCTGTCATCGCACCATCGGTTTCTTTGCTGACAAAATAGTGTTGATGACCACATCCCGCGACTTGTGGCAGGTGGGTAACACACATCACCTGAGTTGATTCGCCGAGTTGACGCAGCAGTTTGCCGACAACTGCCGCTGTTGGACCGCTAATCCCTACATCCACTTCATCAAAAATCAGTGCCGGGGTTTCCATTTTACGCGCCGTGATGACCTGGATTGCCAGTGCGATGCGGGACAATTCACCACCGGATGCGACTTTGGCAATAGGCTGCATTGGCTGACCTGGGTTGGTGGTTACCCGAAACTCAATACGATCGGCACCGTCAGCGCCCAGGTGATGCTCGTCAAATTTAACATCAATCGTAAACTGCCCATGCGGCATTGAGAGCGCATGCATACTGTCGGTGATCAGCTGTGCAAGTTCTTCTGCATAATGCTGGCGTTGCTGGTGTAATGCGCGCGCCGTTTCCAGTGCCTGCTGATGATGTTTCGTTACCGCCAGCGCGAGCGTTTCTTGTGAGTCGGCCTGATCGTCCAGTTGCTGCTGTTCTTCCAGTAGCGACTGGTAATACTGTGGTAATGCCTCAGGGCTGACGTGATGTTTACGTGCCAGCGAAATCTGTTTTGAGATGCGCTGTTCAAGTTCAAACAGTCGGTTGGGATCGAGATCCAGACGATCGCAGTAGTGGCGCAGTTCGTCGCTGGCTTCAGCGATCTGGATGGTAGCTTCTTCCAGCATATCAAGTACGCCGGACAGTTTGCTGTCCATGCCAATCAATTCGCTCACCAGTTGTTTAGCCGTGTAAAGCTGACTTTGCAGGTTTGCGTCTTCACCGTCGGCCATTAATGCCAATGCATTCTGGCTGGTGGTCAGCAATTGACCGCTGTTCGCCAGACGTTTGTACTCTTCGTCGATTTGCTCAAACTCTCCGGGCTGCGGATTAAATTCGTTAAGTTCTTTTAATTGGTATTGCAGCAGTTCCGCACGGGCGGCGCGTTCCTGACTTAACTGTTGATGATGCGCGAGGTCACGGCAGCTTTGATGCCACAACTGATAACGTGCGGTCATTTCCTGGAGTAGAGAGGTTTCATTGGCATAGCCATCAAGCAGGAACTTTTGGTGCTCGGGTTTGGTGAGTAACTGATGAGCGTGCTGACCATGGATCTGAATCAGCAACTGACCCAGTTCGCGCAGTTGTGACAGAGGAACAGCTGTACCGTTGATGAAACCACGGGAGCGACCATCGCTGCTGATCACGCGACGAAGCAAACATTCATGCCCGTCTTCAAGCTGGTTTTCTTCCAGCCAGCGCAGGGCCGCTGGCGTATCTTTCAGAGAAAAACGGGCGCACAGGTCAGCGCGAGCAGCGCCGGTACGCACCATGTCGGCTTCAGCGCGACCACCGAGACAAAGACCGAGGGCATCTATTGCAATAGATTTACCCGCGCCGGTCTCGCCAGTTATTACGGTCATGCCGCTATGAAAATCAATCTCAAGCTCACGAACGATAGCAAAGTTGCTGATGGTCAGTTGTGCCAACATAGTCGTTTTCCTGTATGAAAAACCATTACTGTTATTGTGTACAGTATAAACTGGTTTTATATACAGTAAAGAGGCTGGCGTAAAATTAGAATAATTTTTTTGACCAGCCGAGCTTGGTGCTTAATATATTGAAATAACTGTAATCTTTCGGATGAATCAGATTCAGATGGTAATCACAGCGACGAATCAGGACATCTTCACCTTCCTGAATCGGCAGTGCTATCTGGCTGTCGCAACTGATTTCCAGGTCGTTACGGCGATGCGAAAAACGCAGACGGATCGTGCTGCTGCTGTTTATGACCAGTGGTCGTGCTGACAACGTATGCGGGAACATGGGCACCAGGGTAATCGCATCCAGAGAGGGGGTCAGAATAGGACCGCCCGCAGAGAGGGAATAGGCGGTGGAGCCTGTTGGCGTCGAAATAATTAGCCCATCAGATCGCTGAGAAAACGCAAAGATCTCGTCGATATACACTTCGAACTCTATCATATGCGCCACTTTGCCTGGATGAAGTACCACTTCATTTATCGCGGTGCTGATGCGTTTCTGGCAATCTTGCTGACAGACTTGCGCTTCCAGCAAAAAACGTTTCTCGCTGATGTAGTGACCTTCCAGCACATCGGCTAATTGTTGCTGGGCGTTATCGGGGTCAAGGTCAGTCAGGAAACCCAGGTTGCCACGGTTGATTCCAATAACTTTAATATCGTAACGGGCGAGCGTGCGCGCCGCGCCCAGCATATTACCGTCGCCACCAACGACTACCGCGAGATCAGCCAGTTGCCCAATCTCCGCGAGCGTGCCAGTTTTCACATTCTTCAGTTGCAATTCGTGAGCGATTTGTTGCTCAACGATGACCTCGTAACCTTTTGTGCACAGCCAGCGGTAGAGCATTTCATGTGTTGTCAGTGCAGTAGGGTGCCGTGGGTGTCCCACAATGCCAATACACTTGAAATGATTATTCATTTTTCCGAGGTCCTTGTTGCGAAGATTGATGACAATGTGAGTGCTTCCCTTGAAACCCTGAAACTGATCCCCATAATAAGCGAAGTTAGCGAGATGAATGCGAAAAAAACGCGGAGAAATTCATGAGTAGTAAAGAACAGAAAACGCCTGAGGGGCAAGCCCCGGAAGAAATTATCATGGATCAGCACGAAGAGATTGAGGCAGTTGAGCCAGAAGCTTCTGCTGAGCAGGTGGATCCGCGCGATGAAAAAATTGCGAATCTCGAAGCTCAGCTGGCTGAAGCCCAGACCCGTGAACGTGACGGCATTTTGCGTGTAAAAGCCGAAATGGAAAACCTGCGTCGTCGTACTGAACTGGATATTGAAAAAGCCCACAAATTCGCGCTGGAGAAATTCATCAACGAATTGCTGCCGGTGATTGATAGCCTGGATCGTGCGCTGGAAGTGGCTGATAAAGCTAACCCGGATATGTCTGCGATGGTTGAAGGCATTGAGCTGACGCTGAAGTCGATGCTGGATGTTGTGCGTAAGTTTGGTGTTGAAGTGATCGCCGAAACTAACGTGCCGCTGGACCCGAATGTGCATCAGGCTATCGCAATGGTGGAATCTGATGACGTTGCGCCAGGTAACGTACTGGGCATTATGCAGAAGGGTTATACGCTGAATGGTCGTACGATTCGTGCGGCGATGGTAACTGTAGCGAAAGCAAAAGCGTAATTTCTGTTTTCGTAATAATTCACGGCCCTGCATGCGAATGCAGGGCCGTTTTCGTTACTCCGCCACACTCTCGCGCAGCGGTTTCACAGGAAAAACTTTTACCTGCTTAATCATATTGTCCTGTACGTCGAGAATATCTATATCGTACTCGCCAATACGCACGCGGGTGCCTGCGACAGGGATCTCTTCCAGTGCCTCAAGAATGACGCCATTAACCGTGCGGGCATCATCTTCCGGTAGATGCCAGTTAAAGGCTTTGTTGATTTCCCGCACGTTGGCGGTGCCATCGATAATCACCGAACCGTCGTTTTGCGGCGTGACCTCTTCGGCAAGTGTTGGCGACATCGACGTAGTGAAATCGCCGACAATCTCTTCCAGAATATCTTCAACCGTCACCAGCCCTTGAATGTCTCCATACTCGTTGACGACCAGGCCGACTTTCTTTTTGTTGCGCTGAAACTTTACCAACTGCGTGCTGAGCGGCGTACCTTCCGGCACAAAATAGATCTCGTCCGCGGCGCGCAGCATGGTTTCTTTGGTGAACTCTTTTTTCTCCGACATCAACCGCCAGGCTTCACGTACTCGCAGCATACTGATGGCGTCGTCCAGCGAATCACGGTAGAGCACGATGCGCCCGTGAGGTGAGTGGGAGAGTTGGCGCAGAATAGATTTCCAGTCATCGTTGATATCAATACCGATAATTTCACTGCGCGGCACCATGATGTCATCAACGGTCATTTTTTCCAGATCGAGCACCGACAGCAGCATATCCTGATTGCGACGGGAAATTTGTGAGCGCGATTCGTGCACGATAGTGCGCAACTCTTCTTTGCTCAAAGAGCCGCTGACCACGATATCGGTTTTGATGCCCATAATGCGCATTAACATGCGGGTGATAGCGTTCAGCAACCAGACCAGCGGCATCATCAAAATTTGCAGCGGTGCTAACAGAATACTACTCGGATAAGCGACTTTTTCCGGGTATAGCGCAGCGATAGTTTTCGGCAACACTTCGGCAAAAACCAGCACCACAAAGGTCAGCACACCAGTCGCAATTGCCACGCCCGCATCGCCGTACAAACGCATCCCAACAATAGTGCCGAGCGCGGAGGCAAGAATATTGACCAGGTTATTGCCGATTAACACCAGGCTTATCAGGCGGTCTGGCTTACGCAGCAATTTTTCGACGCGTTTGGCCGAGCGATTACCCTGTTTCGCCATATGTCGCAGACGATAGCGGTTGAGGGTCATCATTCCGGTTTCGGACCCGGAAAAATAGGCTGAAATGACCACCATGATGATCAGAATAATGATCAACGTAGTAGTAGAAATGTGTTCCAGGGGAAACTCCTTTTCTGGGTTTAGCTGATTAACTGCTGGACAATTCGGCTGCCGAAGTAGGCCAGTGTCAGAATGACTGCACCCGCAACGTTAAACCAGACGACGCGGCGTCCACGCCATCCTTCATGATAATGTCCCCACAGCAGCACAATATAGACAAACCACGCCACGATAGAGAGCACAGCCTTGTCGATATTTTCCATGCTAAATAAGTTGTGCATGTAGAACAGGCCAGTGCAAAGCGTGAGCGTTAGCAGCACCACGCCAATCTGCGTGATGTGGAACATTTTACGCTCGATACTCATCAATGGCGGCATTTCCTGGTTAAACGCCAGCTTCTTGTTCTTCAGTTGGTAATCAATCCACGCCAGTTGCAGCGCGTACAGGGCGGCGATAATTAGCGTGGCATAGGAAAAGAGCGATAAGCCAATGTGCACCAGCATCCCAGGTGTAGCTTCCAGATGGGTGATGTATTCATTGGGCATGAAGGTTGCCAGCGCCAGGTTGATAAGCGCAAAGGCATAGACAATGGGTAGCAGCAACCAGCCACGATTGCGAGAAGCCACAATGGTCATTACCGTACAGATCATCAAACTGACCAATGAACCAACGTTCAGCAGGCTGAGGTTTTGTCCGCTATCACCGTCGGGCAGGATGCGGGCTTCCAGAGCGATTGCGTGGCAGACCAGCGCAATGACCGCAGAAATAATAGCCATGCGCCGCCAGCCGCCGTTTTTTTGCAGCAGACCGGGAACAATCAGCGCAAGACTGACGGAGTAGGCGACAAGCGCGAGCAGAGCAAAAACGGGCATAGTAATGTCGACAGTTTGAGCAATAAGAAAGAGAAGCAGTATAGCGTCAGGTGAACGCTGCTCCAACCGTTGCATAACAACAAAGACGCCTTCATGTTATACTGCGGCAAAATACTGATGATGTGTCGCGATTGCGGCCAACCGTTTCCACCCCAGGCGAGAGACAATGTTTGATAATTTAACCGATCGTTTGTCGCGCACGCTGCGCAATATCAGTGGCCGTGGACGCCTCACTGAAGACAACGTAAAAGATACGCTGCGCGAAGTGCGCATGGCGCTGCTGGAGGCGGACGTCGCTCTGCCGGTAGTGCGTGAGTTTATCAATCGCGTAAAAGAGAAAGCGGTTGGTCATGAAGTTAATAAAAGCCTGACGCCGGGGCAGGAGTTCGTCAAAATCGTCCGTAACGAACTGGTTGCGGCGATGGGCGAAGAGAACCAGACCCTGAATCTGGCGGCACAACCGCCTGCGGTCGTGCTGATGGCGGGCCTGCAAGGTGCCGGTAAAACCACCAGTGTCGGTAAGCTCGGTAAGTTCCTGCGCGAGAAGCACAAGAAAAAAGTGCTGGTGGTTTCTGCCGACGTTTATCGTCCAGCGGCAATCAAACAGCTTGAGACGCTTGCAGAGCAGGTGGGCGTTGATTTCTTCCCTTCTGATGTTGGTCAGAAGCCGGTAGATATCGTTAACGCGGCGCTGAAAGAAGCCAAACTGAAATTCTACGACGTGCTGCTGGTGGATACCGCTGGTCGTCTGCACGTTGACGAAGCGATGATGGACGAGATCAAACAAGTCCATGCGTCCATAAATCCGGTTGAAACCCTGTTTGTGGTTGACGCCATGACCGGTCAGGATGCGGCCAATACGGCAAAAGCATTCAATGAAGCGTTACCGCTGACCGGCGTAGTGTTGACCAAAGTGGACGGCGATGCCCGCGGCGGTGCGGCGCTCTCTATTCGTCACATCACTGGCAAACCGATCAAGTTCCTCGGTGTTGGCGAGAAAACTGAGGCGCTGGAGCCGTTCCATCCGGACCGCATCGCGTCGCGTATTCTCGGCATGGGCGACGTACTGTCGCTGATCGAAGATATCGAAAGCAAAGTTGACCGCGCGCAGGCAGAGAAATTAGCCAGCAAGCTAAAAAAAGGCGACGGCTTCGATCTCAACGACTTTCTTGAGCAACTGCGCCAGATGAAAAATATGGGCGGCATGGCTAGTCTGATGGGCAAGCTGCCGGGCATGGGGCAGATCCCGGATAACGTCAAGTCACAGATGGACGATAAAGTGCTGGTGCGTATGGAAGCCATCATCAACTCGATGACGATGAAAGAGCGCGCTAAGCCAGAAATCATCAAAGGTTCGCGTAAACGCCGTATTGCTGCCGGTTGCGGTATGCAGGTGCAGGACGTTAACCGTCTTCTGAAACAGTTCGACGACATGCAGCGCATGATGAAGAAAATGAAGAAGGGCGGAATGGCGAAGATGATGAGAAGCATGAAGGGGATGATGCCGCCGGGATTTCCTGGTCGCTAAATGACCTTATGCGACAGAGTTATTAACTGCTGATTGCATTTTCTCCAGAAATCAGTAAAATTTTCGGGCTTTTAATATGACACCGGACTCCGTTCCTCGATGGGGTCCGGTTGTTTTATTCACACAAGAGGATGTTATGGTAACTATTCGTTTAGCACGTCACGGCGCTAAAAAGCGTCCGTTCTACCAGGTTGTTGTCGCTGACAGCCGTAATGCACGCAACGGTCGCTTCATCGAGCGCGTTGGTTTCTTCAACCCAATCGCTAGCGAAAAAGAAGAAGGCACTCGCCTGGATCTGGATCGCATCGCTCACTGGGTTGGCCAGGGCGCAACTATTTCTGATCGCGTTGCTGCGCTGATCAAAGAAGTAAACAAAGCAGCTTAATCTGTCACGGTGGTCATGATGAGCAAACAACTCACCGCGCAAGCACCTGTTGATCCCATCGTTTTGGGAAAAATGGGTTCGTCTTACGGTATTCGTGGGTGGCTCAGAGTGTTTTCTTCCACCGAAGACGCCGAAAGCATTTTTGACTATCAGCCCTGGTTTATCCAGAAGGCGGGTCAGTGGCAGCAAGTCCAGCTGGAAAGCTGGAAGCACCACAATCAGGACATGATCATCAAGCTGAAAGGCGTTGACGATCGTGATGCGGCGAACCTGCTGACAAATTGTGAAATTGTCGTGGATTCATCGCAGCTGCCTCAGCTTGAAGAGGGTGACTACTACTGGAAAGACCTGATGGGCTGCCAGGTAGTAACCACTGAAGGCTACGATCTCGGTAAAGTCGTCGATATGATGGAAACCGGATCCAATGACGTTCTCGTCATTAAGGCAAACCTGAAAGATGCGTTTGGTATCAAGGAACGTCTCGTACCGTTCCTCGATGGGCAGGTTATCAAGAAAGTCGATCTCACTACTCGTTCAATCGAAGTAGATTGGGATCCTGGTTTTTAAACCACCGGATAAACGGTAAAAGACGGCGCTATGTGGATTGGCATAATTAGCCTGTTTCCTGAAATGTTCCGCGCAATTACCGATTACGGGGTAACTGGCCGGGCAGTTAAAAATGGCCTGCTGAGCATCCAGAGCTGGAGTCCTCGCGATTTCACGCATGACCGGCACCGTACCGTGGACGATCGTCCTTACGGCGGCGGACCGGGGATGTTAATGATGGTGCAACCCTTGCGGGACGCCATTCATGCAGCAAAAGCCGCGGCGGGTGAAGGCGCAAAGGTGATTTATCTTTCACCACAGGGACGCAAGCTTGATCAAGCGGGCGTCAGCGAACTGGCAACGAATCAAAAATTGATTCTGGTGTGCGGTCGCTACGAAGGTATAGATGAGCGCGTGATCCAAACCGAAATTGACGAAGAATGGTCAATCGGCGATTACGTTCTCAGTGGTGGTGAGTTACCAGCAATGACGCTGATTGACTCCGTTTCCCGGTTTATTCCGGGAGTACTGGGACATGAAGCCTCGGCAACGGAAGATTCCTTTGCTGAAGGATTGCTGGATTGCCCGCACTATACGCGGCCTGAGGTGTTAGAAGGGATGGAGGTTCCGCCAGTGTTACTGTCGGGCAACCATGCCGAGATACGTCGCTGGCGTTTGAAACAGTCGCTGGGCCGTACCTGGCTTAGAAGACCTGAACTTCTGGAAAACCTGGCTCTGACTGAAGAGCAAGCAAGGTTGCTGGCGGAGTTCAAAACGGAACACGCACAACAGCAACATAAACATGATGGGATGGCGTAAGCCCCCGAGATATCAGTTTACCCAGGATAAGAGATTAAATTATGAGCAACATTATTAAGCAACTTGAACAAGAGCAGATGAAGCAGGACGTACCTTCCTTCCGTCCGGGTGATACCGTGGAAGTGAAAGTATGGGTTGTTGAAGGTTCCAAAAAACGTCTGCAGGCATTCGAGGGCGTGGTTATCGCTATTCGTAACCGCGGTCTGCACTCTGCATTCACTGTTCGTAAAATTTCCAACGGCGAAGGCGTTGAGCGTGTCTTCCAGACTCACTCTCCGGTAGTTGACAGCATTTCTGTCAAACGTCGTGGTGCTGTTCGTAAAGCTAAACTGTACTACCTGCGTGAGCGTACTGGTAAGGCTGCTCGTATCAAAGAGCGTCTTAACTAAGATTTCGCTTAAGCGACATCCTGTTAAGAAGGGCTGGCCAATTGGCTGGCCCTTTTTTTATCTGTTTGCTCGTGTTTTAAGGGGTAGTAATCACCACTGCGACGCGGCGGTTCTCGGCGCGGCCCTGGGCGGTCTTGTTACTGGCTATGGGATATTTTTTTCCTAAACCCTGTGTGGTGAGATTGCTGCGTGGAATTTGTCCACCCATAGCCCATGCATCGGCCACGACATTCGCCCGTTTCAATGATAAGCCTTCGTTGTAACTGTCTTCACCATAGTTATCGGTGTGTCCATCCATACGGGCATGTGTTAGCCCTGTCGAGGCCAATTTGGCTGCCATGGTTTGGATCTGTTGCTGGCTTTCCGGGAGCAATTTGTAGTCATTTTTTGCGAACAGAATGGCATCTGATAAGCCCAGCGACCAGTCGCCGGCGGATTCAGTAAATCCATAAGATTGCATAGCGGCGACTTGCTCAGGAGTAAACTTTCCCTGAGGGGACTGGCAGCCAGTCAGTATTAGTGAGGTGAAAATCAGGGGTGCTACCAGGTGCTTTATCATATCGATATATCCTTGTTATCTCACCAGCTTTTCGGCACGCTGGTGTTTGGCCTGATACATATTGTGATCGGCCAGCTCTTGTAATTTTTCCGCAGAAGCGTGCGCAATGGTCATTGCGTAACCAATGCTTAATGTCATGGTGGTCTGATGGCCATTATGAAGATCAAACGGGAGATTAAAGATTTGTGTCAGTGCTGAGCATATCTGCTGCACTTCAGATTCCGACTGTACATCATAGAGCACCATAGCGAATTCATCGCCGCCCAGGCGGTATGCTTTATGTCGCAGCCCGCCAAATTCAGCTAACCGTTTTGCGATTTCAATCAAGACTCTATCGCCCGTCGCATGACCCCAGGTATCATTGATATATTTGAAATTATCGCCATCAAGAAATAGTAACGCCGACGTTTTTCGGGCATCGGAATTGTTCATCAACGTATTGATGCCGCTACGAAACGCTGCGCGGTTAGCCAGCCCGGTTAATGGGTCATGTAGCGCGGTACGCAGAAGCTGCGCATTTTTGGCCTGTAAACGAAGCTGCCACTCTTCCATTTCATCCAGCAGACTGTTGAAGTCGAGAGCGAAGCGGTGAAACTCAGCGATACGTTCTTCCGAAACTCGTCGGGAAAAATTGCGGTTGGAACGCACATCATGTACGACATCGGTGATATTTTTCAGTGCTTCCACCAGGCCATTGTGCAAATGGCGGGTGAGGGTAATTGCGATTCCTGATGCCAGCAGAATACAACCGGTCAGTACGGCGAGCGAAAACCAGATAAAATGGCTGATTGAACTGTCGCGAGCGGTTAAGCGTACTTCGCCAATGGTTTCACCATTGTGACGAATCGGCTGAATGATGGGGGCAGGGAAGAGCCAGTGGCTTATGAAATTGCTGAAAGTATCGCCTGGATCCTTACGGGTGTAATGCCAGGATGCCAGAATATTTTGCTGCTTATCACGTACTTCTGCAGTTGAAAATTGCCCTTGCTGGCCCAGCGCTGCCAGTGTTTCAGTTGCTGCAGGGCCATCGGCAAAAACGACAGCTGCTTCCAGACTGTAAGTCATTGTTGCTGCTGTCAGTGCCAGGTTTTTTTGCGCGTACTGTTTCAGGGTCAGCACCGAGGTCACGGAAAGCAGCAACCAGATCAGCATCATAGTGATAAATATGCTGGTCATACTGATGTTGCGTAATGCTCTTTTAAACGTGGGGCGCTTATTAAGAGAATTATCGTTATCCATCATTTTTCTTCCGTGCGAGCATTAAGACATCCGGGTTGACCTTTACACCGCTACGCGATAAGGCATCCAGGTTTACGGCAAATCTGACGTCATTATTGTGGATGATCAGACAAAAGGCGCTACCAATAATGCACTCGGTATTTTGTTCGGCAATTAATAATAACGCCTTTGACGGATATTGTTCGGTTAATTCCATCTGGAATGTCGGTGACTCGTTGCCAAAATAAAAACCATTGCAGCCTGAAATCATCGCCTCTTGTTGAGTGTGAATGATGACAGGCAGATAAGGCAAAGATGTCGCGGCATTCTCTTGTAGGGCGGTACTAAAACGTGAAGATGAAAAGATACATAACTTTGGTGGCCCTGATAGCGCAGGCCAGCGGGTGTAACTGACAATACCGGAAACCATCATACGCACGTTTTTCGCAACGTCAGAAGGCTCCTGAGCGAGTATTGGTGCTCCCGTCAGCAGGAGAATCAGCAGTAAGAACAGTCGGTGAGAAAAACGCATTCAGGGATCCCCACCATCTTCGCTCGAAATGCATCGATATTTTTTCAGAATGCTCATTAAAATATCATTATTTCATGCGGTCGTCATCATTGTGAGAAATAAAACATAATGAGTAAAATCTTATGTTTAATTTATTTGTGGGGTTTTAATTAATTTAATCGTATTGCGCTGGCATTTTCATCAGCCCCTTTTTGCCATACTTCATGCAGTTGGCTGGCATTTTCAACATTGTTGCAGCTGGCAGGAAAGCTTTTACCGGAAAGTCCTCGGGCATAAGTAAAATCGGTCTGGCAAGTTTTCTTTTGTCCTTCGGCATATCCTTTAAGGTATAGACCGCGATCCGCCTGTGAATCGCTAAATGCATCGTCATCTTTTATGGCGCTGCCCGATATCGCATCTTCCATACCAACATCATACCAGTCGGTGCTGGTCAAGGTTGGCGCGTGAGTATAAGGATCAATCTGGCATCCGCTAACCAGTAAAGCCAACAAGGGGGCGATAAACTTTTTCATCATTTCTTTCTCCTTTTTCAAAGCATAGCGGATTGTTTTCAAAGGTGGTGTAAATTTATCTATACAGAATCAAGGGTTGAAAGCGCGAATAAATTGCTTCTGTAAAGAAAAATGTACGAAATATGGATTGAAAACTTTACTTTATGTGTTATCGTTACGTCATCCTCGCTGAGGATCAACTATCGCAAACGAGCATAAACAGGATCGCCATCATGCAAAAAGACGCGCTGAATAACGTACATATTACCGACGAACAGGTTTTAATGACTCCGGCACAACTGAAGGCCGCTTTTCCATTAAGCCTGCAACAAGAAGCCCAGATTGCTGACTCGCGTAAAACCATTTCAGATATTATCGCCGGGCGCGATCCTCGTCTGCTGGTAGTATGTGGTCCTTGTTCCATTCATGATCCGGAAACTGCTCTGGAATATGCTCGTCGATTTAAAGCCCTTGCCGCAGAGGTCAGCGATAGCCTCTATCTGGTAATGCGCGTCTATTTTGAAAAACCCCGTACCACTGTCGGCTGGAAAGGGTTAATTAACGATCCCCATATGGATGGCTCTTTTGATGTAGAAGCCGGGCTGCAGATCGCGCGTAAATTGCTGCTTGAGCTGGTGAATATGGGACTGCCACTGGCGACGGAAGCGTTAGATCCGAATAGCCCGCAATACCTGGGCGATTTGTTTAGCTGGTCAGCAATTGGTGCTCGTACAACGGAATCGCAAACTCACCGTGAAATGGCCTCCGGGCTTTCCATGCCGGTTGGTTTTAAAAACGGCACCGACGGCAGTCTGGCAACAGCAATTAACGCTATGCGCGCCGCCGCCCAGCCGCACCGTTTTGTTGGCATTAACCAGGCAGGTCAGGTTGCGTTGCTACAAACTCAGGGGAATCCGGACGGACATGTGATCCTGCGCGGTGGTAAAGCGCCGAACTATAGCCCTGCGGATGTTGCGCAATGTGAAAAAGAGATGGAACAGGCGGGACTGCGCCCGTCTCTGATGGTAGATTGCAGCCACGGTAATTCCAATAAAGATTATCGCCGTCAGCCTGCGGTGGCAGAATCCGTGGTTGCTCAAATCAAAGATGGCAATCGCTCAATTATTGGTCTGATGATCGAAAGTAATATCCACGAGGGCAATCAGTCTTCCGAGCAACCGCGCAGTGAAATGAAATACGGTGTATCCGTAACCGATGCCTGCATTAGCTGGGAAATGACCGATGCCTTGCTGCGTGAAATTCATCAGGATCTGAACGGGCAGCTGACGGCTCGCGTGGCTTAAGAGGTTTATTATGGTTGCTGAATTGACCGCATTACGCGATCAAATTGATGAAGTCGATAAAGCGCTGCTGAATTTATTAGCGAAGCGTCTGGAACTGGTTGCTGAAGTGGGCGAGGTGAAAAGCCGCTTTGGACTGCCTATTTATGTTCCGGAGCGCGAGGCATCTATGTTGGCCTCGCGTCGTGCAGAGGCGGAAGCTCTGGGTGTACCGCCAGATCTGATTGAGGATGTTTTGCGTCGGGTGATGCGTGAATCTTACTCCAGTGAAAACGACAAAGGATTTAAAACACTTTGTCCTGCGTTACGCCCGGTAGTTATCGTTGGCGGCGGCGGTCAGATGGGACGCCTGTTCGAGAAGATGCTGACACTATCGGGTTATCAGGTGCGGATTCTGGAGCAACATGACTGGGATCGAGCGGCTGATATTGTTGCCGATGCCGGAATGGTGATTGTTAGTGTGCCAATCCACGTTACTGAGCAAGTTATCGGCAAATTACCGCCTTTACCGAAAGATTGTATTCTGGTTGATCTGGCATCAGTGAAAAATGGACCATTACAGGCCATGCTGGCGGCGCACGATGGCCCGGTACTGGGGTTACACCCGATGTTCGGCCCGGACAGCGGTAGCCTGGCAAAGCAAGTTGTGGTCTGGTGTGATGGACGTAAGCCGGAAGCATACCAATGGTTTCTGGAGCAAATTCAGGTCTGGGGCGCTCGGTTGCATCGTATTAGCGCTGTCGAGCACGATCAGAATATGGCGTTTATTCAGGCACTGCGCCACTTTGCTACTTTTGCTTACGGGCTGCACCTGGCAGAAGAAAATGTTCAGCTTGAGCAACTTCTGGCGCTCTCTTCGCCGATTTACCGCCTTGAGCTGGCGATGGTCGGGCGACTGTTTGCTCAGGATCCGCAGCTTTATGCCGACATCATTATGTCGTCAGAGCGTAATCTGGCGTTAATCAAACGTTACTATAAGCGTTTCGGCGAGGCGATTGAGTTGCTGGAGCAGGGCGATAAGCAGGCGTTTATTGACAGTTTCCGCAAGGTGGAGCACTGGTTCGGCGATTACGCACAGCGTTTTCAGAGTGAAAGCCGCGTGTTATTGCGTCAGGCGAATGACAATCGCCAGTAATAATCCAGTGCCGGATGATTCACATCATCCGGCACCTTTTCATCAGGTTGGATCAACAGGCACTACGTTCTCACTTGGGTAACAGCCCAATACCTTCATTGAACGGGTGATTTCCCCTAACTCTTTCAATGCTTTTTGCATTTCCGCTGATTCAAGATTGGCCTGAATATCCAGATAAAACATCTCTTCCCATGGATTACCGTGAATCGGGCGTGATTCCAGACGGGTCATAATCAGATTGTGGTTGCGCAGTACCAGCAACGCTTCAACCAGCGCACCGGCTTGTTGCCCGGTCGCCATTAACAACGTCGTTTTCGCCGGAACCTGATCAGACACGTTAATGGCTTTACGCGCCAACACCACAAATCGGGTGAAGTTTTGTCGCTGATTCGCTTCAATCCGCTCCAGTACCTGCAAACCGTACAAAGTGCCGCCAGCTTCGCTTCCCAACGCAGCAACATGCGGTGATTTTGCCTGTGCAACCTTTTCCATTGCCGCAGACGTACTTTCGGTATATTCAATCTTCCAGTGCGGATAACGATTAAGGAATTTGCTGCATTGCTGGAATGGCTGCGGATGGCTGTAGACCGTATTGATGGTGGATAAATCAGTCGTGCCGGAGACTAACAAACAATGGTCGATAGTTAACGTCATCTCGCCAACAATCGACAAGCTGGTATGTTGCAGCAGATCGTAAACGTCATTTATGGCACCGGAGCTGGTATTTTCAATCGGTACGACGGCATAGTCGGCCTGGCCGGTTTCCACCTGATTAAAAATATCGGCAAATTTGGCGCAGCCACTTTCAATGAATTGCTCAAAGTGACGCGCAGCATACTGGCGCGCCGCAAGATGGGAATAAGAACCTTTGGGGCCGAGAAAAGCGATGCGTGCTGAGTGCGGATTAATTTTATTGAGATGTTGTTGGAGCAAAGCCTGCTGAGTTAATACGGAATCTTCAATGATGAGCTGGAACAGGCGAGTAATGTAATGGGCGTCCAGATGGTGCGCTTTACCGAGCGTAATTAATCTTTCCAGTAAATCGCGTTCACGATCAATATCACGTACCGGGCGATGCGAGAGCAGTTTGGCTTTTCCCACCTCGACGGCCAGTTCGCGCCGCTCTGCGAGTAATGCTAATAATTTTTCATCCAGCGCGCTGATTTTCTCTCGCAGCGCCAGTAACGGGTTTTCCGATGTCATAGTGTTGCCTTTTTGTTATCAATAAAAAAGGCCCCCCGATTTGGGAGGCCTTATTGTTCGTCTTCGCATTCTGTTTCACACGACGAAACGCCTCCCATTCAGGGGAAGGTAAAAAAGAATGCGAAGAAAAACGGTGTATGTTTCATGTTTGTTTCCTTAAGTGACTTTAGTACAGTACCCGTACTGTTTTCACGCTGTCAACAAAAAACGCGCCCGAAGGCGCGTTGGCGATACACTCAATATAAAGGACTACTCTTCTTCAACTTCTTCGACGAAGTTGGCGTCTTTCACCGATGTTGCGGCACGACGTGCTTCGCCTTTGTGCTGCAGTTTATTGAGCTGCCGTTCCAGCTTGTTGATCAATTCGTTAATTGCGGTGTACATATCTTCATGTTTACCACTGGCAACCAGAACGCCGTTAGGTGTATTGATTGTGGCGTCAGCAACAAACCCTTGTGGCTCTTTGGACAGAATGATATGTGGATTAATCAGATGTGTTTGCCATTTTTCCAGTTTGGCGAGACGGTCTGCGACATGTTGGCGGATGGCCGGAGTAATTTCCATTTGTTTGCTGGTAATGTTCATTGTCATAAATTTTACCTCTTGTCTTCCCGTCTTGGTGAATTCAGCATACCGTTCCTGATGTCAAAATGTGTGATGGAAATCTCATAATTTTGTCACTTTTTGTCAACGAATCTTTTTTGTGAGAAATCGCAGGAAGAGGTGTTTTTTTACTTGAGGAATATCTCAAAGCGAGCCATATTTGATGAGATCGATAGTGACTAAATCGCTTCAGTTTCACAACTGACAGAATAAAAAAACGGCAGCTCAAGGGCTGCCGTTTTGTGTTTCAGGTTTCTGTTATGTATTGCTGCTGTTTGCGGCGATGATTTTCGCTACTTTTTCAGCTTGCGCATTCATCTGCATCTGACGGTATGCATTTTCCATCAGCGGCAGCGCATCACGCGTAGCCTGGGTATCCGGGTAGTCGCGCAACATGCCTTCTACGCGGTTAACGACGGCAACCCATGCGCCACGTTCTGTATAGTACTCGGCCACGGAGTATTCATATTTCGCCAGACGATCTTTCAGGAATACCAGACGTTTGGTGGCATCGGTGGTGTACTGACTGTTTGGATAGCCGCGCACCAGTTTGGAAAAGTCACTAAACGCAGCTCGTGCATGTTGAGGATCTCGATCGCTACGGTCAACGCCAAAGAACCCTTGCAGCGCACTGTCATCCAGCGCCATATTGGTCAGGCCACGCATGTACATGACATAATCGATATTCGGATGGGTCGGGTTAAGGCGAATAAAACGATCGATGGCAGCCTGCGCTAACGGCAAATCGGCGTTTTTATAGTAGGCGTAGATGAGATCCAGCTGCACCTGCTGCGAATACGGACCAAACGGATAGCGATTATCTAACGCTTCCAGTTGCGTTATTGCCTGTCTCCAGTTACCGTCCTGCAGCTTTTGTTGTGCAGTCGCGTAAATTTCATTTGGCGGATTATCAGGTACTTCTTCCTTTGACCCCGAGCAACCCGCCAAAAACAGGCTTAGTGTGGCGGCTGCCACCAGATATTTCATGCGCGTCATGACGTTTTGACTTTCCTCAAAATGTAATACGGGAGATTCTCTGTTCCTGCTCCCGGTTAAGACCAGCTACAATAGCACACTATATTAAACGGCAAAGCCGTAAAACCCCAACGATAAACGAAGAAGCAGTATATATGGCACAACGAGTACAGCTCACTGCAACGGTGTCCGAAAACCAACTCGGTCAACGCTTAGATCAGGCTTTGGCCGAAATGTTCCCGGATTATTCACGTTCGCGAATAAAAGAATGGATCCTCGACCAGCGCGTGCTGGTTAACGGCAAACTTTGTGATAAGCCGAAAGAAAAAGTATTGGGTGGCGAGCAGGTTGCCATCAACGCAGAGATTGAAGAAGAAGCGCGTTTTGAACCGCAGGATATCCCGCTGGATATCGTCTATGAAGATGAAGACATCATCGTCATTAATAAACCGCGCGACCTGGTGGTTCATCCTGGCGCGGGTAACCCGGATGGCACGGTACTGAATGCGTTGCTTCATTATTATCCGCCTATTGCCGATGTACCGCGTGCGGGCATCGTCCATCGTCTGGATAAAGACACCACTGGCCTGATGGTTGTGGCAAAAACCGTTCCGGCTCAGACGCGTTTAGTCGAATCTTTGCAAAGGCGTGAAATTACTCGTGAGTACGAAGCGGTGGCGATTGGTCATATGACCGCTGGCGGTACGGTGGATGAGCCAATCAGTCGCCACCCGACCAAACGTACTCACATGGCGGTGCATCCGATGGGCAAACCAGCGGTGACTCACTATCGCATCATGGAACACTTCCGTGTGCACACGCGTCTGCGGTTGCGTCTGGAAACTGGACGTACGCACCAGATCCGCGTGCATATGGCCCATATCACTCATCCGCTGGTGGGCGATCCGGTTTATGGTGGCCGTCCGCGTCCGCCAAAAGGTGCTTCGGAAGCGTTTATCTCCACGCTGCGTAAGTTTGACCGCCAGGCGCTTCATGCAACCATGCTGCGTCTTTATCATCCGATCTCCGGCATCGAAATGGAATGGCATGCGCCTATTCCACAAGATATGGTGGAGCTGATTGAGGCGATGCGTGCCGATTTCGAAGAACATAAGGATGAAGTGGACTGGTTATGAGTAAGCTGATTGTCCCGCAGTGGCCGCTGCCAAAAGGTGTTGCGGCTTGTAGCTCTACTCGTATCGGCGGCGTGAGCTTGCCCCCGTATGACTCGCTCAACCTCGGTGCCCATTGTGGCGATAACCCGGATCATGTTGAGGAGAATCGCAAGCGACTTTTTGCTGCGGGCAATTTGCCTTCTAAACCGGTCTGGCTTGAGCAGGTACACGGCAAAGATGTGCTTAAGCTTACTGGCGAACCTTATGCCTCAAAACGAGCAGATGCCTCTTATAGCAATACGCCTGGCACGGTTTGCGCAGTGATGACTGCCGACTGCCTCCCTGTGCTGTTTTGCAATCGAGCGGGAACGGAAGTCGCCGCCGCTCATGCTGGCTGGCGTGGACTGTGCGCAGGCGTGCTGGAAGAGACAGTTTCCTGTTTTGCTGATAATCCGGAAAATATTCTCGCCTGGTTAGGGCCGGCAATTGGTCCACGCGCGTTCGAAGTGGGGGCGGAGGTTCGCGAGGCGTTTATGGCAGCAGACGCCAAAGCGAGTACAGCTTTCATTCAGCATGGTGATAAGTATCTGGCGGATATTTATCTGCTTGCCCGGCAGCGTCTGGCGAGCGTTGGTGTTGAACAAATTTTCGGCGGCGACCGTTGTACATATACGGAAAATGAGACTTTCTTCTCTTATCGTCGCGACAAGACCACCGGGCGTATGGCAAGTTTCATTTGGCTGATATAACCTAAAGAATCAAGACGATCCGGTACGCGTGATTTTCTTTTCACATTAATCTGGTCAATAACCTTGAATAATTGAGGGATGACCTCATTTAATCTCCAGTAGCAACTTTGATCCGTTATGGGAGGAGTTATGCGTCTGGATCGTCTTACTAATAAATTCCAGCTTGCTCTTGCCGATGCCCAATCACTTGCACTCGGGCACGACAACCAATTCATCGAACCACTTCATTTAATGAGCGCCCTGCTGAATCAGGAAGGGGGGTCGGTTAGTCCTTTGTTAACATCAGCTGGCATAAATGCTGGCCAGTTGCGCACAGATATCAATCAGGCATTAAATCGTTTACCGCAGGTTGAAGGTACTGGTGGTGATGTCCAGCCATCACAGGATCTGGTGCGCGTTCTTAATCTTTGCGACAAGCTGGCGCAAAAACGTGGTGATAACTTTATCTCGTCAGAACTGTTCGTTCTGGCGGCACTTGAGTCTCGCGGCACGCTGGCCGACATCCTGAAAGCAGCAGGGGCGACCACCGCCAACATTACTCAAGCGATTGAACAAATGCGTGGAGGTGAAAGCGTGAACGATCAAGGTGCTGAAGACCAACGTCAGGCTTTGAAAAAATATACCATCGACCTTACCGAACGAGCCGAACAGGGCAAACTCGATCCGGTGATTGGTCGTGATGAAGAAATTCGCCGTACCATTCAGGTGCTGCAACGTCGTACTAAAAATAACCCGGTACTGATTGGTGAACCCGGCGTCGGTAAAACTGCCATCGTTGAAGGTCTGGCGCAGCGTATTATCAACGGCGAAGTGCCGGAAGGGTTGAAAGGCCGCCGGGTACTGGCGCTGGATATGGGCGCGCTGGTGGCTGGGGCGAAATATCGCGGTGAGTTTGAAGAACGTTTAAAAGGCGTGCTTAACGATCTTGCCAAACAGGAAGGCAACGTCATCCTGTTTATCGACGAATTACATACCATGGTCGGCGCGGGTAAAGCCGATGGCGCAATGGACGCCGGAAACATGCTGAAACCGGCGCTGGCGCGTGGTGAATTGCACTGCGTAGGTGCCACTACGCTTGACGAATATCGCCAGTACATCGAAAAAGATGCTGCGCTGGAACGTCGTTTCCAGAAAGTGTTTGTTGCCGAGCCTTCTGTTGAAGATACCATTGCGATTCTGCGTGGCCTGAAAGAACGTTACGAATTGCACCACCATGTGCAAATTACTGACCCGGCAATTGTTGCAGCGGCGACGTTGTCTCATCGCTACATTGCTGACCGTCAGCTGCCGGATAAAGCTATCGACCTGATCGATGAAGCAGCATCCAGCATTCGTATGCAAATTGACTCAAAACCAGAAGAACTCGACCGACTCGATCGTCGTATCATCCAGCTCAAACTGGAACAACAGGCGTTAATGAAAGAGTCTGATGAAGCCAGTAAAAAACGCCTGGATATGCTCAACGAAGAACTGAGCGACAAAGAACGTCAGTACTCCGAGTTAGAAGAAGAGTGGAAAGCAGAGAAGGCATCGCTTTCTGGTACGCAGACCATTAAAGCGGAACTGGAACAGGCGAAAATCGCTATTGAACAGGCTCGCCGTGTGGGGGACCTGGCGCGGATGTCTGAACTGCAATACGGCAAAATCCCGGAACTGGAAAAGCAACTGGAAGCCGCAACGCAGCTCGAAGGCAAAACTATGCGTCTATTGCGTAATAAAGTGACCGACGCCGAAATTGCTGAAGTGCTGGCGCGTTGGACGGGGATTCCGGTTTCTCGCATGATGGAAAGCGAGCGCGAAAAACTGCTGCGTATGGAGCAAGAACTGCACCATCGCGTAATTGGTCAGAACGAAGCGGTTGATGCGGTATCTAACGCTATTCGTCGTAGCCGTGCGGGGCTGGCGGATCCAAATCGCCCGATTGGTTCATTCCTGTTCCTCGGCCCAACTGGTGTGGGGAAAACAGAGCTTTGTAAGGCGCTGGCGAACTTTATGTTTGATAGCGACGAGGCGATGGTCCGTATCGATATGTCCGAGTTTATGGAGAAACACTCGGTGTCTCGTCTGGTTGGTGCGCCTCCGGGATATGTCGGTTATGAAGAAGGTGGCTACCTGACCGAAGCTGTGCGTCGTCGTCCGTATTCCGTTATCCTGCTGGATGAAGTGGAAAAAGCGCATCCGGATGTCTTCAACATTCTGTTGCAGGTACTGGATGATGGGCGTCTGACTGACGGGCAGGGGAGAACGGTCGACTTCCGTAATACGGTTGTCATTATGACCTCTAACCTCGGTTCCGATTTGATTCAGGAACGCTTCGGTGAACTGGATTATGCGCACATGAAAGAGCTGGTGCTCGGTGTGGTTAGCCATAACTTCCGTCCGGAATTCATTAACCGTATCGATGAAGTGGTGGTCTTCCATCCGCTGGGTGAACAGCACATTGCGTCGATTGCGCAGATTCAGTTGAAACGTCTGTATAAACGTCTGGAAGAACGTGGTTATGAAATCCACATTTCTGACGAGGCGCTGAAACTGCTGAGCGAGAACGGTTACGATCCGGTCTATGGTGCACGTCCTCTGAAACGTGCAATTCAGCAGCAGATCGAAAACCCGCTGGCACAGCAAATACTGTCTGGTGAATTGGTTCCGGGTAAAGTGATTCGCCTGGAAGTTAATGAAGACCGGATTGTCGCCGTCCAGTAAATGATAAAACGAGCCCTTCGGGGCTCGTTTTTGTCTATAAGTTAGACGGAAAAGACTATATTTAAGATGTTTTGCCTGAAAAGTGAGCGAACGATAAAGTTTTTATATTTTTCGCTTGTCAGGCCGGAATAACTCCCTATAATGCGCCACCACTGACACGGAACAACGGCAAACACGCCGCCGGGTCAGCGGGGTTCTCCTGAGAATTCCGACAGAGAAAGCAAAAATAAATGCTTGACTCTGTAGCGGGAAAGCGTATTATGCACACCCCGCGCCGCTGAGAAAAAGCGAAGCGGCACTGCTCTTTAACAATTTATCAGACAATCTGTGTGGGCACTCGAAGATACGGATTCTTAACGTCGCAAGACGAAAAATGAATACCAAGTCTCAAGAGTGAACACGTAATTC